>NZ_JBEOVW010000012.1:0-218120 GCF_040295705.1 Micromonospora sp. NPDC002717 | reverse complement strand
CCCGGCGCAGGGATCAAGCCTGACCGCCCGGAGCCGGGCACGGCGGGCCACACCCCCCACCACGACCGCACAGCAAGACAACACCCCCCCACCAAGGAAGGCACAGCGCCGGAAGAACGCGCCGCCGCAGACACAACCGGCCGGCCCCCTGAAATCGGGACCGGCCGGTCGGGTCATGCGGTTGTCACACGGTCGTCACCAGAGCTGGGCGACGATGTCCGCTGCCTGCTCCTCCCACTGCGCGTACGCGAACGGGTAGGCCGAGACCTGCACCGTCTGTGCGGCGGAGGTCAGCGGCAGGTCCTGCCAGCCGCCGACGTTCTTGAGCGCCTCGAAGAACGCCCGCGAGGCGTACTCGGGGTCGGTGATCTGGTCGGGCGAACCCCAACCCGACGACGGGCGCTGCTGGAACAGGCCCTGCGAGTCGTGGTCGTTGTACGCGCCCAGGTGGCCGAGGTTGTAGAGCTTCGACTCCTGCAGCGACGTCGCGATGCCGATGACGGCGCCCCGCTCACCCACGCCGGTCTCCTTGGCCTCCTCGATGATGGCCTTGGCGTTGGCGAGCTGCGCGTCGTCGAGCGGGATGCGCGACTGGGCGCCCTGCACGCCGTGCGGGATCAGCTCGTCCCGGGCGGGCTTGTCGGCGACCGGCTTGGCCGTCTCGCCGCCGGTGGTCAGGGCCGACTCCTCGGTGGGGGCCGACTTGCCCTGGCCGGTGGCCTGCTCGATCGCGGCCACGGCGCCCTCGTGCGGCGTGCTGGTGACAGGTGCGGCCACGGCTGTCGGCCCGAATGCCAGGCCGCCGAGGGCGGCGACACCCACGACGCTCAGCGCGATCTTGCGGTTCGAGTCCTTCGAGTCCTTCGCGATGGCCGGGAGCCACCGAGTGAAGTCGTACTTCACGATGGTTGCCCTTTCGGTCAGGCGAAGCGCTCCGTGCTGAGCGCTCCTCGGGGGAACTTCCGCGCCGGAGGAGGTTTCGGTTCCGGCGGTACGGGGGACACAACCAGCTTGACCTGTCGGGCATTCCGGATATGAGCCGGTGGTGGCGTGCTGCGGTCCCCGTCACTCGACACGTGGGACGGGCGAGCACATTCCCCTGCGTCGGCGCGCGGAAAGATGAACCGGACGATCGACCCAGGCCGGCCGAGTCCGGGCCGGGACAGCCGGGACACGCTCACCGCGAGGCCGGACCGGTGAGGGCTGGCACGGTGCCGGACCAGACCGGCTCAGGCGGCGTGGGGCGCGCCGAACCGGACGAGGACGTGCCAGAGCTGCTTGAGGTGCTGGAGGGTGACCTCGGCCGGCCCCCGGTCGGCCCAGCGGGACGGCTCGGTGACCACGGAGACCGCCGCGCGCCCGATCAGGGCGGCGTCGACCAGTTCGCCCGGCCGGGCGAACTCGGCGTGCACCCGGGCGGCCAGCGGGGGGATGGCCGGCCCCCGGAAGTCGGGGTCGATCCGGTCGACGGGAAGCGCGAAGCCGGCGTGCCAGTGCAGGGCGACGCCGTGCCGACGGGCCAGCGCGTCGAGGGTCTCGCCGGCCTCGGTGCCCCGGAAGGACGGGTCCAGGACCACCGCCTCCACGTCCCGGGCCAGGCTCAACTCCCCGTGGATCTGGGCCTCGATGTAGTCGTCGAGGGCGCGACCCGCGGCGCCGGCGGCCCAGGCGGCGTCCTCGCGGCGGCGCAGCAGCGCCCGGACCAGGGCCACCCCATCCCCCGGCACGCCCAGGGTGACCCCGGTGCCGTCGGTAGCCGCGAGCAGGGCCGCCAGCACCGGCTCGAAGACGTCGACGGTGCCCAGGTCGCGGGGGCCCAGGTGACTGTCGCCGAAGCAGAACGTCGCCCGGGCGAGCACCTCGGGGCGCAGCCGCAGGTGGCAGGAGCCGAACCGGGGGCTGGCACCGTCCGGGTGGTCGAGCAGGTTCAGGCCGCCGTACTTCGGCCGGTCCGTCGGGGGTACGCCGGGCACCTGGTAGGCGCCGCCGAAGAGGGTCTCCTCCCAGCGGTCCCGGTCGCCCCCGGGGAAGGCGGTCAGCCCGCCGTTGGAGATGCCGGTCTCGAACTGGCTGCGGTAGACGCCCTCGGCGGCGAGGGCCGACGCGACCGTACGCCCGTCGGCGCTCAGCCGGTCCGGGTGGAAGTTGAGGGTGAGGCGACCGTGCCGGCCGACCGCGGCGATCAGGCGCTCCGGCCGGTGGGTCACGCCCGAGCCCGCGAGTGCGCGGGCGATGGCGGCCAGGGCTGCGGGGCGGTCGCGCAGCGCCGCCGCGCGGACGTGCCCGATCGCCGCGCGCTGGGCGGGGGTCAGTGCCGCGTCGACGGCGGCCGGACCGGCGGTGGGGTGCACGGCTGCGAATACTTCCCGCGCGCGGGCCGGGACGCACCCGAATTTCGGTGCCGGCCGGAGCAGCGTCGTGCGGCGGCGGCAGCCGGTCACCGACCTGCCGGCCCCGGCCGATTCCGGTTCCGCCCTTCCGCCCGCGCCGTCGTTGCCGGCCACGCTCCGAACGGACCGAGGAGTCCTTTTCGGTTACTCCTCGCGCGCCCGGTCGGTGCCGAAGCCGTCGAGGGTCGCCCGCTCGTCCGCGCCGAGCAGTTCCTGGAAGAGCGTGATCTGCAGGCCGGCCGGGGCGTCGAGGCGCGAGTTGAGCGACTGCCACGGGGTCACGGTCGGCGGGGCGATCTCGGTGGCGCCGGCGGAGACCAGGCGGCGGGTGGCGGACCGGCTGTCGTCCACCTCGAACGCCACCCTAATCTTGGGGGCGACCTGCCGCCCGACCTCGACCTCGTCGATCATCCGCTTCTGCGCCGGGTTGGCGATCTCCAGCGTCGCCCGGCCGGCGTCGAGGATCACCACCCGCGCGTCGCCCTCCCCCGTGAAGGCGGCCTGCTCGGGCAGGCCCAACGCGTCACGGAAGAACACGACCGCCGCCTCGTAGTCCTCGGCCTCCACGACCAGACGAAGCTGGCGTACGGCGGGTGGGCGGCCGGCGTCGTCCGTCGTCATGCCGGCAGAGCCTAGTCGGTCACGGTGCGCCGGGCGCCTACGGTTCACCCGCTGGGTCGGTACCGAAACCGGGGATTACAGTGGGAACGCCGACCGGAAGGCAGGGAATTGACTGTTGGTGCGGTGGTCGACCAGGCCGCCCTGGGGGACCACGTCTGGTGGGCCGACGACGACGAGACCGACGCGCTCGCCGCCGTCGGCCGCTTCGTCACCCCCGGTCCCCGCCACGGTCGGGCCGCGGCCGACGCCCTGGACACGTCGGGCCCGTCCCCGGTGGGACCGGCGGCATGACCGGGCCGGGCGGCACAGCGGGCGCTTTCGTGCACGAGGGCCTTTTCTACCGCGACCCGGACGAGCTGTTGGCGGGCACGGTGCCGTTCATCACCGGCGGGTTGGCCGCCGCAGAACCGGTGCTGGTCGCGATGCCCGGCGCCAACCTGTGGCTGGTCCGCGCCGCGGTCGGCGCGATGGACGGCGTGCGCTGGGCGGACATGACCGAGGCCGGCCGGAACCCGGGGCGGATCATCCCGTGGGTGTTGCAGGCGTTCATCGACGAGCACGCCGGCCGGCGCGTGCGGATCATCGGCGAGCCGATCTGGGCCGGGCGCAGCGACACCGAGTATCCGGCCTGCGCCCAGCACGAAGCGCTGATCAACATGGCGTTCGCCGGCCGTGACGCCACCATCCTCTGCCCGTACGACGTGGCGGGCCTCGACGACGACGTGCTGGCCGACGCGTGCGCCACGCACCCGGTGCTCGTCGACGACGCGGGGCGGCGGTCGAGCGGGGCATACGCCCCGTCGGAGGTGGTCGCCCGCTACAACATCCCGTTGCCGGCACCGGCGGAACCGGTCGCTGCACTGGCCTACCAGGTCGACAGCCTGCCCGCCGTGCGCGCGTTCGTCGCCGGCCACGGCCAGGTCGCCGGGCTGCACGAGGACCGGGTGGCCGACCTGCAGATCGCGGTGACCGAGCTGGCCACGAACAGCATCGCGCACGCCGGGGGCGCGGGCGTGCTGCGGGTCTGGCGGACCGCCGAGCACCTGGTCTGCGAGATCCACGACGACGGCCGGCTGGCCGACCCGCTGGCCGGCCGGTTGACTCCGGCGAAGGACGGCGTCGGCGGTCGGGGCCTGGTGATCGTGCAGGCGCTCTGCGACCTGGTCCGGGTGTACAGCACCGCCGTCGGCACGACGGTCCGCCTGCACATCCGCCGCCCGCTCTGACCGGCGCCGGCGCTCCTCCCCCACCCGCTCTGACCGACGCCGGCGCTCCTCCCCCCGCCCGCCGGGTGGGCGGCGTCGCCCGGACCGGGCCGGCGGGTCCGGTCCGGGCGACGGGCTGACCGTGGCCGGCCCGCCGGCCCGCGCGCTCAGTGCCCTCGGGCCAGCCACTCGTCCAGGTGCGGGGCCTCCGCGCCGACGGTGGTGCTGTCGCCGTGCCCGGTGTGCACCACCGTCTCGGGCGGCAGGGTGAGCAGCCGGTCCCGGATCGAGGCGACGATGGTGCCGAAGTCGCTGTACGAGCGCCCCGTGGCACCGGGCCCGCCGGCGAAGAGCGTGTCGCCGGTGAACACCGCGCCGAGCACCGGGGCGTGGAAGCTGCACGCGCCGGGGCTGTGGCCGGGGGTGTGCAGGACGGTCAGCGCGACCCCGGCCACCTCGACGGTCTGCCCGTCGCGCAGCTCCCCGCCCGGCGCCTCGTCCGGGTGCACCATGTCCCACAGCACCCGGTCGGCGGGGTGCAGCAGCACCGGCGCGCCGGTGGCCCGGGCCAGCGCCGGGGCCACCCGGACGTGGTCGTCGTGGGCGTGGGTGGCGAGGACGGCGCGTACCCGCCGGTCGCCGACGGCGGCCAGGATCGCGTCGACGTCGTGCGGGGCGTCGACGACGACGCACTCGGTGTCGTCGCCGACGATCCAGACGTTGTTGTCCACGTCGAAGGTCTGGCCGTCGAGGGAGAACGTGCCGGAGGTGACGGCGTGGTCGATGCGGGCCGCCATCAGAGGACCACCACCGAGCGGAGCACGTCGCCGCGGTGCATCCGGGCGAACGCCTCCTCGACCCCGTCCAGCGCGATCTCCTCGGTGACGAACGCGTCCAGGTCGAGGCGGCCCTGCAGGTAGAGCTCGGTGAGCATCGGGAAGTCCCGGCTGGGCAGGCAGTCGCCGTACCAGCTCGACTTCAGCGAGCCGCCGCGGCCGAACACGTCCAGCAGCGGCACGTCGACCGTCATCTCCGGCGTCGGCACGCCCACCAGCACCACCGTGCCGGCCAGGTCGCGGGCGTAGAAAGCCTGCTTCCAGGTCTCCGGGCGGCCCACCGCGTCGATCACCACGTCGGCACCGAAGCCGCCGGTCGCGGCGCGGATCGCCTCGACCACGTCGTCCTCGCGGGCGTTCACGGTGTGCGTGGCGCCGAACCTGCGGGCCCAGTCGAGCTTGCGGGGGTCGGTGTCCACCGCGATGATCGTCGTCGCGCCGGCCAGCGCCGCGCCGGCGACCGCCGCGTCCCCGACGCCGCCGCAGCCGATCACGGCCACCGAGTCGCCCCGGGTGACCCCGCCGGTGTTCATGGCGGCGCCGAGACCGGCCATCACGCCGCAACCGAGCAGCCCGACGGCGGCGGGCCGGGCGGCCGGGTCCACCTTCGTGCACTGGCCGGCGTGGACCAGCGTCTTCTCAGCGAAGGCGCCGATGCCGAGTGCCGGGGCGAGTTCGGTGCCGTCGGTCAGGGTCATCTTCTGGGACGCGTTGTGGGTGGCGAAGCAGTACCACGGTCGGCCCCGGCGGCAGGCGCGGCACACCCCGCAGACGGCCCGCCAGTTGAGCACCACGAAGTCGCCGGGCGCGACGCTGTCGACGCCGGCCCCGACCTCCTCGACGATGCCGGCGGCCTCGTGCCCGAGCAGGAACGGGTAGTCGTCGTTGATGCCGCCCTCGCGGTAGTGCAGGTCGGTGTGGCAGACCCCGCAGGACAGGATCCGCACGACCGCCTCGCCGGGCCCCGGGTCCGGCACCACGATCGTCGTCACCTCGACCGGCGCGCCCTTGCTGCGGGAGATGACTCCCCTGACCTGTTGGCTCACGATTTCCTCCTGCTCCACGCCGGCGCGCCGCGCCGCCGTCATCCAGGGTGCGCTGCGACGGCACCGTGGGGTGACGTCCTCTCGGCGACGCTACCGCTGATCATCCGTCGTCCCAACGCCAGGTCGGGCGGTTATCGCCTCGTGGGCGGGGTAGGCGGAGGCACGGTTCGACGGTGGGACGGGAGTGCGCCATGAAGGTCAGTCATCTGCCGCTGCGGGTCAGCACCGGCGCGTTCATCCTCAACTCCGGCCTCGGCAAGCGGAGCCTGGAGGGGGAGGCCGCGCAGGGCATGCACGGGATGGCCGTCGGCGCCATCCCGCAGCTCGGGCAGCTCGATCCGAACCGGTTCGCCCGGCTGCTCTCCCGGGCCGAGGTCGCCCTGGGCGCGGCGCTGCTCGCGCCGTTCGTCCCGTCGGCGCTCGCGGGGCTGGGGCTGGCCGCGTTCGGCGCGGGTCTGGTGCAGCTCTACCTCAAGACGCCGGGGATGCGCGAGCCCGGCAGCCTGAAGCCCACCCAGCAGGGCATCGGCCTGGCCAAGGACGTCTGGCTGCTCGGGGCCGGCCTGACCCTGGTGCTCGACGACCTGACCCTCCGCCGCCGGCTCCGCCGACGGTGAGGCGGGCCGGGGCCCGGCGCCGGGCCCGGCCGCGCCGGACTCAGGGCGTGGCCGGGGTACGCGCCCGCGCGGCGGCCTCCCGGCGGGCGGCGTTGCGGTAGCGCAGGACCTGCACCGCGCCGAGCGCCCAGAGGGCGTACTGCACGGCGAAGGCCCAGCGGAAGGCGGCCAGGTCCGGGGCGGCCCGACCGGCCGGCGTGGCCAGGTCGAGCACCACGCCGACGGCCAGCACCAGCACGATGGAGGCGAGGAAGCCCCCGACGTTGACCACGCCGCTGGCGCTGCCGATCCGGTTGACCGGGTTGGCGGTACGCGCGTAGTCGAAGCCGATCATGGAGCCGGGGCCGTTGACGGCCAGCACCAGCACCAGCGTGACCAGCAGCCAGCCCGGCGCGCGTCCCGGCCAGGCCAGCACGACGGCCCAGACCGCGGCGGTGGCGCCGGTGATCACGAAGACCAGCACCGACCGGTGGAACGGGTGCCGGGCGCACAGGTGCGCGATCACCGGCCCGGTCAGGAACATGGCGACGGTCATCAGGGTGAGCAGCGACGCGGCGGCCGTCGGGCTGAGTCCCTGTCCCTGCACCAGGAACGGGTATCCCCAGAGCAGGGCGAACACGGAGCCGGAGAACTGGGTGACGAAGTGCGTCCAGAGGCCCAGCCGAGTGCCCGGCTCGGCCCAGGCGGCCCGCAGCTTCCGGCGCACGGCGGCGAGGTCGGGTGCCGGGCCGGGGGCGGTCTCCCCGTGCGGGGTGTCCCGGACGGCAACCACGATCATCAGGAGCACCGTCGCCCCCACCGCCGCGACGGCGAGGAAGGCGGGAGTCCAACCGGCCCGGTGCAGCAGCGCCACCAGCGGTACGGCGCCGAGGATCGCCCCGAGCTGCCCGAGCGTCCCGGTGAGCTGGGTCATCATCGGGTTGCGTCGCCCAGGGAACCAGAACGCCACGATCCGCAGCACGCTGATGAAGGTCATCGCGTCGCCGAGCCCGACCAGGACGCGGGCGGCCACGGCGAGGCGCACGTCGGTGGCGAGGGCGAAGCAGACCTGCCCGGCGACCATCAGCGCGCCGCCGGCGATGAGCAGCCGCCGGGAGCCGAACCGGTCGAGCAGCACGCCGACCGGCACCTGCATCAGCGCGTACACGGCGAGCTGGGCGACGGAGAAGGTGGCCAGCACCGAGGAGTTGATCTCGAAGCGGTGCGCCGCGTCGACCCCGGTGACGCCCAGCGAGCTGCGGTGGAACACTGCGGCCACGTACGCGCTCACCGCCACGCCCCAGACCAGCGCGGCGGCACGGCGCGGCGCGACCGGCGCGGGTGCCGGGGTGGTCAGGACGGTCACGGCAGCGTCCGCAGCACGTCCGCGGCCTTGTCGATGTGCGCGGCGACGGCGGCGAGCCAGGGCCCGGGGTCGTCGGAGTCGAGCGCGGCGAGCTGGGCGGCGTGCTCGGTCAGTGCCGTCTCGGCCCAGCCGGGCGAGAGCCGGAAGCTGGCCTCCCCCATCCGCAGCTGCCGGTCGCGCAGCCGCTGGTACAGCTCGGCGAGGATCTCGTTGCCGGCCGCGTCGACCACGATGGCGTGGAAGGCGCGGTCGGCCTCCATCAACGTGGTCACGTCGCCGGCGGCGTGCGCGGCGCGCATCTCGGCCAGCCGGGCGGCGAGCCCCTCCCGCAGCGCCGCCCGGCGGGGCCAGATCCGCTCGGCGGCGTGCAGCTCGACCAGTCGCCGCGCCTCGATCACGTCGGTGATCTCCCGGGCCGAGACCGGACGGATCAGCGCGCCCCGCTTGGGGTAGAGCTTGACCAGCCCCTCGGCCTCCAGGCGCAGCAGCGCCTCCCGGACCGGCGTGCGGGACACGCCGGCGGCCTCGGCGATCTCCCCCTCGCTGACCAGCGAACCGCCCGGGTGGATCTGCTCCAGGATCGCCCGCTTGAGGTGGCGGTAGGCGCGTTCGGCGGCCGACGGCGCGGCGACCCGCCCGGACGGAGAGGGATGCGTCATGTATCTATGATGCGCCCCTGGCATCGACGCGTCCGATCGCCCGTCCTCGGGGTGGCGCACACCACGGTCGGCGCGGGGCCACGGCCAGGACGGGCGACCGTCGGCGCGGGATAACGGGCAGGCCGGGCGGTCGGCGCGGGCCCCCGTCGGGCAGGCCGTCAGCGCGGGTGGAGGGCCAGCAGCCCGTCGGGGTCCATGTCGAACCCGGAGACGAACGGCGGGCCGAAGCCGCCCAGCAGGTCCGCGAGCCAGCGGGCGTCCCCGGGCGCGGCCCGCTCCAGCCGCATCCGGCGCATCCGCACCGGGGCCGCCCGCAGCCGACGCAGCGCCCCGGTCGCCGCGTCGAGGGTGGGCAGCCAGAGCAGCCGCAGCTCCGGCCGGTACGCCTCCTGCCCGCCGATCCCCTCGTAGTCGTCGACCAGGTCGCCGCAGCCGTAGAGGACCAGCCGGTCGCGGTACACCTCGACCGGTCGCGGGTGGTGCGACGAGTGGCCGTGCACCACGTCCACCCCCGCGTCGACCAGCCGGTGGGCGAAGTCGACGTGCTCGGGCGGCACGTCGTACCCCCAGTTGGAGCCCCAGTGCACGGAGACCAGCACCCGGTCTCCCGGCCCCGCCACGGCGGCGATCCGGCCGGCCAGCGCGTCGGCCGACGCGGCGGAGACCTCCGGCAGGTACGCCACCCCGGGCGCGTCGGCGGTGGCCGCCCAGGGCGGGGGCACGCCGCTGGACGGGGCGGCCACCGACCAGACCAGCAGGCGGCGGCCCGCGGCGAGCGGCACCCGGGCGGGCGCCCAGGCCGACGCCTCGTCGCGGCCGGCGCCGGCGGTGACGATGCCCGTGTCGGCCAGCGCGTTGAGGGTGTCGGTGAGGCCGACCTCGCCGAAGTCGAGGGTGTGGTTGTTGGCCAGCGCGCAGACGTCGAGCCGGGCCGCGGCGAGGCAGGGCAGGTTCGCCGGGTGCATCCGGTAGTGGATCGCCTTGGCCGGGGCGTGTGCGCCCCGGCCCGTCACCGCCGTCTCCAGGTTGACCACCCGCACGTCCGGCCGCAGCGCGTCGAGCAGGTCGAGCGCCTCGCCCCACGGCCAGGCCGGCGGCGCCGGGCGCGGGACCGGGCCGGCGGCGGCCTCGGCCAGGCCGACGTAGTCCCGCGCGTCCCCGACGGCGGGTTCACGCAGCTCGGGCGGACCCGGTGCGGGCAGGATCGCGTCCACGCCCCGGCCGGTCATCACGTCGCCGCCGAGGAAGAGGGTCACGTCGGACATCCCGTCTGCCTTCCCCGCGGGGCCCTGCACTCACCTGTCGCCGGCCGGCGATCGACAGCCGACGGTGGACGTCTCTCACCGGGGCCCGAACAGCCGGTGTCGCGGACTCAGGGGCGCCGGCCGGAGGGAATGATCTTCCACGCGGTCAGGGCGGCCAGGAGGAGCAGGGCCGCGGCGACGAGCGAGGTGATCTGCATGCCGTGGGCGAAGGCGTCGCGGGCGGCGGCCAGGATCAGGCTGCCCTGCTCGCCGGCGCCGACCAGCGCCGGAGTGCCGGCGGCCAGCGACTCGGTGACGGCCTCGCGGGTCGAGTCGCCGAGTGCGGACAGG
This sequence comes from Micromonospora sp. NPDC002717, assembly GCF_040295705.1. Lineage (NCBI taxonomy): Bacteria > Bacillati > Actinomycetota > Actinomycetes > Micromonosporales > Micromonosporaceae > Micromonospora > Micromonospora sp. NPDC002717. Next base: position 207,806 of record NZ_JBEOVW010000012.1, on the reverse strand, counting down.
TCGGGCAGGCCGGCGCGGTACAGCACGGTGTGCAGGGTGCCGAGCAGGGCGATGCCCAGCGCGACGCCCAGCTCGTAGGACATCTCCGAGATCGCCGAGGCGGCGCCGGCGCGTTCGCGGGGCACCGTGCTCAGGATCGCGTCGGTGGAGGCGGTGAACGCGATCCCGATCCCCAGCCCGATCACGACGAGCCCCACGGCCAGGCAGGTGTATCCGGTGGCACCCTCGGCCACTGCCAGCACCCCCAGGCCCGCCGCGGTCACGAGCAGGGAGGCGGCGAGGGCGCGACCCACGCCGAGCCGGGTGATGACGCGGACGGCGACGACGGCCACGGCGATGGAGGCCAGGGTGGCGGGCAGCTCCCGCAGCCCGGCCTGCAGGGGCGAGTAGCCGCGGACCAGCTGCAGGTACTGCGAGAAGAAGAACAGCAGCCCGCTGAAGGCGAAGATCGCGACCAGCGAGGCGAGGACGGTGCCGGTGAACGCGCGCCGGGCGAAGAGGGTGACGTCCACCAGCGGCGTGCGCAGGGTGCGCTGGCGGCGCACGAACACCACCGCGGCGCCCACGCCGAGCGCGGCGGCGAGCAGGCCGGCCGGGTCGACGCCGGTCTTGGCGATGTGCTTGACCGCCCACACCGGCGGCACGATCGCAGCGACCGACAGCGCGGCGCCGAGCAGGTCGAAGCGTCCGGGGTCGGGGTTGCGCGATTCAGGCACCAGCCGCGCGACGCTGATCAGCACCAACAGCATGATCGGCAGGTTGATGACGAACACCGACCCCCACCAGTAGTGCTCCAGCAGAGCACCACCGACCAGCGGGCCCAGGGCCGCGCCACCGGCGGCGCCGGCCGACCAGACCGCGATCGCGCGGGTGCGCTGGGCCGGGTCGGTGAACAGATTGCGCACGAGCGACAGGGTCGAGGGCATCAACGTCGCGCCCGCCACGCCGAGCAGGACGCGGGCGGCGATCAGCCAGCCCGCGGTCGGCGCGAAGGCCGCCAGCAGCGAGGCTGCGCCGAAACCGGCGACGCCGAACAGCAGCAGCCGCTTGCGGCCGATGCGGTCGGCCAGGGTGCCCATGCTGATCAGCAGGCCGGCCAGGGCGAAGGAATAGACGTCACCGATCCACAGCACCTCGGCAGAGGTGGCGCCCAGGTCGGCGGTCAAGGCCGGCATCGCCAGCGCCAACACGGTGCCGTCGACGGCCAGCAGGGTCACCGCCAGGGTCAGCGCCGCCAGCGCGGCCCACTGCCGCGCTCCGGCGCGGGCCAGGCGCGCGGGCGTGTCCGGCCCGGCGTAAGTGGCGCCGACCGGCGGAGAGGGCATCGCGGACGTCATGCTCCCACGTTACCGACCATTTGGTCCGCTGAGCAAACCGTATGGTCGGCTCGTAGGATCGGCACAGCGGCGACAGCCGTTTCGCCGCCGGGACGAGCAGGGAGACGTGGTGCGAGGTCGAGAACGCGACACCGTCAGAACCCGCAGGATGGTGCTGGACGCCGCGGCGAAGGTCGTCGGCACGCACGGGTCCGGCGCCAGCGTGGACGCAATCGCCCGGCAGGCCGGGGTCTCCAAGGGCGGCCTGCTGCACCACTTCCGCTCCCGCGACCAGTTGCTCCTCGCCCTGGCCGAGGACCTCGCCGAGCAGTTCGCCGCCGCGGTGCACGCGGCGGTCGACCCGCGGGACCACGCTCCCGGGCGCCTGGTGCGCGGCTACGTCAACGCCACCTTCGACGACCTGATCGACGGAACCAGTGTCCCCGAGCAGGTCGTGCTGGCCGCCGCCCTGTCCACCGTCCCCGGCGTCGCCGAGGTGCTGCAACGCGACAAGCAACGGTGGAACGAGGCATTCGACGCCGACGGGCTGCACCCGCAACGAGCCCTGCTCATCGTCCGCGCCGCGGACGGGGTAGCGACCGCGGGCCTGTACGAAGGCGGCACCGACCCCGAGGAACTGCGACGCACACGGCAACTGCTGCTGGCCCTCAGCCGCCAGGAAGGGCCCCTCGCAGACCTGTGAGCCGGAGCACCGCCGCACCGATTCCTGCCGACACCGCGGGTGGCCGAGCACGCCCGCCCTAGCGGCGGACGGCCTGCACCACGACGCCGTCGAGGCGCCCGGGACGGGCGGGCCTGTCCGCCCCGGGCCGGGCCGTCAGCCCGCCTCCGCGACCGCCGGCCGGTCTCCGGCGGGCGGGACCGCGCCCACGGGCGGGGCGTGGTCGCCGGACGCAGCGGCGGCGTCCGTTCCCGCCGTGGACCAGAAGTCGACGAGCAGGCGGTGGAACTCCTCGGCGCACTCGATCTGCGGCATGTGCCCGCAGTTCCGGAACAGGTGGGTGCGGGCTCTGGGCAGCCGTGCCCGGGCGGCGTCGAGGTGCGACGCCGGAAGGATCAGGTCCCGGTCGCCCCAGACGACGAAGGTGGGGATGTCCAGCCGCTCCACCTCCGACAGCAGCTCCTCCCGCCACTGCGCGCTCACGCCCCGGAACGTGCCGAGGTGGTGGGCGGTCTCCAGCATCACCCGGGCCGCGTACGGCAGGCGGGCGACCTCCAGGGCGTACGCGACGCGTTCGGCGGTGGCGAAGGCCGGGTCGTGGAACAGGGACAGCTCGGCGCGGCGGGCGGCCCACCGGCTGGGCCGCAGCAGCAGCCGGCCCAGCGGGCGCAACGCGAGCAGGCGCAGCGCGATGGTCACCTCCCGGCCGAAGCCGGCGCTGTTGACCAGCGTCAGGCTGGCCACCCTGGCCGGCTCGGACGCCGCGAGGCGCATGGCGATCGCACCGCCGAGGGAGTTGCCGACCACGTGCGCGGGCCCGTCGACGCCGACGGCGTCGAGGTAGCGGCCGACGAAGCCGGCGAGCGCCGGCAGGGTGCAGGGCTGGACCATCGGCAGCGAGCCACCGTAGCCGGGCAGGTCGACGCTGTGCACCCGGAACCGGTCGGCGAGCAGCTCGTGCAGCTCGGTGAAGTCGCGCAGGGTGCGGCCGATGCCGTGCAGCAGCACCACCGGGGGCCCGTCGCCGTCGACGCGGTGGCACACCCGCCGGCCGTCGACGGTGACGTGCCGGGGCCGGCGCGCGACCGGGGCGGTCACGCCGGCTCCCCGGCCGGGTCGGCCACGGGGGCCGCCTCGGATCGCCGTTGCGCCGGGACGGACGGCGTGGCCGTGGCGCGGCGTGCGGGACCGCCCGCCACCCGGTCGAGGCCGAACGCCAGGACCCGGTGGTACGACGCCGGCGCCACCCGGGCCAGCAGGTCGGGCAGCTTCGCCGACCAGCCGATCAGCACCCGGCCCCGGCGGCGTTCCACCCCGCGCAGGATCACCTCGGCGGCCTTGGCGGGATCGATGGTGAGCAGCCGCTCGAACTGCCGGCGGCCCGTCTCGAACTCCTCGACGGAGACGCCGCTGCCCACCCGGGCATTCTGCGCGATCCGGGTGCGGATGCCGCCCGGGTGCACGGAGGTCACCCCGATCCCGTCGTCGGCCAGCTCGTGGCGCAGCGCCTCGGTGAAGCCGCGGACGGCGAACTTGCTGGCCGAGTAGGCGGCCTGCCCGGCCGGGGCGATGACCCCGAAGATGCTGGAGACGTTGACCAGGTGCGCGCCGGGCTCCGCCCGCAGCGTGGACAGCAGGGCGTGGGTCAGCTGCACCACGGCCCGGAAGTTGACGTCGACGACCCAGCTGAACTCGTCGAGGGTCACCTGGTCGAACCGGCCGCCCAGCGCCACCCCGGCGTTGTTGACCAGCAGCCGGACCGCCGGATGCCGCTGCCGGACCTCCTCGGCCACCCGCGCCGTCGCGGCGGCGTCCGCCAGGTCGACCAGGTAGGTGGTGACCTGCCGGTCGGGGTGCGCGGCGCGGACGGCCGCGACCACGGCGTCGAGCCGCCCGGCGTCGCGGTCGAGCAGCACCAGGTGGCTGCCCCGGCGGGCCAGCCCGTGGGCGAGGGCCTCGCCGATCCCGCTGGCGGCGCCCGTGACGACTGCCGTGCCGCCCGTGAAGACGAACCTACGCACGGACGGTCCTCCTTTCCGGTGTGCCGGCGGGGGCAAACCGCACGCCGGAGTCGGTGAGTCGGCCGTGCCGCATCAGCAGCACGTCCCGGGGGTAGTTCTGGTACAGCCGCCACGGCGCCCGGTCGCCCTGCTTCGGCAGGGCGTCGACACTGCGCAGCACGTACCCGGCCGTCAGGTCGATTATGGGCCGCAACTCGCCGCCGGGGGGCGGCAGCGGGGTGACGACCTGCTGGCCGGTGCGGTCCAGGTGCCGCAGCAGCCGGCAGACGTAGGTGGCCACCAGGTCGGCCTTGAGCGTCCACGAGGCGTTGGTGTAGCCGATGGTCATCGCGAAGTTCGGCACCCCGGAGAGCATCATGCCCTTGTAGGCGACGGTGCCGGCAACGTCGACCTCGGCGCCGTCCACGGCCAGGGTCATGCCGCCGAGGGCGAGCAGGTTGAGCCCGGTTGCGGTGACCACGACGTCGGCCGCCAACTCCGCGCCGGAGGAGAGCCGGACGCCCCGCTCGGTGAAGGTGTCGACGGTGTCGGTGACCACCGACGCCCGGCCCCTGCTCACCGCGGTGAACAGGTCGCCGTCGGGCACCACGCACAGCCGCTGGTCCCAGGGGTCGTAGCGGGGCGAGAAGTGCCGGTCGACGTCGTAGCCGGCCGGCAGCCGGCCCCGGGCGGCGCGCAGCAGCAGCTTCCTCACCAGGGCGGGGGCGCGCCGGCTGAGCTGGAAGTTGGCGGTGGCGAGCAGGACGTTCTTCCAGCGCACCACCGGATACGCGGCCTTCGCCGGCAGCCAGCGCCGCAGCGCGTCGGCGACGACGTCGCGCGAGGGCAGCGCCATGACGTACGTGGGTGAGCGTTGGAGCATGGTCACGTGGGCGGCGCGCTCGGCCATCGCGGGCACCAGGGTCACCGCCGTGGCGCCGCTGCCGATCACCACCACCCGCTTGCCGGCGTGGTCGAGGTCCTCGGGCCAGTGCTGCGGGTGCACGATCCGCCCCGCGTACCGCTCCGTGCCGGGGAACTGCGGGGCGTAGCCGGCGTCGTAGCGGTAGTAGCCCGAGCAGGTGAACAGGAACGAGCAGGTCAACTCGACCGTCTCGGCGGTGTCGTCGCGGTGGGCGTGCACCGTCCAGCGGGCCCGCCCGCTGTCCCACTCGGCGCGCACGACGCGGTGCCGGAAGCGGATGTGGTCGGTGACGCCGTACTCCTGGGCGGTCCGGCGGACGTAGTCGCGGATGGTGTCGCCGTCGGCGATGGCCTTCGGGTCCGTCCACGGCCGGAACGAGTAGCCGAGGGTGAACATGTCGGAGTCGGAGCGGACGCCGGGGTAGCGGAACAGGTCCCAGGTGCCGCCGATCGCGTCGCGGGCCTCCAGCACCGCGTACGTCTTCTCCGGACAGTGGCGGCGCAGGTGGCAGGCGGCGCCGACGCCGGACAGGCCGGCACCGACGATGAGCACGTCGACGTGGTCGATGGCCGTCTCGCCTCCCCCGTCCGCGGATGTGACACCGGACACTAGACACGGCCGCCGACGCCAGTCAACACCCTGTCGAGTCCCGTCGACACGGTGTCGATCCGGTGTAGAGTCGTCGGCCATGACGCCCGCCCGTACGGCCGCCGGGAACGCCATCGCGCGCGGACGCCGCGGGGCGCGGTCGGCGGGGGACGAACGCGAGTCGGCCATCCTGGCCACCGCCGAGCGGCTGCTGCGGCAGCGGGCCGTCGCCGACGTCTCCGTCGACGACCTGGCGCGGGGCGCGGGCATTTCCCGGCCCACCTTCTACTTCTACTTCCCCTCGAAGGACGCGGTGCTGCTGACGCTGCTGGACCGGGTCACCGAGGAGGCCGACGCCGCAGCCGGTGACGTGCTGGAGCGGCTGGCCGAGGATCCGCGGGCGCGCTGGCGGGAGCTGATCGACCGGTTCCACGAGACGTTCGGCGCCCACCGGGCGGTGGTGCTGGCCTGCGCCCAGGTGCGCGGCACCAACGCCGAGGTGCGGCGGCTGTGGGCGAGCGTGCTGGAACGCTGGGTGCAGGCGATCGAGACCGCGATCGAGGCCGAGCGCCGCCGCGGCGCGGCCCCCGACGGCGTGCCGGCCCGCGACCTGGCCATCGCGCTCAACTCGATGAACGAGCGCGTCTGGTACGCCACGTTCGCCGGCGACGGGCCGGCGGTGGCCGAGCGGGACGTGGTCGACGTGCTGCTCGACGTCTGGCTGGCCGCGATCTACCGCAGCACCGCTCCCCCGCCGGCCTGACCCCGCCGGGCGGCGTTCCTGAGGTGGTCGAATGCGACGTCCGATCGCCGCCAGCAACGGCCGGCCGGGAACGTGCAGAGTCGGGGCGGGAGGCGCGGCGCCCGTCACGCCCTCGACGAAAGGTGGACGTGTGCACATGGTTCCCGGCCTGAAGGTGCTCTACTTCGGAACTCCGGTGGTCCTGGTCAGCTCGCGCAACCCGGACGGCACGGCGAATCTCGCGCCGATGTCGTCGGCGTGGTGGCTGGGGCAGCAGGCCATGCTCGGGCTCGGCGACAGCGGCCGGACCACCGCCAACCTGCTGCGCGAACGCGAGTGCGTGCTCAACCTGCCGTCCTCGGCGATGGTCGACGCGGTCGACCGGATCGCGCTCACCACGGGCCGGCCGGACGTGCCGGCGTACAAGCTGCGCCAGGGCTACCGGTACGAGCCGGACAAGTTCGCCCTGGCCGGGCTGACCGCGCAACCCTCGGAGCTGGTCCGGGCACCCCGGGTCGCGGAGTGCCCGGTCCAGCTGGAGTGCCGGGTGATCGCGGCTCACCCCTTCGCCGGAGCCGACGTGCGGGCCACCGCCTTCCAGGTCGAGGTGCTGCGCGCGTACGTCGAGGAGGAACTGGTCATCCCCGGGACGAGCCACGTGGACCCGCTGCGCTGGGACCCGCTGATCATGAAGTTCTGCGAGTTCTTCGGCGGCGGGCACAACGTGCACCCGTCCCGGCTCGCCGAGGGCTGGGACATGCCCCACCGGCTCGGCGTCGCCGCCGGTTGAGCCCGCCGGGCCCGGTCAGCCGCCCGGCCTCCGGGTGAAGTCCATCGTCCAGTTGGTCTCCCAGGTGCGCCCGCCGTCGATGGAGAACGCCTGCTCCCAGCGGCAGGAGGTCGCGGTGACGCCCGACCAGACGAACCGGCACCGGATCGGCCGGCCCTCGTCGACGTCGTCGCCGAGGAACGTGCCGACGCCGTCGGTGAACCGGCCCACCACCGGCGGCAGCTCCAGCACCCCGCGCCGGCTGTTCATCCAGTAGATCGACCAGGTGCCGGCCGCCGGGTCGAGGAGCCGCACGGTGGCGCCGGAGAAGCCCCGGGTGGGAAAGGTGATCTCGTCGAAGCTGCCGGCGCCGCCGAAGAAGCCGCGGGCCACGGAGACGCCGGGAAACTCGTCCCAGTCGTCGCTGCCGACGTGCCGCTCGCGCAGGCGCCGGTTGGCCACGTCCCACGTGCCGACGAAGAAGTCGAAGTCGCCCATCAGCGGCCCACCGGCCCCTCGGCGCGGGTGTCGGCGAGCCAGCCGGCGAGGTCCGGGCGCTCCGGCGCCAGCACGTGCCGGGCCCAGGCGGCCCGCTCGTGTTCCAGCACGCCCAGCTCCCAGACGCAGCCCGCCCACGGGCGGTCCAGGTCGACGAAGCGGGTGGGGTCGTCGTCCGGGCAGTTCAGGGCGGGCTGGCCGGCCGCCGCGATGCGCACCTCGACCACGTTGTCCCAGACCCAGCTGTACGCCAGCAGGTACGCCCCCGTGTCGGCGCCCCGGTGCAGCACCACCCAGCCCGCCGACGGGGTGTCGTCGCCGTCGCGGGCCGGCAGCAGGCGGGGCAGCACCGCGTACGCGGCCCGTTCCACCTCCGGCTCGATCCGCCGCTCCGGCTGGTCGACGTGGTAGCGCTTGAGTTGACGGCCGGCGACCGTGAGAGGTCCCGGCGCCCGCAGTTCCTTGTCGCGAAATGCCATGCCGGGACGGTACGGACACTTCACTGACAGCTAGTGTCAGCGGAGTGCGGGCCAGTCGACTCCTCTCCCTGATGATGCTGCTCCAGGCCCACGGGCGGATGACCGCGGCGCAGCTCGCCGAGCGGCTGGAGGTGTCCACCCGCACCGTCTACCGGGACGTCGAGTCGCTGCACGCGGCTGGCATCCCGCTCTACGGCGAGGCGGGGCACGCCGGCGGCTACCAGCTCGTCGAGGGCTGGCGTACGCGGCTGACCGGGCTGACCGCGCAGGAGGCGGAGCGACTCTTCCTCGCCGGCCTGCCCGGGCCCGCCGCGGAGCTGGGTTACGGGGCGGCGGTGGCCGCGCTCCAGCTCAAGCTGCACGCCGCGCTCCCGCCCGAGCTGGCTGACCGGGCCGCGCGGATCCAGGAACGGTTCCACCTGGACACCCCCAACTGGTACGCCGACGGCGACGCCTCGCCGCACCTGCCGGAGGTGGCCGAGGCGGTCTGGCGGCAGCGGCGGATCGCGGTGCGCTATCGGAGCTGGGCCGGGGAGGTCGACCGGGTGCTGGAGCCCTACGGGCTGGTCCTCAAGGGCGGCCGGTGGTACGCGGTCGCCGCCCGACGCGGCCGGGACGAGCCGGCCACCTACCGCGTCAACCAGGTCGTGTCGCTGACCACCCTGGACGAGGGGTTCGCCCGGCCGGCCGGGTTCGACCTGCCCGCCTGGTGGCGGGCGCACGTGGTGCGGTTCCGGGCCCACCTGCACCGCGACGACGCCACGGTCCGGCTCTCCGCACGGGGCCGGGAGCGGCTCCGGGAGATCGCCAGCGAGCTGGTGGTGGCGGCCGTCGACGCCACCGCCGGGCCACCCGACGAGGCCGGCTGGGTGACGGCCGTCATCCCGATCGAGTCGCTCACCCACGCGCACGGCGACCTGCTGCGGCTCGGCGCGGAGGTCGAGGTGCTGGCCCCGGCCGCGCTGCGCGAGCGGCTCGCCGCCACCGCCGCCGACCTCGCCGCCCTCTACGCCCCGCGCCCCGTTCCCGAGGTGTCGTCGTCGCCCTCCTGACCTTCCGACCGCGTCCGGCGGCCCGACAACGGCGCGGCGAGGAGCCCGACAGGCCCCGCCGCGACGGCAATCCGACACCCTGCGGCGATCCTTCGACCACTCGGCGTATTGCCTGCCGGTCGGTGGAGTCGTTGAGTGGGCAGGGGACGGCTTCGACCGCCGCGTCAGCAGGCCCGGGAGGCGATCGTGGGGCTCATCCAGATCGAGGGCACGGCCGAGGTGCTGCGCGGGCTGCGCGGCATGGCCGGGCTCGACCTGATCGACCCGAGCGCCGCGTCACTGGGCGCGGACCGCTACCGCATCTCGGCGTACGCGCCGGAGGAGCTGATCCCCGAGTTGGAGGCGCGCGGCGCCCAGGTGCGGGTGATGATGTCGTCCGGCCAGTTCGACGCCTTCCATGCCGAGGTCGCGCAGCACCTCGCCCCACCACCGGAGGCGTCGGCCCCGCCGGAGAGCACCGGGGAGCGCTGAGGTGCCCCCGCCGTATCCGGACATCACCGCGCCGCTGCGGGCGCAGGAGATCGAGGACGCCCTCGCCGACCTCGCCGCGAGCTTCCCCGCGCTGTGCACCCGGACGGTCTTCCCGACGGAGACGGCCGGCGGCCGGACGCACAGCTACGTCAGGATCGCCAACGGCAGCGGCCCGAACCGGCCGGCGGCGCTGGTCGTCGGCGGGGTGCACGCCCGCGAGTGGGCGCCGCCCGACGCGCTGGTCACCCTCGCCCGCAACCTGCTGGTGTCGTACACGTCGGGCACCGACGTCGTCTTTCCGGCGATGACCGTCACCCCGCTGGTCGGCGCCCCGGTCCGCTACCGCGCCTGGCGGATCCCGGCGGCCGACGTCAACGACATCGTCACGAAGCTCGACCTCTACATCCTGCCGCTGCTCAACCCCGACGGGCGGGAGCACGACCTGACCCACCTCAGCGAGCCGGGCTGGCGCAAGAACCGCAGCCCGCAGGCGGGCGGTGAGATCGGCGTCGACCTGAACCGCAACTTCGACATCATCTGGCGTTTCGAGGACTACTACGACGTGGCGCTCTACCGCGCCCGGTACGGTTCCGACCCGGCCTCCACGTCGCCGGCCGACGACACCTACCGCGGCCCGTCGGCGCATTCCGAGGTGGAGACCCGCCACCTGGAGTCCCTGCTGGACACCCTGCCGATCCACTACTACGCGGACGTGCACATGTTCGGCCGCAACATCCTCTACTCCTGGGGGCTCGAGGAGGACGGCGACGACCCGGCGATGCACTGGCGGGCGCCCGCCTTCGCCGGGACCCGGGACGGGCTGATCGCCGGGGATCCGGCGCTGCCAGCGGGCCGGACCGACTACAAGGAATACCTCCCCGACGACCCGCCGCACCGGATCCGCTCGCGGGCGCGGATGATCGCCACGGCGATGCACGACGGGATCCTCCGCTCGGCCGGGGTCGATCCCGCCGCGCCCGCCTCCACGACCCAGCGTGCCCACTCCGAGTACACGGTCGGGCAGAGCGCGTTCCTCTATCTTCCGGTCGGCGGCGGGCCGAACTCCGGGTGCAGCGACGACTACGCGTGCAGCCGACAGTTCGCGCTGCCGAACCGGCAGCCGATCTTCGCCTACTGTCTCGAGGCGGGGCACGCCGAGGAGCAGGGCTTCCACTGCAACTACGCCGATCCGCCCGGCCACTTCCGCAAGATCAACCGGGAGATCCACGCGGCGGTGACGGCACTGCTCAAGGTGGCCGCCTCAGCCCCGCTGCCCGCCGCCGGCGGGGGCGGGGGCGGCGGCGGACCCTGCCTGATCGCCACGGCCACGCTGGGCCGCCCCGATCATCCGGACGTGCGCTATCTGCGGCACCTGCGCGACGAGCGGCTGCGGGCCACGCCGCGCGGCGCGCGGGCCGCCGACGCGCTGGACCGGGTCTACTACAGCTTCAGCCCGGCCGTGGCCCGGCTGCTGCGGCGGCACCGCCGGGCGCGCACGGCCGTGCGGGTCGGGCTGATCCGACCGCTCGTCGCCGCCCTGCGCCTGCTCCTCGGGCCGGAGCGGGCGCCGATCCCGCGCCGGACCGCATCCGCCGGTAGCCCACCGCCGGGGCGGACCACGTCCGTAGACGGCGCACCGCCGGGGCGGAGCACGTCCGTAGGCGGGCCGCCGGGCGGGCGGCGCGGCGGCACCGGGCCGGGGGGTGGGCGCTGATGGCCGGGACCGCCGAGCAGCTCGCCGTCGAACTGGCCCGGCTGCTCGACCCGGTCACCGAGCGGCTGGCCGCCGGGCAACTGGTCGACCTCTTCGCCGAGCTGGGCCTGCCGCTGCCCGGCCCGGTCGCGGGCGCGCCCGGGGTGGTCGCCGCCGCCGGCACCGCCGGCACCGCCCTGGCCGCCCTCCCGCCGGCGGTCACCGCGCTGGTCGACGCGATCGCCGACGACGACAGCGCCGCGGTCGCCGCCGCCCTGGGCGACCTGCTGCCGCTGATCGTCGACGCCGTCGACGCCGTCCGGGCCCTGGCCGGCGCGGTGCAGTCCGCGTACGCCGGGGGCGGTGCGGTCAGCGCGCCGTTGGCCGCGATCCTCGCCGACCTGCCGCGACGCCTGGTCGACTGGACCGCCGCCAGCTACCTGTTGGACCGTCGGCCGGCGCTCGGCCGCGCCCTCGCCCTGTTCGGGCTGGTCGACAACGTCGCCGTGCCCGCCGACGGGGACCGGCCCGCCTACCTGCGGCGCGGGCTCCGGCTGGACCGCCTCGGGGTGCTGCTCGACGACCCGGCCGCCGCGCTGCGCCAGGTGTACGGCTGGGGCGAGCCCACCCTGGACGCCGCGCTGCTGCTCGCCCGGCTGCGCGACTGGCTGACCGCCGTCGGCGTGCCGGCGGTGGTGCTCGCCGGGCCCGGCGGCCGGCCCGAGCTGGCCGCGTTCCTGTTCCGGCTGCACGCCGTGGACGGGCTGCCCCCGGGCACGCCCACCCCGCTGGAGCTGACCCTCGACGTGTTCGACTTCGGCGGGCTGGACATCCCCCTGCCGATCGGCGACGCCTGGGCGGTACGCCTGCGTGGCCAGGGCAGCCTCGACCTCGGCGCCGCCCTGCGCGTCGAACCGCCCGCCACGCTGCGCCCGCAGGCCCCCGCTCCCGGGGTCGCCGGGGAGCTGACCGTGTCGGTGGAGCGGCTGCCCGCCGGTCCTGGGCCGATGGTGCTATTCGGCGAGGCCGACGGCACCCGGCTCACGGCCACCGCCGTCCGGGCCGCCGTCGGCGCCGCGTTCGCCGCCGACGGGGGCGGGGTGAGCGCCCGGCTGATCGTCGACGCCGAGGTCGCCGCGGGCCGTCTGGTGATCGCCTTCGGCGGCGCCGACGGCTTCCTGTCCAGCGTGCTGCCGGCCACCCTGGAGGTCGACTTCGACCTCGGGCTGCACTGGGACCCGGTGGACGGGCTGACCCTGCGCGGCGGCGCCGGCCTGGTGCTCGCCGTACCCCTGGCGGTGCGCCTGGGCCCGCTGCGCCTGGACCGGCTCGACCTGGCCCTGCGCCCCGGCGCGGCCGGCATCACCCTGGAGGTCCGCCTCACCGGCGGCATCGACCTCGGGCCGTTCGCGGCGAGCGTGGCCGGCATCGGCGTCGGCGCCGACCTGGCCGTCCGCGACGGCAACCTCGGCCCGGTCGACCTGACCTTCCGCTTCCTGCCGCCCACCGGGCTCGGCATGGTCGTGGACGCCGGGCCGGTCACCGGCGGCGGCTTCATCGGCTTCGACGAGCCGGCCGGCCGCTACTCGGGCGTCCTCGCGCTCAAGCTCGGCGTGGTCGGGGTGGAGGCGGTCGGCCTGCTCGACACCCGGCTGCCCGGCGGCGCGCCCGGCTACGCGCTGCTGATCCTGCTGCGGGCCAGCTTCCCGCCGATCCAGCTCGGCTTCGGCTTCGCACTCTCCTCCGTCGGCGGGCTGCTCGCGCTGAACCGGCAGACCGACGTGGACGCGTTGCGTGCCCGGATGGCCTCCGGCACCGTCGGGCGGATCCTGGCCCCGGAGGACCCGGTCCGCAACGCCCCGGTGCTCCTGGCCGACCTGGCCGCGGTCTTCCCGCCCACGCCCGGCGTGATCGTGGTCGGGCCGACGCTGCAACTGTCCTGGGCGGAGCTGGTCCGCTTCGACATCGGCGTGTTCATCGAGCTGCCCGGCCCGCGCAAGATCGTGATCCTCGGCTCGGCGCGCGCGGGGATCGAGAACCCGTCCGGCGGCCGGCCCTACCTGCAGATCCGGCTGGACATCCTGGGCGTGGTCGACTTCGCGCAGCAACTGGTCGCCTTCGACGCGGTCCTGATCGACAGCCACCTGCTGGAGATCCTCGAACTGACCGGCGGCGCGGCGTTCCGGCTCAGCTACGGCGCCGAGCCGTACGTGGTGCTGACCGTCGGCGGCTTCCACCCGGCGTACAACCCGGCACCCCTGGTCTTCCCCGCCAGCCTGACCCGGATCGCCATGACCCGCGGCGAGCCCGACGACCTGCTCTACTTCCGCTTCGAGGGCTACTTCGCGGTCACCACGAACACGCTGCAGTTCGGCGCGGCCGTCGAGGTCGTCGTCAACCTGGGGCCGTTCAACATCCGGGGTTTCCTCGGCTTCGACGCGCTGATCCGGTTCCAGCCGTTCCACTTCGAGTTCGCCATCCACGCCTCGGTGCGGGTGCGCTGGCGCAGCCGCACCCTGGCCGGGTTGGACCTCACGGGCAGCATCTCCGGCCCCGGCCCGGTGGTCTTCCACGGCAGGGTCACCCTGGAGATCCTGTTCTTCGAGATCACCTTCGAGGAGACCATCACCCTCGGCTCGTCCACGCCGCCGGCCGTCACGCCGGTCGCCTCGGCCGTGGCCGAGCTCGCCGGGGAACTCGCCGACCCGGCCAATCTGCGCAGCACCGGCGCGACCGATGCCGCCGTGGTCGTCGAGCCGGCCCGCACCGCCGCGCTGCCCGTGGTCTCGCCGCTGGGCCAGGCCGTCTGGACCCAGGAACGCGCCCCGCTGGACCTGCTGCTGCAACGCTTCGAGGGCGCGCCGCTGACCCGGCCGGAGACGGTCACCGCCACCGGCCCGCAGGTCACCGGCACCGAGGTCGACTGGTTCGCGCCGGGTGGCTTCGCCGACCTCACCGACGCCGACGCGCTGAACCGGCGCGCCTTCGAACGGCTCACCGCCGGCGTCCGCCTGGGCGGCGAGGGCGTCGACGCCGGACCGTCCACGCTGCTCACCGTCACCGTCAAGCAGATCCGGCTGCCCGCGCCGCCGGTGCTGGTCACCGCCACCGCGCTGCCCCGGTGGCTGCTCGCCGCGGCGGCCGGCCGCACCGGACGGCCCGAACGCGACCCGGTCACCCCGGCGGTGGGCGTGCGGGACGAGACCTGGGCCGTGCACGGCGCCGGGGGCGCGGTGACCGCCGGGCTGTCCCAGGCGCAGGCGCACCAGCTGGCCACCGTGGGCGGCGTCGGGGCCGCCGTCGCGGCGACCGACCCCGTGCCGGCGATGAGCTTCTAGAGGGGCGGCGAGGATGGCCGACGAACAGCTCACCTTCCACGGATGGTCGCGGGAGCGGATCGCCGCGCTGGCCACCGGCGTGCAGGACGGGCGGCCCCGGGTCGAGACGGCCGTCACCCTCACCGGCACCGACGCCGCCGGCGCGACCACCACGGCCGCCACCGGCACGGTACGGTTCCTGCTCGCCGGCCCGGCCGACGTGGTCCGCCTCGCCCCCGGGGCGATAACCCGCCGCTACCCGACGCCCGGCGCCGTCGACCACGAGTCGGACCGCTGCCCGCACGTGGAGTTCGCCGACGCGACCCTGCCGTGGCGGTACACCCCGGCGCCCCGCCCGGCCGCCGGCACCGGCGCGCAGCACCCCTGGCTGGTGCTGGTCGTCGGGCTGGACGGCGACGAGCTGACCCTCGCCGGGGACCAGGTGACGCTCAGCCCGGCCGTGCAGGCGCTGCACCCGCTGGGCACCGGCGCGACGGCGTACCGGTGGGCGCACCTGCAGGTGGACAGCGCCGGGAGGCGGATCGCCCGGCTGCTCTCCGGGCGGTCCCTCGCCCCGGGCACCGACTACGTCGCGGCGCTGGTGCCGGCGTACGACCCGGCGGGGCAGCCGCGGTGGACGGGCACCGGCCCGGCCACCGTGCCCTGCTACGACACCTGGCGGTTCCGCACCGCCACCCCGGCGGGGAGCTTCGAGGACCTGGCCGCCGCGCTGCGCCCCGGCGCCGCCGAGCCGGAGACCGGCCGGGCGCCGCTGGACTACCCTCGGGTGCCCACCGCCGGCGACCTGGCGGTACGCGGCGCGCTCGCCCCGCTCGGCGGCACCGACGCGGCGCTGCCCGGCGAGGTCCACGACGACCTGGACGCGCTGCGCACCCCGGCGCGGGACGACCGGGGCCGGCCGATCGTCGGGCTGCCCCGCTACGGCGAGGCGTGGCGGGCCGGCGCCCCGGAGGAGACCACCTGGGGCGGCAGCCTGAACACCGACCCCCGGGACCGGGGGGTGGCCGGGCTCGGGTTGGAGCTGGGCATCCGCCTCCAGGAGGAACTGGCCGCCGAGGCCCGCGCCCACCAGGGCGCGCTCGCCGAGGCACGACAGCGGATCCGGGACCTGGTGCTCGGCCTGCACGCCGCGGGCGGGCTGTGGCGGCGGCGGACGCCCGCCGACGCGTACGAGCGGCTCTGGCTGCTCGGGCCGGCGCTGGGCCGCGTGGTCACCCCGGACGGGACGGTGGCCGCGCTCGCCACCGCCGCGGACCGGCCGCTGCCGGCGGGGCTGTTCTCCGGTGCGGCCCGGCGGATCCTGCGCGCCGGGCCGGCGCGCACCGCGCTGACCGCCGCCGGCGCGGTGCCGGCGGGCGAGGTGCTCAAGGCCGCCAACCGGTGCCCCCGCCCGCCGCGCCCGAGCGCCGACGGACTCCCGCTGGAGGACCTCGGCATCGACCTCGACGACCTGGAGGAACGTCGACGTCGGGCGGCGGAGACCGGGGAGGTGGACCTGCACGCCGCCGCCGGGCGGGCGAAGGAGTTGGCCGAGGCCGCCCACCCGAAGCTGCGCGACCTGGCGCACGCGGTGGCGGAGCGGCTCGCCCGGGCGGCGCACGCCGGGTCACCGGCGCCGTGGGCCGAGGCCCTCGCCCTGCTGGCCGCCGCCGCGACCGTCGACGACCGCGCCGAGCGGGAGCTGGAGCGGCTCGCCGCCGCCCTGCAGGAGCTGCTGGAACGCTGGCCGAAGCCGGCCGGCGAGGACGACCTGCCGGCGCTGCTGGACGGGCTGGCCGAGCCGGAGCCGGTGGAGCCGCCGTGCCGCCCGGTCGACCTGGACGCGCTGGCCGCCGGGGTGGCCGCCGCGTTCGACCCGACCGGCCCCGGCGCCGCCGCCCGGGTACGGGTGCTGTCCACCATCGACGGTCTGGACCCGGCACAGCCGCTCGCCCCGCCGGAGGTCTGCGTCGGGCTGGACCGACCGGTCTGGGCCGACCTGCGCGACGCCTTCGACGAGTGGCTGCTGCCCGGGGTGGGCGCGCTGCCGGAGAACTCGGTGATCGCCGTGGAGACCAACCCCCGCTTCGTCGACGCCCTGCTGACCGGGCTGAACACCCAGCTCCTCGGCGAGCTGCGGTGGCGCAACATCCCGGTGGCGACCGGCTGCACCCCGCTGCGGGTGTTCTGGAGCCGGGCCGACACCGGCACCGGCGCCCGCGTCGACGACATCACCGGCATCGGGAACTGGCCGGACGACAGCGGCCCGGGCACCCCGGCGCACCGCCCGGCCGGCGCCTCGGGCCGGGACCTGGTCGTGGTGATCAAGGGGCGGCTGTTCCTCCGCTATCCGGCCACCGTGGTCTACCTGGTCACCGCCGAGCACTCCGGCACGGTCGACTTCGGGCAGGACCCGCCGGCCGGGGCGGTCCGGGTGCTGCCCAGCTTCCAGGGGCGGATCGGCACCGACGTGACCTTCTTCGGCTTCCAGGGGTTCGACCCGGCGGACGTGCTGCGGCACTGGCTGGTCTTCGAGGAACCCCCGGCCGGCTACCGCTTCGCCAACGACGCCTCGACCTCCCCGGTGCCGGAGACCTGGGCGCGGACCAGCTTCGCCCGCCCGGTGCGCGTGCTCATCCGCGGCGACCACCTCGACCCGGAAGGACCGTGATGGCGGAACCAGTCGTCGGCGTGCTGCTGCCGGTGCGGATCGAGACCCGGTTCTCCCCCGGCCTGCTGCGCCTGCTGGTGGTGCCGGACGAGCCCTGGTTCGCCCGGCACGACCCGCGGGTGTCGCCGGGCGAGGTCGACGCGGTGCGGCGTTATCTCGACGCCGGGGGCGGCGAGGTGGCCTGGCGCGAGCTGACCGTCCACGTCGGCGGGGCACGGGCGGTCTGGCTGGTCCGGACGCTGGCCGTCACCGCCCCCGACGGCACCACCGCGCTGCGGCCGGTCGGCGCGGGCGAACTGCGCACCGAGCCCGCCTTCCCCCGGATCGAGGAGTTCCCGGACACGCTGCACGTGTGGCTGGCCCGCGGCGGCGGCCCGCCGGCGCAGGTGTTGACCCTCACCGTCGACCGGGGCCGGCTCGCGGTCGACTTCCCCGACCCGGACGCACCGGCGGAGCGGCGGTGGTGGGAGAACTGGGACGAGGCCGTCGAGGCGGGCCTGGCCGGGAAGGTGCCGCTGGACGGCGACCCGTCCGACATCGACGCGCTCTACGTCACCGGTCTCGGCGACGGCGACCCGGGCGCGCTGTTCGGCAGCCACCGCGACGAGGGACGGCTGTCCCTGCTGGCCCCCGGCTCGGCGACGAACACGGTGGACGGGGCGCCCGCCGCGCCCGTCACCGGGGACGCGGCGGCCTGGTGGGGGGTGCTCACCGGTGCGCCCACCGACACCGACCGGCTGGTCTCCGCCACGCTCACCGGCGACCCGGGGCTGCTCGGCGCCCTGCCCGGCACGTCGGAGCCGCACCGGCGCTGGGCGGGCGCGGCGGTGGCCGGGCTCTGGCCGGCGCTGTGGGGTTTCGCCGGGGCGGACGTGTGGGCGCTGCCGACCGGCGCCGCCGCCGAGTGGGCGCCCGGCGCGTTGCTGCCCGAGGGGCCGTTCCCGACGCTGCGCGTCGGCCCCCAGCCCTACGGGCTGCTGCCGGCCACGGTGCTGCGCCGGTGGGTGCCCGAGCCGAAGGACCCGCCGGTCGAGGCGGGCCTGGTCGAGCCGCTGTCCCACCTGCGCGCCGAGTACGCCGCCGCCGCCGAGCAGCGGGGCACAGTGGTCGGGGCGTCCACCGAGGAACTGCTCGACCTGATCGGTCAGGTGCCGACCTCGCCGCTGTTCCGGCACCGCAGGGCCTGGCCGCTGGAGCTGTGGTGGCTGGTGCTGCTCCTGCTCGGCTACGGTGCGTCCTGGTCCGACCTGGACACCGCCTGGCGGCGCCGGCATCCCGACGCCGAGCGGCTGGGCCTGGCGCCGCAGCGCCGCTACGGGGCCACGGGCGCGCCCCGCCGGCTGGAGGTCCCGCTCGTGACGCCGGACGGCCTGCCCGCCGGTACCGGCGTCGCCGACGTGCTGAAGCGGCTGGTGGAGGTCGCGGAGGAGCAGCCGTGGGCGTACGCGAACCGCGCGATCCTGGAGAAGGAGCTGCTCAGGGAGTACCCGCTGGACAGCCTGCTGCTGCGGCTCGCCGTCCGGTCGTTGCAGGTGGCGATCGGCGACGTGGGGCGGGCGCTGGCCGGCGAGGCCCCGCCCGGCCCGGAGCCGGTGGCCCGGGACGCCGCCACCGCCGGCCGGCTCCAGGGCTGGATCGCCAACACCCCCGTCGCCGCGCTGCACGGGCCCACCCCGCAGGCCCGCGCCTACGAGCGGGTGGTCGACGGGCTGCTCGCACTCGGCGAGATCGAGCCGCCCCGGTTGGAACGGCTGCTGCGCGCCACCGTGGACACCGCCGCGTACCGGGTCGACCCGTGGTTGCTGGGGCCGCCCACCCGGCGGCTGCACGACCTGGTGGAACAGCAGGCGGCCAAGCCCCGGCTCGGGGCGTACGGCTGGGTGGACCGGCCCCGGCCGGGCGCCCCGGGGCCCACGGCCGCCGGTCTGATCCACGCGCCGTCGGCCGGGCAGGGTCTCGCCGCCACGGTGCTGAGGGACAGGGCGGTCAGCGACCCGTCGCCCCGCTGGGACCTGGACCTCACGTCCCGGTCGGTCCGCGACGCCGACCGGATCGCCGAACACGTCCGGGTCGGCGCGCACCTGGCCGAGGCGCTCGGCCGCGAGGTGGAGCGGGTGGTGGGCACGCCGGCCGACGTGGAGCGGCTGCGCCGGGACTTCCCCGTCCGCACCGAGCACGCCGGGCGGCGGGTCTGCGACGGGCTGGCCGTGCTGGCCGCCCCGCCGGGCGACCTCGGGTTGGACCCGGCCCGCCTGGCCGACCTGGACCGGCTGCGCGTCGCCATGGACGCCTACGGGGACCTGCTGGTCGCCGAGGCCGTGCACCACGTCACCGAGGGCCGGGCCGAGGTGGCCGGGGCGGCGCTCGACGCCGCCGCCGGGTTGACCCGCCCGCCGCGGCTGGGGCTGCTGCGCACCCCCCGGGAGGGGCGGGCGGTGGGCACCGGCGTGGTCGTCGTCCTTCCGCACGTCGCCGACGCGGCACTGCCGGCCGACCCGACCGACCGGGCCACCCTCGCCCCGGCGGCCCTGGCCGACCCGGCGACCGCCGCGTTCCTGGCCACCCAGGTCGGCCCCGACTGGACGTTCGAGGTCGCCGCCGGTGGGCTCGTCGCCACCGTCACCCTCGACGGGTTGGGGCTCGGACCGGCGGACGCGCTGGCCCTGGCGCGTACCGACCTGGAGCGCCTCGCCGTCGCCGCCGGTGCCGCCGCGCTCGGCGCGGAGCCGGCGACGGCCACGCTGACCGGCGGCGACGGCGTCGCCCGCTACGAGGCCGCGGCGCGGCTGGTCGCCCTGATCGGGCGCCACCCGGCCGACCCGGACGCGACGGCCGAGCGGGCGGACCCCGCCGACCCGCCCGCCGCCGCGCACGCCGACATGCTGGCCCGCTACGCCCGGGTCCGGGACACGGCGGCGGCCCTGGCCGCCCGGCTCGCCACCGAGCTGGCGCTGACCACGGGCGACGGGGGCATCGGCGGCGCCGACCCGGCGGTGCTGACCCGCCTGGTCACCGCCGCCCGCGCCTGGGGCCTCGCCCCCGACCCGGCGCCGACGGAGGCGGCGTCGGGCGCGGAGGCCGCGCAGCGGCGGCTGGTGGCGCAGGCCGTCCGGGTGCGGGAGCTGCTCGACGCGCGGCTCGACGCCGCCGCCGACACCGCGCCGACCGGCCCGGGGTCAGCCTCCCCGGCGGCGGAGCTGACGCGCGACGACCTGGTCGGGCAGCTCGCCGCGCTGGTCAGCCCGACCGGCCAGCTCGCGGTGACCGCCCGGCTGCCCCGCTCGGCGCTGCCCGCGATGACCGGCGACGGGACGCTCGACGCGGACTGGTTGCCGGTGGTCGCCGCCGTCCGGGAGCCGCTGGCCAGGCTGGAGGCGCACCAGCTCGCCGACGGCACGCCCGCCGCCGCCGGGCCGGCCCTGACCGGCTGGAGCAACAAGCCCGGCGACCCGTGGCAGAGCGGCGGCCCCGACGGGCGACGGCTGGTCGTCGCGTACGCCGACCCGACGCTGGACCTCACCGCCACGCCGCCGGGGGCGCCGGTCGCGGTGGCCGTGCTCGACCGGTTCACCGAGGTGGTCCCGGAGGCGACGCAGGCCACGGCGGCGACCTTCGGCTTCGACGCCCCGGCCGCCCGGGCGCCGCAGGCGATCCTGCTCGCCGTGCCGCCGGACCTGTCGCGGCCACTCGACCCCGAAACCCTGGTGGAACTCCTCGCCGACGTCCGCGAGCTGGCCCGGGCCCGGGTCGCCCGGCCGGCCGACCTCACCCCCGGCCTGCGCGGGCTGCTGCCGGCCGGGCTGCTGCCCGCCGACGGACCCACGGGGGTCCCGCTCGATGCGACCCGGAGGTGAACCGGCGATGGCGCTGGTCTTCGACACGGTACGACGGTTGGAGGCGGACCAGGCCGGGTCGGACCTGACCCGCGGCTTCGCCGCCGAGGTCGCCGACCCGGCCTGGCTGCTCGGCCGGCAGTGGCAGCTCGGCGAGCACCAGGGCGAGGACGCGTCCTCCCCGGTGCGGGTCAGCTACCGGGCCCGGCTCACTCCCGTCGACCCGCTGGGCGGGCAGCCACACCTGGACCCGCGCACCACCCCCGCCGAGGCGATCGTCGAGTCCGAGCCGGGTGACTGGTGGACCCCCGGCCGGCGGATCGCGGCCGGCCGGGCGGTCGCGGCGGCGGCCGGGACGGCCGGGACGCCCCTGCCGGCCGACCCGACCCTGCTGCTCGCGGCGCTGCCCGTGCCGTACGACGTGCTGGACGGCACCGGCGTGGACGGCCGCGAGCTGTGGCGGCGGCGCGGCGAACTGGGCCTGCCCGAGGCGTGGTTCGCCGGGCTGCGCCCGCCGGAGCCGGAGCCGGTGGACCTGTGGGATCCGGCGGAGCTGGCCTACGACGCCGACTTCACCGCCGACGGGGTGACCCTGGCGCTGCGCCGGCACGACGGCGGCGACCTCGACTGGTACGCGGTGGACGCCGACCGCCCGCTGCCCGACCCGCCCGTGCCGGTCGACGCGGCGACCACCGTGCCCCGGCGGGTCCGCTACCCGGGCGCGCCGCTGCCCCGATGGTGGCAGATCGAGGACGCCGCGGTGGACGTCGGCGGCTACCCGCCGGACCGCTCCCACCTGGCGACGCTGCTGCTGATCGACCTGATCGTCAACCACTCCGACGACTGGTTCGCCTTCGCGGTGCCCGGTCTGGCCGGGCACGTGGTCACCCTGGACGAGGTGGTGGTGCACGACTCGTTCGGCGAGGACTGGCCGGTGACGCCGCCCGCCGGCTGGAGCCTCTTCGCCACCGACGGGCTGGACAGCCGTTCCCTGGTGGTCTGGGCCACGGCGGCCACACCGCTGGCCGGTCCGGTGCTCGACGAGGTGGTGATCGGCACCGACGAGGACGCCAACCTGGTCTGGGCGGTGGAGCAGCGGCTGCGCGGGCGCGGGGTGCTCGGCGACGAGGAGGCCCCGGCCGAGCCCCCGGCCCACCTGGACGCCTCCGGCCGGCCCGGGTTCGCGTACCGGCCGATGACGAGGGTGCCCCGGCACTGGCACCCGTACGTGGTGGAGGAGGTCGCCGGCCGGCGCCGGTACGTGCAGGGGCGCGGGGTGGACCTGTCCGGGCCCACGGCGGTGCTGCTGCCCGAGGCGGAGAGTGACCTGCTGGTCGACCCGGCCGCCGGCGGGACGCACCCCACCCACCAGCTCGAACCGGCGGCGGTGCCGGCCGACGGCGTACGGGTGGAGCGGCGGGCGGTGCTGGCCCGGGCCACCGACGGCAGGCCGGTGCTGTGGACCCAGCGGCGCCGGCAGCCGCTGCTCACCCCGCCGTCCCTGGGGCTGCGCTTCGACGCGCTGGAGCCGGTGCCGCCGGAGGTGGTGGCATGAGCCCGTCGTGACTCCACAGGGGAGGGTGCGGGGCACCGCGGGTCGCCGGTTTGTGCCACCCTGGGGGTGACTGCCCGGGTCACCGGAGGTGATGGCCACGTTACGTCTGCGCGAACTCGTCGCCGTGCCCGACGCCGCGCCGGTGACCCTCCACGTCGCCGCGGGCGCCTCGGCCGCGCTGGTGGCCGACCCGCCGGTCGGCACCGCCGTCGCCCGGGTGGTGGCCGGGCTGGCCGCGCCGGTCGCCGGTCAGGTCCTGGTCGGCGGTCGGGACGTCACCGGGATGCCACCGCCGCGCCGCCGGATCGCCTACGTCCCGGCCGGCGGCGCGCTGCTGCCCCACCTGACCGTGCGCCGCAACATCGCCTACGGCCAGCGCCGGCGGGAGCGGGTGCGGGAGGTCGCCGACGACTGGACGGCGACGGTGGTCGACCGGCTGGAGCTGGCACCGACCCTGGAGCTGCGACCGCACCTGCTGTCGGAGGCGCAACGGTTCCGGGTCGCGCTGGCCCGGGCGGTGGCCTGCCTGCCCGAGGTGCTGGTGATCGACCTGCCGACCGGGCCGGCCGGCGGCGGGCGGCTCACCGACCTGGTCGGGCGGCTGTCGCCGCCGGACACCGCCGGGGCGGCCGTGCTGGTGTGCACCCGCGATCCGGACTCGCTGGCCGACGTGCCGGTCGCCGCCGAGGTGGTCGCGTGACCGCACCGGGGCGGCTGCGCCGCCGGGCCCTGCTGCGGGCCGCCGCGGCGGCGGGCGCGACCGCCGTCGCCGGCTGCTCCCGGGCGGAGCCGTCGGTCCAGGTCGCGGTGGTGTGGAGCGGCGGGGAGCTGGCCCGGTTCCGCGAGGTGGTGGCCGGCTACGACGCCGGTGTGCAGGTGATCAGCGCCGGCAACGACATCGACGCGTTCCTGCGCGCCCGCCAGCTCGCCGGCACCAGCCCCGACGTGGCGATCCTGCCCAGGTCGGGGCTGGTCGTGGAGTACGCCCGGCGCGGCTGGCTGCGCGAGCTCACCCCGGCCGCCAGCTACGCCCTCCCGCCCGGCATGGCCGACCTGCTCTCCGCCGACGGGCGGCGCTACGGCGTCTGGGTGAAGGCGGCCCACAAGTCGCTGTTCTGGTACTTCCCGTCGATGCTCCCCGAGCCGCCGCGCACGTGGGACCAGCTCGTCACGCTCACCCGGCGGCTCGGCGCGCGCGCCCGGGCCGGCGACGGCCCCGCCCCGCTGGCCGTCGGCGCGGCCGACGGCTGGGTGCTCACCGACTGGTTCGAGAACGTCCTGGCCGACGTGGCTCCGCCCGGCTTCTACGAGGCGCTGGCCCACGGTGAGGCCGACTGGCGGGCCCGGCCGGTGCAGGTCGCGCTGGACCGGCTCGCCGAGCTGTGGCGCGTCGACGGCGCGTTCCCCGGTGGCGGGCGCCGCGCCCTGCTCACCCAGTACGAGGAGTCGGTGATCCAGGTGGTGTACCACCGGCGGGCCACGATGCTCTTCGAGGCCGACTTCGTCGACGACGTCGCCAGCCGGTTCCGCCAGGGCCCGGAGCGGCCGGAGACGTTCCGGTTCCCCGGCGCCCGGCTGGCCGACAAACCGCTGATCGTCGGCGGCGACGCGGCGGTGGCCTTCGCCGGCTCGGCCCGCGGCGCGGAGCTGGTGCGCTGGCTCAGCGGCGGGACGGCGTTCGAGCCGTGGCTGCGCGCCGGCGGCTACCTCTCCCCCAACGTGTCCGTGCCGCTGGCGGACTACCGCGACGCCGTGCGCCGCCGCCTCGCCGCCGAGCTGCGCACGGCCGAGGTGGTGCGCTTCGACCTCTCCGACCGGCTGCCCGGCCCGTTCACCGGCTCCGACGGGGTGGGCATCTGGCGGATCATGCAGGACTTCTTCGCCGACGTCACCGATGGGGTCGCCGTCGGCGAGGCGGTCCGGCGGGCGACCGGTCAACTGGCCACGGCGGCCCGCTCCGCGGGGAGGGGCCGATGAGCCGGGTGCTGGGCGAGCCGGCGGTCCTCGACGACGTCGGGCCGCCCCGGCGCGGGCGGGCCTACCCCGCGGCGGGGGCCACCTCGACGCTGCTGCTGCCCG
This sequence comes from Micromonospora sp. NPDC002717, assembly GCF_040295705.1. NCBI lineage: Bacteria > Bacillati > Actinomycetota > Actinomycetes > Micromonosporales > Micromonosporaceae > Micromonospora > Micromonospora sp. NPDC002717. The sequence goes on along the minus strand of NZ_JBEOVW010000012.1, from coordinate 183,136 downwards.
CCCTGCTGCTGCTCGGCGGGCTGGTGGCGTGGCCGGTGCTGCGTACGCTGCACGCCAGCGTCACCACCGACGGCCGGTGGGTCGGCGCGGAGCACTACCGCACGGCGCTGGCCGCGCCCGGCACCGGCGCGGTGGTGGGTCGCACGGTGCTCTGGGCGCTGGTCGTGCCGGCCGTGGTGACCGTCCTGGGCTACCTGCTCGCCGCCGCCTCCCGCCGTTCGCAGGAGGGCGGACTGGTCCGGCTGATCCTGGTGGTGCCGACCGCGCTGCCGCTGGTGGTCACCGGCGTCACGTTCCGGCTCATGTACGACCCGGATCCGGAGCGCGGGCTGGCCACCCTGGTCGCCGCGAGGCTGACCGGCCGGTCGGCGGCGGACGCGCCGCACCTGCTCGGCCCCGGCCTGGTCACGGTGGCGCTGATGTCGGCGTTCGTGTGGGCCTGGGTCGGGCTGGCCGTGCTGGTGTTCCGGGCCGCCCTCGACGCGGTGCCGCCGAGCCTCGCCGACGCGGTCCGCGCGTACGGCGGCAACCGCCGCGACGTGCTCTGGGACGCCCAGTGGCGACCGCTGCTGCTGCGTACGGTCGCGGTCGTCTTCACCCTGGTGGCGCTCGGCACCACCCGCACGTTCGACCTGATCCTGGTGCTGGCGCCCGGCTCGGTGCGCGACGAGGCGTCGGTGCTGGCGCTGCGGGTCTGGCAGACCTCCAACGGCGCCACCACCGGCGAGGGCGCCGCGCTCGGCGTCGTCTGGCTGGTGGCGGTGGCCGCCGGGGTGCTGGTCGCGGCGCTGTTCGTGCGGCAGGCCTGGCCTCCGCCCCGGGATCCGGCGCCCGTCGGGCCCGACCCGGCGGCGCCGGCACCACGCCGGTCGATCCGGCTGCTGGTCGCGGGCGCGGCGGTCGCCTGGCTGGTGCCGCTCGGGGTGCTGCTCGCCACCTCGCTGCACGGAACGGTGGACGCCGCGGGTGAGGGCTGGTGGTCGAGACCGCCGAGCCTCGCCTCCTACCGGGAACTGCTCACCGGCGTCGAGCTGTGGCGCACGCTGGGCTTCACGCTGGTGCTGGCGACGGTGGTGACCGCCGCGGTGCTGGGCGTCGCGCTGCTCGCCGCGTACCCCCTCGCCTGGCTGACGGGGCCGGCCGCCCAGGGCACGGGCCTGCTGCTGATGGCCGCCAGCATCGTGCCGGTGCAGGTGATCGCGGGGCCCGTCAACGAGGTGCTCGGGGTGGCGCTGTCCTCGGGCACGGCGCGCGGCCTGGCGCTGGTGCACGTCGCGCTGGGCGTGCCGTTCGCCGTGCTGGTGCTGCGCAACGCCTTCGCCGACCTGCCCGCCGAGCAGGTTCGGGCGGCCCGGGTGGGCGGGCGGCACTGGTGGGGCACGCTGCGGCTGCTCGCCCGGCACAACCGCCCGGCCGTCGTCGCCGTCGCCGTGCTGGAGTTCGTGCAGGTGTGGAACGACCTGGTGGTGGGCCTGCTGTTCAGCGGCCCGGGCGCGGTGCCGCTGGGGCTGTTCCTCGCCGGCCAGACCCGCGGCTTCGTCGCCAACAGCGGCGCGCTCGCCGCCGGCTCGGTGATCGCCTCGATCCTGCCGGTGCTGCTGGTGGTGTTGGCCCGCCGCCAGCTCGTCGCCGGCCTGGTCGCCGGGGGCGTCCGGTGAGCGGGCAGGGGCCTGCCGGCCGCTCCCGCCGGGCGCGCCGGCTGAGCCTGCTGCTGGCGATCGGCGGCGTGGTCGGCGGGACGGTCAGCGCGGTGCTCGGCAACGTCACGGGCAACCTGCTCTCCGAGCTGTCGGTCGCCCAGCTCGGTTCCGCGAGCGCCGGGGTGATCGTGCTCGGCCTCGCCGCCGCCGTGATCGTGGAGTGGCGGCGCCAGCGTCAGCAGGCCGCGACGCAGGACGACCCCGACACCCCGCCCGCCGTCGGCGCGCCCACCCTGCCCTGGCCGGCGGGGTTCACCGGGCGGGCCGGGCACGTCGACGCGATCATCGACCTGCTGGCGAAGGAGCACGCGGTGGCGGTGGTCGGCCGGCGGGCCGTCGGCACCTCGTCCTGCGCGATCCAGGCCGCCAACCTGTGCCGGGAGGACTTCCCCGACGGCCAGTACTACCTGGACCTGCGGCGGGGCGGCCGGCCGCACGGCCCGCGGCAGGTGCTCACCGCGCTGGCCCGGATCCTGGGCACCCGGCCGCCGGCGTCGGGCCACGCCGACGACCTCGCCGACGCCGCCGACGAGCTGAGCGGGCAGCTCGACGGCCGACAGATCCTGGTCGTGCTGGACAACGTGGACGACCCCGGCCAGGTCCGGCCGCTGCTGCCGCCGACCGCGCGGGCCTGCCGACTGCTGCTGGTCGGCACGCCCGCGCTCGACGCCCTGGAGGGGGTGGTGGCGCACGGTCTCGCCGAGCCGGACGCCGACGACGCGGTCGAGCTCTTCGCCGCCGCGGGCGCCGCCGCGCCCGTCGCCCGGCCGCACCGCCCGGATCCGCGCACCGACCCGGCCGTACGCGTCCTCGTCGAGCTGTGCGGCCGGCAGCCCCGCACGGTGGCGGAGCTGGGTCGGCGTACGGCGCAGCACGGCTGGCGGCACGCCGACGTGCTCGACGCGCTGCGCCGCGCCGTCGACACGCCCCCGCACCAGCACGTCGCCGCGTCCCCGGCGACCCTGCTGGTGACCGGGCGGGACACCGCGTACCACGCGCTGGGCGGCGAGGCGCGGAGGTTGTGGCGGCTGATGTCGCTCAGCCCGGTGCCGCTGGACCGGCCGACGATCGCGGCGCTCGCCGGCCGCCGCCCGGACCGGGTGGCCGCGCTGCTGCACGAGCTGGCCACCGGCGGGTTCGTGACCGGCGCGCCCGGCGACCGCTACGAGGTGCGCCCGCTGCTGGGCCCGTACGCCCGGATGCACCTGCGCGACGCGGAGCCGGCGCGGCGGCGGGTGGCCGCGCAGGCCCGGCTCACCCGGCACCTGGCCCGCTGCGCCGAGCGGCACGCCACGAGCCTCGCGGTGGCCGGCTCGCCGCCGGACCGGGAGCCGACGCTGGCCCTGGACGACGACCCGTACGGCTGGTTCGACCTGCACCAGGAGCTGCTGCTGGCGGTGGTGAAGGTGCCGGCAGGCGCGGCGGAGACGCTGCCGCGGCGGGTGCGCCGCTGGTGGTTCCGGCTGGCGGTGGCGCTGTGCGGATGGCTCGCCCACGCGGAGCGGCTCGGCGAGTGGGAGGAGGTGTGCCGCACGGTGCTGGCCACGCCCACCGCCGACGACCGGCCGGAGATCGCCGGCTGGGCGCACAACGAGCTGGGGGTGCTGCGCCGCCGGCGAGGCGACCCGCAGGGGGCGGCGACGGCGCTCAGCCTGGCGGTGGCGGAGCGGGGCCGGCGCGGCACCGCGCAGGCGCGGATGAACCTCGGCCTGGTGCTGCTGGACCTGGGGCAGCTCGACGACGCCGTGGAGCACCTGGAGCTGTCCCGGCGGCACCGCTCCGGCGCGGACCGGGCCGGGCACGCGCTCACCGACCTCGGGATGGGTGCCGCCCGGCTGGCGCGGGGCGAGCTGGAGACCGCGCACCACCACCTGGTGCGGGCGGCGAACGCCTTCCGCGCGCTCGGCGACGCCCGGGGTTACGCGGCGGCGCTGACCAACCTGGTGCTCGTGCACGCCGGGCTCGGCGAGCACCTCGACGCGGCGCAGTCGTGGCGGGCGGCGCTGCGGGAGTACGAGTCCGTGGCGGACCCGACCAACCGGGCCGCCGCGCTGCTCAACGCGGGAGCGGCGCTGCTGGCCTCCGCTCCCGGCCAGGCACGGCAGGCGTACGAGCTGCTGGCGGAGAGCCGGCGGCTACGCGACGGGCGGCCGACGGCGGGGCTGGGGCGGACGCTGCTGCACCTGGGCGACGCGGCGGCGGCCCTCGGCGACGCCGCCGAGGCGCGGCGGCACTGGCTGGACGCCGCCACGGTGTGCGAGGAGGCGCGGGACGCCGACGGTCAGGCCGCGGCGGACGCGCGCCTGGTGGGCAGCAACGCGCCCGCCGACGAGCCGGCCTGAGCGGGGGCCTGGTGCGGGGCCCCCGCTCAGACGAGTGAGGGGCAGCTCAGCCGTCCAGCCGGCGGACCATGTTCATGATGGTCTCCACCTGGGCGCCGCCCTTGATCGGGTAGTTGGTCGCGCCGAGGTAGCCCCACCAGTCCCAGCACCCGTTCGGGTTGGTGCCGGCGGTGGCCCGCGCCTGCGGGTAGAGCACGATCAGGTTGTTGGTGTCGGCGTACTGGTTAAGGTTCGCCCGGTCGACGAAGGCGGTGCCGACCGCGCCGTAGCCCTGGAGGCAGCCGTGCAGGGCGACCAGCAGCCGGCACGACTGCCCGGCGGCGCAGGACGCCGGGACGTAGGCGAACCCGTTGGCGTCCATGCTCAGGCCGTTGGCCCAACCGTTGACCGCGTGGGTGTTCTGGCTGAACCGGATGAGCGTTCCGCCGAGCGGGCCCGTGTTCGGCGCCTGCACGCTGCCGAGCAGCTTGCGCAGCAGGGCGTTCTGCGGGTCGGTGCCGCAGTCGTTCAGGAAGGGCGAGGCGGTGGCGGTGCAACCCAGCGTCCCGTACGGGGTGACCCAGGCGTGGCCGGCCGACGAGCCGCTGTCGTACTGCACGCCGGCGCCGAAGTGCTGGTAGTAGCGGACCAGGTCATCGGTGACGGACTTCTTGACGACGCCGTCGTTGTTGCCGTGGAAGACGTACACGGGATCGCCGGAGAGGTTGCCGACCGGGTCGACCCAGCCGTAGGTGGCCCACGTCCGGGTGTAGGTCTGCAGGGCGGTCACGTTCGTCGGGTACAGGTTGTCGCCGCAGCCGTTGAGCGCCTGGACGACGTTGTTCTGCGCGCAGTAGTACGGCCCGGCGGCGAAGACCGCCGCGCCCCGGATCCGCGACGAGTAGGCGACGTGGAGCTGGGTGGCCATGTAGCCACCGGAGGAGACGCCGGCGACGTACACGCCGGAGACGTTGTAGGCGCGCAGCGACCCGGAGACGGGTGTCTTGGTGTACGGGGTGGCGGCCTGGGCGGGAGCCGCCGCGGTGAGGACGAGCAGCAGCGCGGTGACGAGGGCGGTGGCGGCCTTGAGCGGTGTGGTCATGGCGCTCTCCTGTCCGGGAGCGGTGGCGGTGGTGTCGGCGTGCGCAGACGCTAACGTGACACCGACCACATCGGACATGAGCGGCGTCGACACCTCGGGCGGCGCCGGGGGTGTCGGCCGCCCACAGCTCGCACCCGCACCTCCCACCCCACCCGACACGACGGCACCGCCACCGAACTCGGTCGGCCGCCGACCCGTGAAGGCGGATCGGCTCACCGCCGGGGTTGTCGTACAGCCGGATGCCGTCGCCGCCGTCATTGCGAGCTCGGGAAACCGGGCCAGTGCGGTTCCCGGGGTGCTCCGGCCTCGGCCCAGCACAGTCCGCCCCTGGCCGCCACGCCCGGCAGCCCGTCGACCAGCCGGCCGATGTCCACCACCGACGCCAGCGACACCGCGACGTCGGCCCGCAGCTCCGCCGCGGCCGCGTCGAGGTCGTCCTCCTCCGCCGACCAGTCGATGTCTGCCGCCCGCAGCTCGGCCACTGCGTGGTCGGTGAGCACTCGCGGGTCGGTCACGGCGACCGTGAGCCGGCAGTACACGTGGAGCGTGAGCGGTTCCGGGACGTTCGCGTCGGCCATGCCGTCAGGATGACGCACGACGTCGGGCGCCGGTACCCACGCCCGACCACGTCGAACCAGCCGTGTCGGCCCTCCTCCGGTCACCTGACGGACACGTGCACGGTTGGCCACCGATCGACAACCTTCCGTCGCGACGATCCGTCCGGCGCCGATACGGACAGTGGCCGCTTGGCCGGCGGCAATTGTTGATGACGCAAGCACACTGTGGGGCGTGACATATCAGCCTCCGCAGGACCCCTGGCAGGGCCGGGTGCCGCCACCCCCGCCCTTCGAGCCGCCGACCGCCGCGTACGCCTGGGTCCCTCCTCGCCCGACGGCTCAGTTCGCGCAGCAGGACCGACGGTCGTGGTGGCGCAGGTTGCCCGGCAGGGCGCAGATCGCGCTCGCGGCCACCGGCCTCCTGGTGCTGTGCTGCTGCGGAGGCGTCGCGATCGGAGCGACGACCGATCCGCCTCCGGGCACGGAGCGGCCGGGGGCCGTTTCCCCCCAGGAGCAGCCGAAGACATCGGGTGCGGACGCATCCACGGCAGGGGCGGCAGACATCGCCGCCCCGGCAGGGCCGACGCCGACGGAGGCGGCACCGGCGGAGCCGACGCCCACGGTGGAGACGTCGCCGCTCGTCGAAATCCGCACCGTCACGCAGACCCAGAAAATTCCTTACCAGACCAGGACGGTCAAGGACTCCAGCATCCCGGAGGGCACCCGGAAGGTGCGGACCCGCGGTGTCGCGGGAATCAGGACCCTCACCTACGAGGTGACCGTGACCGACGGCGTCCAGACCGACCGGAAGCTGGTGCGGTCCGCTGTCACCAGGGCGCCGATCACGCAGGTCGTCGCCGTGGGCACGAAGAAGACGCAACGGTGCGACCCCAACTACACAGGCGCCTGTGTGCCCGTCGCCAGCGACGTCGACTGCGCCGGCGGTAGCGGAAACGGGCCCGCGTACGTCGAGGGACCGGTGTGGGTGGTCGGCAGCGACATTTACGACCTGGACCGGGACGGCGACGGCGTCGGCTGCGACGAATGACGGTCGCGGTGGCCCCTTCCGCTCGCCGCGAGGTCCACGAGCGGATGCACGGCGGCATCGACGCCGTCGAGTACGTCGCGGCCTGAACGTTCTCCGCCGGATGATCGCCAACCTGGGCGGCGACAGCGACCTTCCGTAGGGGTGCGGCGGACGCTCCCACACCGATCACGCGGCCGGCTCACTGTTCGGGCATTCCTCCTCCGCCAGCGCCTCGCGGAGCCGCCGCCGCTCGCGGCGGGTCAGGAAGAACTCGATCGCCGCCGTGACGACGCAGATCACGCTCAGCCACGCCAGCGCCGCGAGTGCCGACCGTCGGGCGATGACCGGGATGAGCGCCACCAGCAGGATCGCCGCGAAGACCCGCGGCCACACGAGGGTGCGGACGGCGCGGCTCAGCCGCCACTGGAACGCGGCGTGCGAGAGCATGAACAGCGCCACCCCGCCGTACATGGCGTAGAGACCCAGACTGTCGAGAGGGTCGCCCCGCCGGTAGGCGTGGGCGTCGCCGACCAGCGACGGCACGTGCTTCAGCCCGAGCGCGAGCAGGATGATCCCGGCGATCATCGGCAGGTGCAGGAAGGTGTAGCCGTCTCTGGCGAGGGCCACCCGGCGGGCCTGGTCCGCGTCCCGCAGCGCACGTTCGCCGATGAGGGCGGACAGGTCGAAGTAGATCAGTTCGAGGGCGCCGGCGACCACCACGGCGAGCGCGGAGGCGGTGAGCAGACCCGGTGAGCCCGGTACGCTGCCGCCGGCGATGCCGACCGACACCAGCACCTCGCCGAGCGCCACGATCATGATCAGGTTGTGCCGCTCGGCCCAGTGCCGGGCGGAGAAGATCTGGCGTTCGGGGACCCGGAGCATCTGTCCGGCCCCGTAGTCGACGATGACCGCCAGCAGCCAGAGGACGACCTGCCCGGCCCTTGCCTGGTCGGTGCTGAGGGTCGATCGGGGAAGCAGCGCCGCGGCCAGCAGCAGGGTGACCGCGACGACCATCGGCACGGTGAGCGCGGCGAGGTCGACGCGGCGCAGTCCGGGGGTCGCGTAGAGCCGCAGCGCCAGGTAGAGCACCCGCACGGCGGCGAAGCAGGCGACGAACGCCAGCGACGTGTCCGTGCCGCCGGGAACGTCGGTGAAGGCCTCGCTGATCGTCACCGTCAGCACGAACATGATCGGCGTGACGGAGAGGATCACCAGCCGAGACAGGCCGTAGGTCGCCTGGGCCCGGTTGCCGAGCCAGGCGAACAGCGACCAGGACCACCACAGGACGGTGAGAACGAGCAGGCCGTGCAGCACGCCGAGCTCGCCCGCCTCCGCCGTCATCAGGGTGGTCACCTGGATGAACGCGAAGACGAACACCACGTCGAGGAAGAGTTCCGCCGTGGCGACCCGGGACTGCTCGGTCACCGAGCGGACGCGCCGCGCTCCCGTCACTCGTCGGGCGGACACGGCGGCGTCATGACCCGGGTGGGCCGGAAACGGCGTCGAGGCCGGCTGAGGAACCGCACGCCTACTCCTCCTCGCGCATGGCTGTGGCAGGGACGTGTCCCCGTGTGTGCACCGGACAAACTCCCTGCGACCACCCGGATCAGGCCCACGGCGGCGCAGGTCCGCAGACACGGGTCGTCTCCGGTTGACGGGCGGCTGTCCCGCCGGGCGGGATGGCCGCCTGCCGGGCGCGTCCGCTCGCTTCCGGTGTCGGTCAGTTCCGGCCGGCCCGCAGGGCCGCGGCGATCACCCCGACGCCCTCCTCGATGGCCGAGGCCGTGTTGGCCGCGTACCCGAGGACCAGGCCCGGCGGGTGGGGCGCTGGCAGTGCCACGACAGCGGCTGCACCTTCACCCCACGTTCCAGGGTGGCCGACGCCACCTCCGTGTCGGCCACCTCGCCGGGCAGCGTGACCGTCAGGTGCAGCCCGGCCGCTGCCCCGTGCACCGTCGCGCCCGGCAGGTGCCGGGCGACGGCCGCCACCATCGCGTCGCGCCGCCGGGCGTACCGTCGGCGCAGCAGCCGCAGCTGCCGCTCCAGCGCACCCGAGGTCATCAGCTCGGCCAGCACCAGTTGCGGCAGCACCGCGTTGCCCAGGTCGGCGTTGCGCTTGGCGTCGACCACCGCGTCCCGATGGCGCGGCGGGGCCAGCAGCCAGCCGATGCGCAGGGCGGGCGCGAGCAGCTTCGACACGCTGCCGGCGTAGCAGACGTGGTCGGGCAGCACGGCTCGCAGGGCGGGCACCGGCGGCCGGTCGTAGCGGTGCTCGGCGTCGTAGTCGTCCTCGACGACCAGGCCGCCGGCCGGCACCGGGGCGCTCTACACGCTCGCCGCCGGGCTGACCCGCGGCCCTCGCGCGGGGCTGCTCGCCGCCGCCGGTTGCACCCTGGGCGTCGCCCCGCACCTGGCGGCGGCGGTCACCGGCCTGGCCGCACTGTTGCACTCCAGCGCCGCGGCGTTCCAGGTGCTCACGTACGTCGGGGTGGCCTACCTCCTCTACCTGGCCTGGGCGACGTGGCGGGACCGCAGCGGGTTCACGATCGCGGCGGCGGAGCCCGCGCCGTCGCCCGCCCGGGTGGTCCGGGGTGGCGGTGCTGTCGAACCTGCTCAACCCGAAGTTGACCATCTTCTTCGTCGCGTTCCTGCCGCAGTTCGTCCGCCCGGACGAGCCGGACCAGGTGGCCCGGATGCTGGGGCTGGGGGCGGTGTTCATGCTGCTCACCTTCGTGGTGTTCGGCGCGTACGGGCTGCTCGCCGGTGCCGTGCGCGACCGGGTGCTGGCCCGGCCGGCGGTGACCCGCTGGCTGCGCCGTGGCTTCGCCGGCTCGTTCGTGGCGCTCGGGCTGCTGCTGGCCCGCGCCGAGTCCTGAGGATGGACCCGACCGGCTGGCCGGCGGCTTCGAGTGCTGAGGCCGGGTGATCAGATGTTCGAGGAGTCGGGAGGCACGTCTGCCGGGAGCAGCGGCGCACCGGCCGCCGGGCCCAACCCCTGGCAGGACATCCCGACGGTGTACGCGGTCATCGACAGCGATCCGTACGCGTACCCGTCCACCAGCACCGCCGAGCCGTTGCCGGCGGCCCCGGCCAGGCCGGCCAGGTAGAGCAGCGGGATGAAGTGGTCGGGCGTCGGCACGGCCAGGCCGAAGTCGTGGTGGGCGTCGAGCGCGGGTGCCTCGGTCGGGTCGCCGAGCATGACCTCCCTCGCCGCCTCGTCGAACCGGTGCGCCCAGTCGAAGCCCTCGTCGACCATGCGCGGATCCACCCCGCGGAGGTTGTGCACGACGTTGCCGCTGGCCACGACGAGCACGCCGCGCTCGCGCAGCGGTGCCAACTTCGCGCCCAGATCCAGGTGGTAGTCCAGATCCTTGAACGCGTTGATGCTCAACTGGACGACGGGGATGTCGGCGTCGGGAAAGGCGTGCGTGAGCACCGACCAGGTGCCGTGGTCGATGCCCCAGGAGTCGACGTCCGCGCCGACCCAGGTGGGGTGGACGACATCGCTGATCTCCTCGGCCAGTTCGGGCAGGCCGGGCGCCGGGTAGCGGACGTCGAACAGCTCCTGCGGGAAGCCGTAGAAGTCGTGGATCGTCTTCGGTCGGGGCATCGCCGTGACGGCGGTGGCGCCGATGTACCAGTGGGCCGACACCACCAGGATCGCGCGGGGACGCGGCACCGACCGGCCGAAGGCGCGCCACGCGGACGTGTACCGGTTCAGCTCCAGGGCGTTCATCGGGCTGCCGTGCCCGAAGAACGCCGCCGGCATCACCGTGGGGACCGTCTGGCTGCTCATGCTGCTCCCCCGACCTTGACGACGACCCGAGCGTAACCAGCCACCGGCGGGGGTGGGCGGGTCAACGCCCACCATGACCCGGTGGCGTCACAACGGGGTCGACCCTCGCCGACGTCGACCTCGGCCCCGGTGCGCCGGCTGGGTCGGCGCCCGTCAGGCGGACACCTCACGCCAGGCGGGATGGTTGCCCCGCCAGGCGCCGGCGAGGATGACCGCCGATGCCCGGCCCGGGCATTCCTGCACCCGGGACCGGCCGGAGGCGCCGCCGATCTGCACCTGCACGTCCCAGCGCTGCCCGTCCGTGCGGATGTACACGTCGCGGCGCCCGCGCTGGGACGTGTCGCCGTTCCACCAGTGCTCTTCGATCCTCACCTGGCGACCGTATAGCACTCGGCCGGTGGACGGCACGGGGGCACCGGAGCGGCTCGGCCGACCACCGGCCAGGGCGCCCGCTCCCGGGTCGAGGACGGCACGCAGGCGAGGAGACGGCCGCTCAGGCGGACTCCCCCGGCGCCAGGAAGCGGTAGCCGGGCACGGTCTCGGTGAACCAGCCGTTCACGCTGGCCAGCCCCCGGTCGTTGAGCTGGGCGTCGTGAATCGGGAACACCCGCTCCGCCCCGGCGGTCAGGGCGAAGTCGATCGCCTCGGTCAGTTTCAGCCAGGACGCCTGCGCCGGGACGAGCAGGGTCCGCACGGGCCGGTCCGGCGGGTACAGGGAGTCTCCCGGGTGGTAGACCTCGTCGCCGACCAGGTAGCCCAGGTTGGCGCAGTCGGGCTGACCGCCGTGGATGGCGGCGTGCCGGCCGCCGAGCGCGGTCACGGTGAGGCCGGCGGCGGTGAACCGCTCCCCGGCGCGCACCCGGGTCACGGGCAGTGGGACCAGATCGGGCAGCGCCGCGCCCTCGGGCGCGAAGACCGGCACCCCGAGGCCGGCCAGCCGGAGCACGTCCACGTGGTCGGTGTGCTCGTGGGTGACCAGCACGGCGTCCGCGCCGGCCAGGGCGCGCGGCTCGCTCCACGTGCCCGGGTCGATGACCAGCACGCCGCCGTCGTGCTCCAGCCGGACGCAGGCGTGGGTGAACTTGGTGATCCGCACCCGCCCGACCGTACGCCGTCGGCCCGCGACCGTCAGCCCTCCCGGCCCTCCCCCACGATCCGGTCGAACTCGGCGGGGCCGATCTCGCCCTCGCGCAGCCGCCGGGCGTTGGCGGCGAACCGGCCGATCGCCCGGCCCCGCGCCGCCGTAGCCGGGTCCGGCACGCCGTCCGGGTCGAGGCCGACGCACTCGTCGGCCACCTGCCGGGGGTCGCCGGAATCCGGGGACTCGCCGTGCAGCCGGCGCAGCGCCGCGCGCAGCTGCGCGTCGGCGGCCTCGCTCGTGCCCCAGGCGCGCGCCAGCTCGACCGTGCGCCCCAGGGTGTCCTCGCCGACCTTCTCCTCGCGCAGGGTGGCCCGCATCATCCGGAGGAACCGTACGGTGGTGGCGTCCGCGTCGTCCATGATCATGCCGGCAGGGTAACGAGCGGGTGCGACAGACTCAGTCGTGCCCGGCCTGGGCGCCGGGCCGGGGTGGGGTACCGGCGCGCTGGCCCGGTTCCACCACCACGAACTGGCCCATCATGCCGGCGTCCTCGTGGTAGAGCAGGTGGCAGTGGAACAGGTACGGCACGTCCGGGTCACCGTGGTCGGTGAAGCGCAGGATCAGCCGGACGGGCCGCTGGGGCGCGAGGTAGACGGTGTCCTTCCAGCCGCCCAGCGCGGGCGGCGGGGCTTGACCGCCGACCGAGAGCACCTGGAACTGCACGTCGTGCACGTGGAAGTTGTGCGGGGCGCCGTCCTGGTTGACCACCTCCCAGACCTCGGTGGCGTCCTTCGTGGCGGCGAAGTCGATCCGGTCCATCTCCATCGAGCGGCCGTTGATGCTACGGCCGGTGAGGGTGAACCGCCGGGTCTCGCCGGCGGACGCAGGGTCCAGCCGGTCGATCGGGACGAGGGTGTCGGGCACCGGCGGCGACGCCGCGAGGGTGCCGGCGGCGCGCAGTTGCAGCACGTCGAAGCGGTCCGCGCCGCCGGCGAACCGGTCGGCCAGCACGCCGGCGCCGAGGTCGGGCGGAGTGCTGCGCAGGGTCACCCGCTCCCCCGGGCGGACGTCCACCACGATCTCGGCGCGCTCGCCCGGGGAGAGCTGTACCCGGTTCACCCGGGCGGTGCGCGGCAGCAGCCCGCCGTCGCTGCCGATCAGCGCGAACGGCCGGTCGTCGGCCAGGCCGAAGTCGTACGTGCGGGCGGTGGAGCCGTTGAGCAGGCGCAGCCGGACGCGCTCGGTGGTCACGTCCAGGTACGGCCCGACGGTGCCGTTGACCAGCAGGGTGTCGCCGAGCACCCCGATGCCCGCGATCGCGTTTCGGGTCTTCTTGAACTCGCCGCTGCGGGAGAAGTTGCGGTCCTGCACGATCACCGGCACGTCGTCCACGCCGTAGCGGCGGGGCAGCGGCAGGGCCGCCTCCCGGTCGTCGTCGAGGATGAACATGCCGGCGAGCCCGCGGTAGACGTGTTCCTCGGTCGCGCCGTGCGGGTGCGGGTGGTACCAGAGAGTGGCGGCCGGCTGGTCGACCGTCCACGTCGGCGACCAGGTGGCGCCGGGCCGGATCGGCTGGTGCGGGCCGCCGTCCATCCGGGCCGGCAGGTGCATGCCGTGCCAGTGCACGCTGGTCTCCTCGGCGAGCCGGTTCACCACGTTCACCACCACCCGCTCGCCGCGCTTGGCGCGCAGGGTCGGCCCGAGGAAGTCGCCGTCGAACCCGGCGGTGCGGGTCAGCCGGCCGTCGCCGCGGAAGTCGCGCCGGCCGTCGCGGGCGAGCAGGTCGAACACCCGCCGCCCCTGGCCGTCGACCCGCGACGTCGCCAGCGGCGGCACGGCCAGAGGGCGGACGAAGTCGACCTGCCCGACCGTGTCGGTGCCGCCGCGCGCCAGGGCCCAGCCGCCCACGGCCGCCCCGCCGCAGCAGAGCACGAGCATCACGGCGAGCACGCCGACGAGCACGCGGCCCAGGGATCGTCGTCGGGTCGGCACGGCGGCACCTCCAGTAGATTGGGTACCTGTAGCCTTCCTTCCTATCGGGGTGCCGGCCAGCGGCTACGGCGGATCTCCGGGGCGGCTCCGGGACTTCCCCGACCGCAACGGCGGTGCGCGCGGCGGCGCGTCGGGGTCGAGCACACGGCGGGGCCCGGACGGCGTACACCGCCCGGGCCCTCGCCCACGACGCCCGCAGGAAACGCCGCGCGACCGCCTAGCGGCCGACGGAGGAGGCGGCGGCGGCCGCCACGATGGCGTCCTGTTCGGCGTCGTCCAGCACGCCGGATCCCACGAGCCCGTCGGTGACCGAGGCGACGTGCGCGACGAACGCGCCGTGGCTGCCCCAGTCGGCCTCGTCGCGGATCAGGTCGTTGACCGTGCACCCGCCGTCGGCGTACCGGTTCGGCACGGCGGTCGCGCCGCCCGCGTACACCTGACGGCGCAGGTCGGAGCGCGGGCAGGCGTCCGCCTCGGGCACGTACCGCAGCAGGTGCGAGCCGTACTGGACCGCCCGGTTGGGCGCCTTGACCCCGTTGCGGAACCACAGGTTGCCCTGGCCGTCCTGGGTCAGCCGGTAGGTCTCCGCGTCCCGGATCACCCGCACCGCCTTCGACAGCGGGTCGATCTTCAGCAGGTAGCCGTCGAGCGAGGCGTAGACGTGCTCGTCGGCGGAGCTGACGAGCAGTTCGTCGGCCACCCCGGAGTAGCCGCCGGGCATGTCGACGCGGTGGGTCACCGCGCCGGTCGCCGGGTCGAGCACGAACACCTCGCCGTCGGCGAGTCCCCAGATCATGCCGTCCGGCCCGGCGACGACCGAGGTGATCGCGTCGGCGCCCGGCACCGGGGTGTACTCGGCCGTCTTCTCGCCGGTCACCAGGTCGGCGGTGAACAGTTTCGCCTCCGTGGCGCGCGGCACGGTGCCCCCGCCGCCGCTGACCGTCGTGCCGGCCCAGAGCCGGTCGCCGACCACGGCCAGGCTGATCACGCCCTGGTCGGCGACGATGTCCCGGCGGGTGGTGCGGGCGCCGGTCGCGGTGTCGTACACGGTCAGCGCGCCGCCCCAGAGGCCGTAGTCGGGCGTGCTGCCGACGTAGACCCGGCTGCCGGCCGAGGCGAAGGCGATCGGGCGGTTCTGGCCCTCGGGTTGCAGCCGGAACAGCTCGCGCGGATTGGTGCCGAGGCGGTACGGCTGGGTGGGGTCGTAGACGAGTACCCCGCCGTACGGGTAGACGCCCTGGTACATCTTCCCGTCGTGCCAGCCGAAGCCGTCGGCCTGCCCGAGCCGGCCCACGTTCGTCGCGGCGCCGGTGGCCGGGTCGAGCACGGCGAGGTTGCCGTTGATGTAGAGGTTCGTCCAGATCCGGCCGTCCGGGCCGGCGGTGATGTTGTTGATGTCCAGCGCCTGCGGCGGGAACGGCAGCCGGTAGCGCTCGCTGGCGCCGGTCGCCGGGTCGTACCGCAGCGCCTGCCCGGCGTAGTTGCCGATAACGGCGTAGAGCTGGCCGTCGAGAAAGCCGAAGCCGATGCCCGCCCCGTCGCTGCGCACCGGCGCGCCCGCGGCGTCGCGCACCGGCCCGGCGGCGTCGGTCGGCAGGTCGTAGCGCCAGAGGTCGGTGCCGGAGGTGAAGTAGACCGACCGGCCGTCGGGGGCGAGCGGCGAGGTGCCCCGGGAGCCCATGGTGAAGCCGTCGGCCAGGACGGCGCCGGTGTCCGGGTCGAGCACGAGCGCCTGGAGCTTGCTGCGCTTGACGAAGAGCTTCCCGCCGACCAGGTTGATGTCGTACGGGTGGTTCGGGTCGCCGCGCAGCGCCTCCGGCCAGATGTCCCGCTTCTCCCCCGTGGTCAGGTCGAGGCGGATCAGGTGGCCGCCCGTGCCGACCGCCGCCCACAGCACGTTCCGCGCGGCGTCGACCGCCACGTCGATCACGTACTGCTCGCCGGGGTGCATCCGGCCGTGGTCACGGAACCCCTCCCCGGGCGCGTACGAGAAGACGTGCGCCCCGGGGTAGGTGCCGCCGTAGACCCGGCCGTCGGCACCGGGGCGCAGGCCGTAGAGAACGGTCTGCCCCGGCACGGGCGCGCCGAGGTCGACGGTGGCCCGGGTGTCCGGGTCGTACGAGTAGAGGTGGGCGTTGGGGTAGCTGCCCGCGTAGACGGTGCCGTCGCCGGCCTGCGTGATGCCCCAGGCGCCGGAGGAGTCGGGCAGGTAGGCGGTGTCGAGCAGTTCCCGGGTCACCGGGTCGGCCACGCTGAGCACCCCGGGCGAGCCCATCTGGACCCCGTAGACGACGGGCCGGCCGGCGGCGCCGGTGCCGTAGTGGCCCTCGAAGACGGTGAGGGCGGTCTGCTGGACCCCGAAGTCGGTGACCGCGCCGGGGGCGGGGGCGGCCGGCACGGCCGTGGCGGGGGCGGTGGGCAGCAGGGCGGCGGCGAGCGCCAGGACGACGGCGGGCACAAGGGGACGACGTAACGGCGACACGACGCGACCTCCACGTTCGACGATGCCCGGCACCCTATTACGGTGGCGTCCGGAACTCTAGAGGCACCGATGAATGCCTGCGCCCATCCGGCGCGGAGTCCGCGCCGAGGGCTCGACACGACACCATCCGCGTGGTGGGCTGTGACGGTTAGAGCCCGGACCGAAACCTGAGACTCTGGAGGTCGTGTTGCGACGTACCGCGCTCACCGCGGCCCTGCTGCTGGCCGCCGCCACCCTGGCGGTCCCGGCGGGGCCCGCCCACGCCCAGGCGTCCCCGCCCGGCACCGTCACCGACCTCGGGCCCGCCTCCGAGGTCACCTCGGTCAACGGCTCCGAGCTGATCGACGGGACGATCTACACCGCGACCGGCGGCGTGAACCCGGTCGTGGTGGGCGGCTACGACCTGGCCGCGCAGACGGTCGACCAGCGCTACGAGCTGCCGACCGGCGGCGGCGCCTGGGCCACCACCTCGGTCGGCACCGACCTGTACGTGGGCACCTACGAGCCGGGCGACCTGTACCGGGTGGACACCACCGGCACCGGGGTCACCAAGGTCGCCGACGTCTCCCCCGACCGGTACATCTGGGCCCTGGACACCGCGCCCGACGGCGTCGTCTACGGCGGCACCTACCCCGGCGGGCGGGTCTTCTCCTACGACCCCGCCACCGGCGCCACCCGCGACTACGGCGTCGCGGTGCCCGGCGAGCAGTACGTGCGCAGCATCGCCGTCGACGCGACGACCATCTACGCCGGCGTCGGGGCGCACGCCCACCTGATCGCGATCGACCGGGCCACCGGCGCGAAGCGGGAACTCCTGCCGCCCGAGTTCGCCGACCGCACCTTCGTCGGCACCCTCGCCCTGGAGAACGGCCTCCTCGCCGCGGCCCTCTCCCCCACCGGCACCATGCTGCTGATCGACACCGCGAACCCGTCGCGGTACGAGGTGGTGCAGACGCCGGACAGCTTCATCACCGCCATCGCCGTCGACCCGGCACGCAACGACGTCTACCTCGGCACCCGCCCCTCGGGCACGCTGCGCAGGTACGACCGGGACACCGGGCAGCTCAGCACCCTCGCCGTGCCCTACGACGGCGCCTCCTTCGGCCGGATCTTCGTCACCGGCGACCAGTTGCGCGGCGTCGTCACCAACACCGTGGTCACCTACGACCTGAACACCGGGGAGCTGACCGGCGTCGACCTCACCCAGGCCGGCATGCCGCCGGCGCCGGAACTGGCCATGGCGATCGCCACCGACGGCCCCCGGGTGTACGTCTCCGGCAAGGCCGGCGTGCAGGTGCACGACCTGGCGGCGGGCACCTCCACCCGGCGGTTCCTGCCCGGCGAGGCCAAGGCCATGACGCCCGTCGCGGGCGAGATCTGGATGTCGGTCTACACGCTGGCGTACCTGTTCCGGATGGCGCCCGACGGCGACCCGCGCCGGGTCGCCGCGATCGGCGCGGAACAGACCCGGCCGCTCGACGCCACCTGGTCCCCCGCCGACAGGCTGCTCGTCGTCGGCACCGAACCGGACTACGGCCGGTACGGCGGCGCGGTCAGCCTCTACGACCCCCGCACCGGGGCCCTGGACGTGCACCGCGACGTCGTCGCCGACCAGTCGATCCGGTCGGTGGCGGTGAAGCACGGCACCGCCTTCCTCGGCAGCAGCGTCAACGGCGGCTTCGGCACCACCCCGCGCGCCACCGAGGCCCGGCTCGCCGGCTTCGACCTCGCCAGCCGGACGAAGACCTGGGAGATCACCCCGGTTCCCGGCGCGAAGCAGATCGTCGACCTCGTGGCCACCGGCGACCGCGTCATCGGCCTCACCGAGACCGGCGTGCTCTTCGCCGTCGACCGGCGCACCCGCCAGGTCGTGTCGACCGCCGCCGTCGCCTCGGGTCAGAGCACCCTGGTGCAGGTCGGCGCGACGGTCTACGGCACCAACGGCAGGGACGTGTGGCAGCTCGACCCGGCGACGATGACGGTCACCCCGTTCGTCACCGGCCTGAACGCGCAGTGGTACGGCGGCGGGGCGCTGCTCACCGCCGCCCCGGACGGCTCGGCGCTCTACGCGCTGCGCGGCCGCAACCTGGTCCGCATCCAGCTCTAGGCACCGGCACGACGGCAGGCGGGCCGGCGATCGGAGGAGGTCGCCGGCCCACCGGCCGCGTCGGGGGTCAGCCCGTCACGGTGATCCGGTGCAGGTGCTCGCCGGCGCCGACGAAGAGCCGCCCGTCCGGGTGCACGGCGAGGAACTCCGCCGGCTGGTCCAGCAGTTGCCGCGTCGCGCCGGTGGCGAGGTCCACCTGGACCAGCAGCCGCCCGCGGACCAGCGCGTACAGCAGGTGGCGGGGTGCGTCGTAGCCGAGCTTGGCGCGGCTGTCGGCGACCCCCGGGGCGAGCTGGACGCGCTGGCTGACCGAGCGGGTGGCCAGGTCGACGGCGAAGAGCTGACCGCCGGCCAGCCCCCACAGCAGGCCGCTCCGGTCCACCGCCAGGGCGGGGATCGCCGTCGCGCCCGGCACCGGGACGAACTGGAACGCCTCGCTGTCGGTGGCGACGTCCCAGCCGAAGAGGCGCGCCTCGGTCTGGGTGGGCGCAGGGACGCTGTACCCGCCGGAGATCGAGGTGCCGCCCACGATCAGGCCGTTGACGTGGGTGAGGCTGACGATCGACTGGTCGGTCACGACCGGCCGGTGCACGCGCGCCGCTCCGGTGGCCTTCTCCACGACGGCCAGCGCCCCGCCGAGGGTGGTGTTGGGCATCGTGCCGTAGGCGACGCTGTCCCCGGCGTCGGTCAGCGCCCGCGCCCGCACCTGGTCGGCGGCCTTCAGGTCGAGCAGCTTCACCGGGTTGTCGGCGCTGCCGGGCAGGCCGGGCGAGTACTCGGGGCTGCTCCACGGCTTCGTCGGGTCGTACCGGTAGAGCCGCGAGTCCGGGTACGCCCCCAGCCACACCTGGCCGCCGCTCTCCAGCACGCTCTCCACCTGGGCGAAACGCTGGAACGTCGACACCCCGGTGTCCGGGTCGACGCGGGCGAGGCCGCCGTTGAGGTAGCCGCCGACCCAGACCGCGCCGGAGGCGCCGACGTGCAGCGCGGCGATCGGGATGGGCTCGCCGGGCACGTCCGTCTGCACCACGTCGGCGCGGCCGGTGACCGGGTTCCAGCGGAACATGTCGCCCCGCCAGAGCAGCCCGACCAGCGTGCGGCCCGGCCAGTCCCGGTCGGCGAGGGTGACCCAGCCGATGCCCCGGTTGTTGACCACCCGACCCGGGAAGACCAGCGGGGTGTCGGTGAACGTCCCGGTGCCCGGGTGGTAGCCGGTGAGCCGGCCGGCGCGGGTGAGGTAGACCAGGCCGCCGGGGCCGGGCGCGGAGACGTCCAGCCCGGCGACGTCGTCGATCAGGTCGGTCCACCGCCCCTGGGCGATGTCGTACACGCCGAGCCGGCCGTTGATGGCGGAGCCGAACCGGGCGTACACCCGCCCGTCGTGGGCGTTCAGGTCGTACACCGTCTGGCCGGTGCCAGCGCCGAGCCCGTCGGGCAGGGGCAGCTCCCGGATCTCGCCGCTGACCTTGTCGATCTCGAAGAGGTGGGCGTCCGGCTGGGTGCCGGCGTAGACCTTGTCGGCGGTGACGGCGAGGCTGCGGACGTACTGCGCGCCGGGGAGGACCTGGCCGTAGTCCCGGGTCGCTCCGGTGGCGGGGTCGTGGGCGAAGACCCGGGCGCCGGGGAAGGTGCCGCCGTACACGACGCCCGCGTCGTCCACGGCGATCCGCCAGATGTACGTCTCCGACGGCAGTGGCCGGCCGAGGTTCTCGACGGGACTGTCCGGGCCGGGCCGGCGGCGGTACAGGTCGCCGGTGCTGTACGCGCCGACGTAGACGGTGCCGTCGGGCGCGGCCGCCACCGCGTACGAGCCGGGTGCGCCGGTGAGTTCCTGGTCGGAGACCGTCCGGCCGGTCGCCGGGTCGATGGCGGCGAGCCGGGCCGGCTCGCCGGAGACGGCGGACCAGAGCACCGGCCTGCCGTCCGGGCCGGGTGCGACGGCCCCGCCGATGAGCAGGACGTCGCGCAGCGGGATGCCGAAGGGGTCGACGGTCACCCCGGCGGCCGGCTCGGCCGACGCGGGCGGCGCGGGCCAGGCGGCGGGGACGGCCGGGGCCACCGCGAGGGCGGCGGCGTAGCGGATCAACGTGCGGCGGTTCGTCATAAGCGCCTGCTCCTCTTCCCGCGACCGCCGGAGGCACCGGCGGTCGAGCCGTAACGGTCGGATCCGGAATTGCAGCGAAGGCACCCGGGCGATCTGACTGCCTCCCCGGAATCCGGGACCGACCCGTCGCGCGACGAGCACACGGCTCGGGGAGGGCACATAACGGTCCGGTCCGTTAAGGACCCTAGGAGGCCTATCCACCGGCGTCAACGCCCCGCCGCGGGGCAGCCCTCCGCCGGGCCACCGGGGCCCCTGCCCGGCCCCCGCCCCGCCCCGCCCCGCCCCGCCCTCGGGATCGTCGGTCGGGGGCGGGCGACGTCCGCGCCCGGCATACCATCTGCCGTGCGGCTCGGCGCAGCCGCGGGACAGGGGGACGAGGCGGACATGGGCGACTACGGGCACCCGTTGACCTTCGGGTCGTTCCTGACACCCGCCAACGCCGACCCAGGCCGGGTGGTGGGCCTCGCCGTGCTGGCCGAGCAGGTCGGGTTCGACCTGGTCACCTTCCAGGACCACCCGTACCAGCCGGCGTTCCTGGACACGTGGACGCTGATGAGCTTCGTGGCGGCCCGGACCCGCACCGTCCGGCTGGCCGCGAACGTGACGAACCTGCCGCTGCGCCCGCCGGCCGTCCTGGCCCGCAGCGTGGCGAGCCTCGACCTGCTCACCGGCGGCCGGATCGAGCTGGGCCTGGGCGCCGGCGCGTTCTGGGAGGCCATCGAGGCCATGGGCGGGCGTCGGCTCTCCGCCGGGCAGGGCGTGCGGGCCCTGGAGGAGGCGATCGAGGTCATCCGTCAGGTCTGGGACGTCGACGCGCGCGGCGGCGTCCGGGTCGACGGCGAGTTCCACCGGGTGGTCGGGGCGAAGCGCGGCCCCGCACCCGCCCACGACGTGGGCATCTGGCTCGGCGCGTACAAGCCGCGCATGCTGGCCCTGACCGGGCGCCGGGCCGACGGGTGGCTGCCGTCGCTGGGTTACCTCCAGCCCGGCGACCTCGCCCGGGGCAACGCCGCCATCGACGAGGCGGCCCGGGAGGCGGGCCGGTCCCCCGGCGACGTCCGCCGGCTGCTCAACGTGACCGGCCGCTTCACCCCGGTCGGCCGCGGCCTGTTGCAGGGCCCGCCCGAGCAGTGGGCGGAGGAACTCGCCGACCTCGCGCTCGGCGACGGGATCAGCACCTTCATCCTCGGCAGCGACGACCCCGAGGACCTGCGGCGCTTCGCCGCCGAGGTCGCCCCCGCCGTACGCGACCTCGTGGCCGCCGAGCGCACCGCCGCCACCGCGCCCGACACGCCGGAACCGGTGCCGGTGACCGCCCCGACGGAGCCGCCGGTCGAACGCCCGCCCGCCGGGACGGGAGCCTTCGCGGTCGTCCCGACGCCCGACGACGGCGTCCGCCGCAGCGCGATCCGGGTCTGGGACGAGACCACCCGGCCGACCGGCCCCGCGCCGGACCCCACCCGCACCTACACCCCGCACGACCAGGCCAGCGCCCAGCACCTCGTCGACGTGCACGACGGGCTGCGGGCGGAACTCGCCCGCCTGTACGACCTCGTCGAGCAGGTGGGCGCCGGGCTGCTCGACGCGGGCACGGCCCGCTCGCACATCAACACCATGACGATCCGGCAGAACAAGTGGACGCTGGGCACCTACTGCGAGTCGTACTGCCGGGTGGTCACCACCCACCACACCCTGGAGGACCGGGGGATCTTCCCGCACCTGCGCGCCGGCGACCCCCGCCTCGCACCGGTCATCGACCGGCTGGAGCAGGAGCACCACGCCATCCACGACGTCCTGGAGCGGGTCGACCGCGCCCTCGTCGCGTTCGTCTCCGTCTCCGACGGGATGGCCGAACTCCGCGCGGCCGTCGACCTGCTCAGCGACACGCTGCTGTCCCACCTCGCCTACGAGGAACGCGAACTCGTCGAGCCCATCGCCCGCCTCGGCCTGCACTGAGCCCGCCCCGGCCTGCGCCGAGCCCGCCCCGGCCTGCGCCGAGCCCGCCCCGGCCTGCGCCGAGCCCGCCCCGGCCTGCGTCGAGCCCGCCCCGGCCTGCGTCGAGCCCGCCCCGGCCTGCGTCGACCGGCCCGCGCGCGGCGGCCCGGTGACGGATGATCGAAGCATGGAGCGACGACCCGAGCGCGGGCACCGCTGCGTGCCGCACACCGCCGACGTCCGCATCGAGGCGTGGGCGCCGACCCGGGAGGAGTGCGTGGCCGAGGCGGTCGCCGCGCAGGTCGGGACGTTCGTCGACCCCGCCGGGGCGGCACCGGGCGGCGAGCGGGAGTTCCGTGCGCCGGCCGGCGACGACGAGGACCTGCTGGTGGCCGTACTCGACGAGGTGATCTTCCGGATGGAGACGGAGGGCGAGCTGCCGCTGCACACCGAGGTGGCCGACGACGGCGCCGGCGGCCTGACGGTGCGCTGGCGCACGGCGGGCACCGACGCCGTCGAGCTGGTCGGCGCGGTGCCGAAGGCCGTCTCCCTGCACGAGCTGCGCTTCGGCCGCGACGGCGGGGGCTGGTCCTGCGCGGTGACCCTCGACGTGTGAGCCGCCGGCTCAGCCCTTCACCACGCCGAGCGGCACCAGCCGGGCCACCTTCCGGCACAGCCCGGCACCCTCGGCCGCCGCCACCACCGCCGAGACGTCCTTGTACGCCGACGGCATCTCCTCGGCCAGGCCACGCCGGGACGCGCCGCGCACCGCGATGTCCTGCGCCTCCAACTGGCCGCGCGGGTCCTGGCCGCGCTCGGCCTTCACGGCCTGCTTGCGGCTCTGCACCCGCCCGGCCCCGTGGCAGGTGGAGGCGAACGCCGGCGCCCCCGGCACGCCGGTGAGCACGAACGAGCCGGTGCCCATCGAGCCGGGGATCAGCACCGGCTGGCCGACGTCGCGCAGGTCGTCGGGCAGGTCGGCGTGCCCCGGGGGCAGCGCGCGCGTGGCGCCCTTACGGTGCACGCAGAGCGCGCGCCGCTCGCCGTCGACGTCGTGGTCCTCGATCTTGGCGAGGTTGTGCGAGATGTCGTAGACCAGGTCCAGCCGGCTGCCGGTCACCCGGGCGAAGACCTTCCGGGCGGCATCGGCCAGCAGTTGCCGGTTCGCGCGGGCGTAGTTGGCGGCGGCGGCCATCGCGCCCAGGTAGGCGCGGCCCTCGTGGGAGGAGACCGGGGCGCAGGCGAGCTGCCGGTCCGGCACGTGGATGTTGTGCCGGGCCATCACCTTCTCCATCGCGCGGACGTAGTCGGTGCAGATCTGGTGGCCCAGCCCCCGCGACCCGCAGTGGATCATCACGCAGACCTGGCCGCGGCGCAGCCCGAAGGCGGTGGCGGCGGTGTCGTCGTACACCTCCTCGACGGCCTGCACCTCGAGGAAGTGGTTGCCGGAGCCGAGGCTGCCGACCTGGCGCGCGCCGCGCTCGATCGCCCGCTCGCTGACCTCGGCCGGATTGGCGTCGCCGACGGCGCCGTAGTCCTCGCAGCGGTGCAGGTCCCGCTCGACGCCGAAGCCGCGCTCGACCGCGTACCGGGAGCCGCCGCGCAGCACCGCGTCGAGTTCCTGACGCGAGGACAGGTGCCACACCGCACCCTTGCCCATCCCGCGCGGGGTGGCCTCACCCAGCCCGTCCATCAGCGCGTCGAGCCGGGGCCGCAGCCCGTCGCGGTCCAGGTCGGCGGCGAGCAGCCGGACCCCGCAGGAGATGTCGAAGCCCACCCCGCCGGGCGAGACCACGCCGCCGTGCGCGACGTCGGTGGCGGCCACCCCGCCGATCGGGAACCCGTAGCCCCAGTGCACGTCCGGCATGGCGTACGAGGCGTCGACGATGCCGGGCAGCGTGGCGACGTTCGCGACCTGCTCCAGCGACTTGTCCGCCCCGGCGTCGGGCAGCAACGACCGGGACGCGAACACCACTCCCGGCACCCGCATCGGGTCGTGCCGATCGATCCGGAAACGGTACGGCGACTCCTCGACCAGCTCCATTCCCGGCGGCTACCCGGGCGAGCGCCCCTTACACCCGCGTCCCGGTGTCGGCCCGCCCGGCCGGCCGGCGCATCGCCCACACACGGGGACCGCCGTCAGGCACCTCGACCTGCCCGGTCACGGCGAAACCGAGCCGCTGGTAGAACCGCACGTTCGGCTCCGACGAGGTCTCCAGCACCGCCGGCAGGCCGGCACGGTCGGCCTCGGCCAGGCCCGGCCGCAGCACCCGGGCACCCAGCCCCCGGCCCTGGTCGACCCGACGCACGCCGACGGTGGCGAGCAGGAACGCCGGCTCGGCCGACCGCAGCGAGGCACAGGCCGCGTCGGCGGCGCGCAGCGCCGCGTGCCGATCGCCGGCCAGCTCGGCGTTGCGCGCCGCGACGCCGGCCCAGACCTCGTCCGGCACCGGCCGGTCCGGGCGCAGCCAGACTGCCACCGCCGCGGGCCGGCCGGCGGGGTCCACCGCCGCCCAGACGTCGCCGTACGGCAGCCCGACCGCGTCGACGGTGCCGGCGAACATCGCCTCCAGCCGCTCCCGGTGCCGGTCGGCCGCCACCGTCCAGGCCATCCAGGGGTACCCGTCGAAGGCGTCGGCGAGCACGGCAGCCGCCTCGGCGGTCGACTCCGGCCCGATCCGGCGTACCTCGAACTCCATGCCGACCTCCTCGCGCACCGCCAACCGGTCGGCGCAGTGCGCGATCATGTCACGGCGTCCGGGGCCGGCGCCCGGGATTTTCGGGCCCGCGCCGGGTCCTCAGAGGCGGTAGAACGCGCGGTAGCGGCGGATGAGCCGCCACTGCACCAGCACCGCCGCCACGGTCAGCAGCATCATCACCAGGGTCGCGGCGGCCGCGTAGCCGTAGCGCAGGTACTCGAAGCCGGTGCGGTAGACGAACAGCGACAGGTAGGTGGTGGCATAAGGGGGCGGGCCGCCGTCGGTGACCACGAACGCCGGCACGAACGTGAAGTGCAGACTCTGGATGGCGTCGCGCACCGCCAGCAGCCCGAGCACCGGCGCCATCAGCGGCAGGGTGACCCGGCGGAACACGTCCCAGCCGGTGGCGTCCTCGATCGCGGCCATCTCGTAGACGTCGCGGGGCAGCGCGCGGCGGGCGGCCAGCAGCACCACGAACGTCTCCCCCATGGTGAACAGGCTCATCAGGATGATCGCGGCCCGGGCGTCGGTCGGGTCGGTGAGCCACTGCGGCGGGGTGCGGCCCAGCGCGGTCAGGCCGTTCTCCCCGCCGGTGCGCAGGAGCTGGTTGATCGGGCCGTAGAGCGGGTTGAGCAGCCACAGCCAGAGCAGCCCGTAGGCGATCTCGGGCACCGCCGTCGGCAGCACCGCCGCCGTGCGGGCGGGACCGACCCCGAGCGCCCGGCGGTGCAGCAGCAGCGCCAGGCCGAGCGCGAAGAGCACCCGCAGCGGTACGGCCACCAGCGCGAAGACCAGCGAGTTGGTCAGCGCCACCCGGAACACCGGATCGTCGACCAGCGCGGTGAGGTTGGCCAGCCCCACCCAGCGTGGCGGGCGCAGCAGGTCGTACTCGGTGAAGGCCAGCGCCAGGGTGACCGCCGCGGGCAGCAGCACCAGCCCGACCAGGCCCACCAGGTACGGCGCCAGCATCAGCGCCAACTGCCGGCGGGAGCGGCGGTCCGTGGTCGTCACGGGGCGTACCGGCGGCCGGAGTCGGCGTGGAAGACGTGCACGTCGGCCCAGCGCACGCCGACGCGTACCGCCGCGCCGCGCTCGGGCCGGCGGGGCGCGGGCACCCGGGCGACGACCCGGTGCCCGCCGGCGAGGGTCAGGTACGCGTACGCGTCCTCGCCGACCACCTCGACCCGGTCGACGGTGGCGTCCGCTCCGTCGGCGGCGTCGAGGGTGACCGCCTCGGGCCGGAAGCCGATCTCCAGCTCCTCGGCGGCCGGGACGGGCGCGCTGCCCGACGGCACGAGCGCCCCCGCGGCCGGGAGCAGGTTCATCGCCGGGGAGCCGACGAAGCGGGCGACGAAGCTGCTGGCCGGGGTGTGCCAGATCTCGTCGGGCGTGCCGACCTGCTCGATCCGCCCGTCGCGCAGCACGGCGATCCGGTCGGCGAGCACCAGGGCCTCGGTCTGGTCGTGGGTGACGTGGACCATGGTGGCGCCCAGCCGGTCGTGCAGGGCGCGCAGCTCGGCGCGCATCTCCACCCGCAGCGCCAGGTCGAGGTTGGACAGCGGCTCGTCGAGCAGGAACACGTCGGGCTCGCGGACCAGTGCCCGGGCCAGCGCCACCCGCTGCCGCTCCCCGCCGGAGAGCTGCCCGGGCCGCCGGTCCAGCAGAGCGGCGCAGCCGACGGTCTCGGCGGCCGCGCGGGCCCGGTCCCGGGCGACCGCGCGGGGGGTGTCGCGCACCTCGAGGCCGAAGGCGATGTTCTCGGCGACGGTCAGGTGGGGGAAGAGCGCGTACGACTGGAACACCATCGACACGTTGCGCCGGCCGGGACGGTCGGCGGTGACGTCCCGGCCGGCGATGCGGACCCGGCCGGCGGTGACCGGTTCCAGGCCGGCGACCACCCGCAGCACGGTCGACTTGCCGGCCCCCGACGGGCCGAGCACCACCAGCAGTTCCCCCCGGGCGACGGTCAGGTCCACCTCGTGCAGCACCGTCGAGCCGCGGTAGGCGGCGGAGACGCCTGCCAGGGCGAGGCCGGGGTCGCTCACCCGTGCTCGCCGCGGGCGAACAGGGGGCGGGTCTGCTGGTCGAGGTCGCGGATCACGTCGTCGAGCCGGTCGCCCCGGTGCATGGCGTTCTCCAGGATGCCGTACGTCACGTCCTCGATCTCGGGCCAGGTGGAGACGGTGGGCAGCGCCCGGACGGTGGGGATGGCGTCGAGGAAGACCTTCGCGCTGCGCGGCGGCTGGGCCGGGCCGAGGAACGCCGGCGACTGCGACACCCCGATGTGGGACGGTACGGTGCGGCCGGTGGCGGCGATGATGCGCTGGCCCTCCTCGGCGATGGCGAACTCCAGGAACCGCCACGCGGCGTCCTTGCGCTTCGCGCCCCGGGTCATGCAGTACGCGTCCGAGTGCAGCACCCCGACCTGCTCCTTGTAGACGGGCAGCGGGGCGACGTCCCACTCGAAGCCGGTGATGGAGCGGAACGTGGTGGTGGAGCGGCGGGAGCTCATCAGCATGGCGAGCCGGCCGTTGGCGAACCGCGACTCGTCGTCCTCGGCCTCCACCTCCTCGTCGGTGGGCACCACCCCGTACGCCAGCCGCAGGTCGACCAGGTTCTTCAGCGCCTCCCGGGCGGGCGGGGTGTCCAGGGTCAGGCGCGTCGGCCTCGCCGGGTCGTCGACGAGCTGGCCGCCGTTGGACCAGACGAACGGGGCGAGCCGGATGATCGACGGCTCGACGCCGAGGCCGTGCACGGCGGGCCGCAGCGCCGCGCCCTCGCTCTCGGTGGCCTTGACGACCACGCCGCGGGAGTCGCGGGTCATCGCGGACGCGGTGGTGAGCAGGTCGTTCCAGGTCCAGCCGGCCTTCGGCTCGGGCACGCCGTACTTCGCGAAGAGGGTGCGGTTGTAGTAGACGGCGAGGCTGGAGACGTTCTGCGGCAGGCAGAGCTGCCGGCCCTTCCACCGGAACGCGTTCCACGCCACGGGGTAGTAGTCGGCCGGGTCGACGGCGTCGGAGGCGGCGAGCCGGTCGTCCAGCGGTTCGATGACGTCCTTGGCGGCGAACTGGCCGTAGAAGCGGTAGTTCATCAGGAACAGGTCCGGCGGGGCGCCGCCGGCCACCGAGGTGGCCAGCCGGGCCAGCAGGTCCTTGCGGTCGCTGGCCTCGACGAGCTGCACGTCGGCCCCGGGACGCGCCTTCTCGTACGCCTCGACGAGGGTGCGGTAGGCGGCGAGTTCCTCCGGCGCGCCGAAGACCAGCAGCCGCACCGGGCCGTCGTCGGACGACCCGGAGCCGGAACCGCAGCCGGAGGCGGCCAGCACGGCGGCGAGCAGCAGGGCGAGCAGCGCCTTCGGTCTCATCGTCGGTTCTCTCTCCGGTCGCATCGTCAGTCTCGTCCCGTCGGGTCGTCGTGGTGGAGGAAGCGCCGCTGGGCGAGCACGAAGACGGCCAGGGCCGGCACCGTGGCCAGCACCGCGCCGGCCAGGAACACCGGGAAGTTCGTCGGGTCCAGCACCGACAGGGAGCGCAGTGCCAGCGGCAGGGTGAACAGGTCGCGGTCGTAGACGTAGACCAGCGGGTCGAGGAAGTTCGACCAGGTGAGCACGAAGGTGAGCGCGGTGAGGCCGGCGGTGACCGGGCGGACCAGCGGGAGGGCGACCCGCCACCAGGTGCGCATCGGCGAGAGGTCCTCCACCAGGCAGGCGTCGTAGAGGTCCGCCGGCAGCGCCCGGAAGGCCAGGTAGTAGACCAGGACGTAGAGCGGCGAGGTGCCCAGCAACGCCGGGGCGATCAACGGCACCAGGGTATCGGTCAGGCCGAGCATCCGGAAGATCGCGAAGCGGGGCACCAGCAGCGCCGTGGCCGGCACCATCAGCGCGACCAGGGAGGCCGCCACGACGACGCCGGTGGTGCGCGGGGCGAGCCGGGCCAGCGCGAAGCCGGCCAGCGCGGCGACGAGCACGCTCAGCGGCACCGCGACGACCGCGACCAGGACCGAGTTGAGCGAGGCCCGCAGCAGCCCGCCCCACTCGACGGCCTGCTGGTAGCCGACGGTGGAGACCGGCTCCGGCACCAGCCGCGGCGTGGGCGGCGGGGGCAGGCCGGGCTCGGTGAGCGAGCCGGAGACCAGCAGCAGCAGCGGCGGGACGAAGACGAGCAGGACGAACGCCGCGCCGAGGGTGCGCCAGGCCCGGCCGGCCGCCTCGGGCAGCGGTGAGGGGCCGCTCGCGCGGCCCCTCACCCTGTCGTTGCCGATGGTCGACTTCCTCAGAGCGCGAGCTGCCAGGCGCCCAGGCCGTGCGAGGCGGCGTAGAGCACCCGCTTGCCGGGCACGACGGTCAGCCCGGCGACCTCGACGTTCGGCATGCCGCGGGCCGCCTTCACCCAGGTCGTGCTGCCCCTGGCCAGCCGCAGGACACCGAAGTCGGTGGCCGCGTAGAGGTCGCCGGTGACGTCGTCGCGGACCAGGTCGGTGATCGGCTGGTCGCCGAAGTCGTACGACCGGTCGGCCCAGGTCGCGCCGGCGCCGGCCAGTTTCACCTCGAACGCGTGGCCGAGGGTGGCCGGGGTGTTCGAGTTGAAGCCGCTGTAGGAGATCCATGCCCGGGCCGGGTCGGCCGGGTCGACGTGGATGCTGGTGACGAAGCGGTTGGGCGTGGCGGCGGTGTCGATCCGCGTCCAGGTGACCGCGGAGGCCGGCTCGGCGTCGACGTTGCGGGACACGAACACCCGCCCGGTGCTGGTGGCCGCGTACGCGGTGGACGAGTCGGTGGCGACCCGCTCGACCACCGAGACGGCGCCGCCGGCCCGGTCGCCCCACGCGGCGTCGGTCAGGTTGACCGTGCCCAGCGGCGCGAAGTCGCCGCACTGCGCCTCGAAGGTGCCGGTCCAGGTGTTGCAGATCCGGTCGGCCTCCGCCAGGCTCCGGTCGCCCAGGCCGAACGTCTTGGTCCGGTAGACGGTGCGGGAGGTGCCGGCGAACATCGTGCCGCTGACCTTCGGGTCGCTGATCACCGGGGCGTAGAACAGGGTGCCCGGGTGCCCGAAGATCGGGTCGGAGATCGAGATCCAGCCGCCCACGTCCCCGTTGTCGAAGTTCACCTCGGGCGAGGCGTCGTAGAAGGTGTGGAAGCGGAACTCCGGCTTGCCGACGTCGAAGCCCGACGCGCCGCCGTCACCGATCATCGTGTTGACCCAGCGGTTGCGCTGGCCCTTGTTCTCCCAGGTGCCGTTGTCCTGGGTGCCGCCCTGCAGCAGCGTGTGGTCGTGCGGGCTGGCCGACAGGCTGATGAACTGCAGCGTGTTCATGCCCTTGTTGATGCCGTCCAGCTTCGACGGGATCCGCGACAGCATCTGCTTGCAGCGGTCCTTCTGCGCCTGCGTGGCCAGGTTGCGGTCCGGGTTGTCGCACCAGGCCGACCGGTCCACGAACTGGCCGCTGGAGCGCATCACGCCGCCGTCGTTGGCCTCGAAGAACTGGTACGGGTTGCGCGGGTTGGTGACCAGCGCGTGCTGGTCGGGGTGCAGGCCGTTGGGGTGCAGTTCGTCGGTGCCGTCGTAGGTCATGTCGGTGCCGCTGACCCCCGCGTCGGTGGACAGCACCACCGCCCGCTTGTGGGCGACGGTCTCGCCGTAGACGTAGGCGCCGCCGGTGTAGACGATGTCCGGATGCCCGGCCGGGGTGTGCACGAAGACGTCGTACCAGCACTGGCCGGTGCACTGGTTGTAGGTCGCGAAGCCCGGGTCGGCCGGGTTGGCGCTGGTCAGGTCGGTGAACGCGGGGGCGCCGCCGGCCACGTCGTCGCTGCGGAACAGCCGCGAGTACGGGTTGCCGATGTTGCCCTCGTAGACGTACATCCGGGTCTTGCCGTTCGGCAGGGCGGTCACGTCGATCGCGGCCCGGGTCTGGAAGACGGCCGGGTTCAGCGACGGCTTGATCTGCGTCCAGGTGGCGCCGGCGTCCGCCGAGCGCCACACGCCCCGGGCGTACGAGGAGGCGTAGACGACGTTCGCGTCGCGCGGGTCGAGCTTGACGTAGCGCACCCCGCGCGGCGAGCAGGCGGCGGTGTTGTTGTACTCCGCGGCGTTGCCGGTGCACTGGGTGGCGTCGGCCGAGCCGTTGTGGATGAACCTCCAGCTCGCGCCGCCGTCGGTGGACTTGTAGAGGCCCCACTTCTCGGCGTCGGGCACCGGCCGCGTGACGCCGGTGCAGCAGGAGCCGGACATGCCCCGCAGCGCCGTGGTGGTGGCGACGTAGAGGGTCCTCGGGTCGCCGGGCTTGATCGTGATCTCGCCGATCCCCTTGCCGGCCAGGGCGTCCTTGCCCAGCGGGCCCTTCCAGGTGACCCCGCCGTTGGTGGACTTGTAGAGGCCGACGCCGGCGACGCAGCCGGAGGCGCAGGTGTTCGCCTCGCCCGTGCCGACGTAGATGGTCAGGCCGGTCCTGTCGTTACGGTCGATCTTGACCGAGCCGGCGGCGTTGATGCCGAGCGGCCCGCCCAGGTAGAACCACTTCGGCTCGGGCGCGAGGACGTTCAGGGTGCCCCAGACGCCGCCGCCGGCCGGCGTGACGTACGCCCGGCAGAGCAGGGCGCTGCAGTCCGGCGCGATGTCGATCGAGGTGACCCGGCCGCCCGCGACGTACGCGTTCGGCACGTAGTTGCCGGCGTTGCGGAACTCGGTGAACGGGTAGAGGGCCTCGTTCGGGCCGACGTTGACCCAGCCCCGGCTGCCGCCGGCGCGCCCCTCCGCGGCCGAGTACGCCGCCTTCGACCGGTCCATCTGGGCGATGCTGATCGTGTTGGCCGGGTACGCGCGCTCCAGGAACTCCTGCTGCGCGGCGTTGCCCGGGCCGTCCGGCGACATGCCGTCGTTGCCCGGCACGGCCTGGCGCAGCCGTTCCATGTGGGCGCCGAGCGCGCCGGGCATCTCCCCGTCGCCGGACGCGGCGGCGGGAGCCGGCACCTGGGCGCCGGCGAAGTGGATTCCGACGAGACCGGTCGATGCCACCAGGGCACCGACCGCCAGTCCCACGAGCAGGTGGCGACGTCTGCGCTTCACGAGGGTCCCTCCGGCGGATAGGGGCCGCCGCACGGTCCTCCGGATTGGCGACCGTCGCTGGCAGCGTCCACGGTGGAGGATGGCAGAGCGCATCGACGTGGGCAATCCCCCGCATGGACCGGGATCATCGTATGGTTGTCCGTGGTGGCGCTGCTCGCCTCGCCCGCCGCCGCGTACGTCACCGGCGCGTCCTGGCCCGTCGACGGCGGCATGTTGCTGATGGGACCGCAGGCCAACGCGCTCACCTCCCACGACTGGCGGTCGGTGCGAAAGTGACGTGACGGCCGTCGACCGGACTGTCCAATCCCGAATCCTCTTGTAGGGTCTCCCGAGCTAGATCAACTACACGGGGAGATGTCGTGCGGGCAGTCAGCAGGAGGACGTTCGGAAAGCTCGTCGGCGCGGCCGGCGCCGGTGCCGCCGGTGCCGGCACACTGCTCCACGGGCCGGCGCGGGCGGCGGACGGGTGGGTCGCCACCGGCACCGCGGTTGCTGGGCTGAGCAGCTTCGACGACGCCATGAAGTCGTTCATGCAGGCGCGCGGTGTCAGCGCCGGGCAGCTCGCGGTGGCGTACAACGGCCGGCTCGTGCTGGCCCGGGGCTACGGCAACAACTCGGCGGAGACGATCCAGCCGACGTCACTGTTCCGCATCGCGAGCCTCAGCAAGTCGCTCACCGCGGCGGCGGTGCTCCGACTGGCGCAGGACGGCCTGGTCGGCCTCGACGACCCGGTGACCTCGGTGCTGGACTTCATCCCGCCGACCGGGCAGTCCGTCGACCCGAGGCTGCCGCAGGTGACCCTGCGGCGGCTGCTGCAGCACCTCGGCGGCTGGGACCGGGACCTCACCTTCGATCCCCTGCACGGCCGGGACCACGTCATCGCGCAGGCGCTGGGCGTGCCGCTGGAGCTGCGCAAGGAGGACGTCCTGCGCTACATGGCCGGCCAGCCGCTGCAACACAACCCGGGCAGCACCGTGGCGTACAGCAACTACGGCTACTTCCTCGCCGGCCGCGTCGTCGAGAAGGTCACCGGCCTGTCCTACGAGGCGTACGTCAAGCAGAAGCTCCTCGCGCCGTTGGGCATCACTCGGATGGCGCACGGGAAGGCCCTGACGCGGTTCGCCGGCGAGGTCAGCTACCGGTCGCAGTACACCGGGCGCACCGTGCTGGACGACTCGGGCACCATCGTGCCGGCCCCGTACGGCACCTTCAGCATGAGCCTGCGCGACGCCAACGGCGGGTGGGTCGCCTCGGCGGTGGACATGGTCCGCTGGGCCACCATGCTCGACGGGGCCGGTGGCGTGCTCGACGGCGCCTCGCTGGCCAAGGTCACCGCGGTGCCTTCGACCGGCGTGAACGGCAACGGCTGGTACTACGGCCTCGGCTGGGCCGTGCGCCCCTTCGCCACCAGCGGCGGGACGAAGTACAACATCTGGCACACCGGCAGCCTGGCCGGCACCTACACCCTGCTGGTCAAGAGCTACCAGGGCATGAGCTGGGCGGCGCTGTTCAACCAGCGCGACGATCCCTCCGGCCTCAACTACGGCGACATCGACGGCGCGCTGTGGGCCGCCTCCCGCCAGGTGACCAGCTGGCCGACGCACAACCTCTGGTCGACGTACTTCAGCCCGTGGAGCACGGTGGTGGACAACACCACGGCCGGGCGCTTCACCGCCAGCAGCAACTGGGCCGTCTCGTCCAGCCTCACCGGCCGGTACGGCACCAGCTACCGTCGGGCCGTCCCGGTCGCCGCCAGCGACGTCGCCTGGTACAAGGTCGACGTCCCCGAGACCGGTACCTACCGGGTCGACGTCTGGTACCCGGCGTCCACCGGCAACAGCGCCGCCACCCCCTACATCGTGGCCACCTCGACGGGCAACAAGACGGTGCACGTCGACCAGCGGAGCAACGGCGGGAAGTGGTCCTCGCTGGGCACCTTCACCCTCGCCCGGGGCGACGGCAACAAGGTGGGTGTGAGCCGGTGGACCTCGGGCACCGGCTACGTGGTCGCGGACGCCGTACGCGTCACCCGGGTCTGAGCGTTTCGTGGCGGGGCGGGCGGGGCCCGACGCGCGCTCTGCGCTGGTGGCCCGGCCCGCCGGGCGGGCCACCAGCGCCGCGCGGGACAATGGGAGGTCCGCCCGCGTCCCGGCGAGCGGAAGGGTCACGATCGGCAGGAGAACGGTCAGCGTGTCGGAAACACCCCGGTCGTCATCGTCGGCGGCGGACGACCTGCGCGCGGACTGCGCCCGGTGCTTCGGGCTCTGCTGCGTCGCGCCGGCCTTCTCCGCGTCGGCCGACTTCGCCGTCGACAAGCCGGCCGGGCGCCCCTGCCCGAACCTGGGGTCCGACTCGCGCTGCGGCATCCACGCCGACCTGCGCGAGCGGGGCTTCCCCGGCTGCACGGTTTTCGACTGCTTCGGCGCGGGGCAGCGGGTGGCCCAGCACACCTTCGGCGGGCGGGACTGGCACGACGCGCCGGAGACCGCGGCGAGCATGTTCGACACGTTCGCGGTGATGCGGCCCCTGCACGAGCTGCTCTGGTACCTGACCGAGGCGCTCGCGCTGCGCCCGCCGCAGCCGCTGCGCGACGAGCTGGCCGGGGCGCTCGCCGAGACCGAGCGGCTGACCCGGGAGCCCCCGGAGACGCTGCGGGCGCTCGACGTGGACGCGTACCGGGGGCGGGTCAACCCGCTGCTGTCCCGCGCCGGGGACGCGGCCCGGGCACGGGGCGGCCGGGCCGGCGCGGACCGGCGGGGCGCCCAGCTGTTCGGCGTCGACCTGCGCCGGGCCGACCTGCGCCGGGCGAACCTGCGCGGGGCGCTGCTGATCGGGGCGGACCTGCGCGGCGTCGACCTCGGCCTGGCCGACCTGACGGGCGCCGACCTGCGCGGGGCGGACCTGCGCGGCGCGGACCTGTCCGGCAGCCTGTTCCTGCACCAGTCGCAGCTCGACGCCGCCCGGGGCGACCAGCACACCGCGCTGCCACCCGGCCGGACGCGCCCCGGGCACTGGTCGCCGCTGGCGCTCACCCCGGTACGCCGCGCACCGCGCTCCCCCGGGCGGCCCGGCCGTCCCACCCGGCGGCGCTGACCCCGCTCCCGCCCACCGCCCGGTGCCGCTGCGGGACGACGTTTCACCCCGTCGCCGCCGGGTAGCCGGGGCCGGAACGGCACCGGCGACGGGGAGGCAGCGGTGGGGTATCGGGCACGCGACGGCGAGCTGCCGGTCGACCCGGCGCACGCCGAGGACGAGGCCGGCCAGCGCCGGCTGGTCCAGGTGGAGGCGGACACCGACGTCCCGGCGCCGGACGACACGACGGCGAAGCCCGACCTGGTCACCGAGGACGACGGGTCCGGCGTGGCGGGCGGCGCGTCGGGCAGCTCCAGCGGCGGATCCGGCATGCCGGGTCACCCGGACGCGGCGCGTTGAGCCCGGGACCGGGCGTTTGCGATCACCTCACGGGGGCAGGAGTGCGGGCATGACCGAACAGAACCGTACCGACCGGGCCGCCACCGACGAGCCGGACGGCGCGACCGCCATGCAGGCGTCGCTGCGGCCGCCGGGTGAGTCCCTGAGCAGCACCGACGACACCGGCGACGACTTCGCGGACCTGCCGGCCGAGGACCGGCGCTCGGCCCGGGAGGTCAGCCGCGCAGGCTACGACGTGGCGGACGTCTCCGGCACCGTCGACCCGAACCGCGAGTAGTCGCCAACGCCGGCCGGCCGCCGGGGTGACCGGGTCAGCGGCCGACCGGGACCGCGGTGGCGCGGGCCTCGGTCATGCCGCGGTTGGCCAGCGCGTCGGCGCGCTCGTTCTCCGGGTGGCCGTTGTGCCCCTTCACCCACAGCCAGGTGACCCGGTGCCGGGCGCACGCGGCCTCCAGCCGCTGCCACAGGTCGGCGTTCTTGACCGGCTGCTTCGCGGCGGTCCGCCAGCCGTTGCGCTTCCACGAGGCGAGCCAGCTGGTGATGCCGTTGCGCACGTACGTGCTGTCGGTGTGCAGCTCGACGGTGACCGGCCGGGTCAGGCTCTCCAGGGCCTGGATGGCGGCCATCAGCTCCATCCGGTTGTTGGTGGTCGGGGTCGCCTCGCCGCCGCAGAGCTCCCGCTCGTGCGCGCCGTAGCGCAGCACCACGCCCCACCCTCCGGGGCCGGGGTTGCCGCTGCACGCCCCGTCGGTCCAGATCTGCACGACCCTGCCGGTCGTCTCGTCCGCCATGTCGGCAACCTACCGAATCCCGACCGGCTCTCCCGCCGTCGGGGCAGCCGACCCGGCGCCGCGGCCGTCGATCCTCGGACGGGAGGGCCGGCCCGCCGCCACGCCTACGATGACAACCGCACGCCCGCCGTCAGCCGTCGGCGTCGGTCCGGCCGCCGCGCACCGGCGGCGGGACCGTCCACGTCGCCGACCGGCGAGCCGGGTCGAGGCGGTCCCGGAGCCGGGCGACGACGTCGCCGGCAGCGGCGGCGACCATCGGCAGCAGCCGGGTGGAGCTCATCACCGCCAGTTCCTCCGCCGGGGTGGTGGCGCCGTCGAGGAACCGCAGCACGCGCTCGGCCGGGTTGCGGTCGAAGAGCCGGTCGAAGAAGTCCGGCCCGCCGACGCCGCCGGCGTCCAGCGCCCGGAGCGCGACCGCGTCCATCCAGCGGTGGCGACGGGGGTACGCGGGCCCGGGTACCGGCGGCCGGCCGGCCACGAGGGCAGCGGCGACCTGCTCGGCCTGGCGGCGCATGGCGGAGAAGGTGAAGCCGGTGGAGGGCCGGGTGGCGCCGCCCGCCGTGCCGAGGCGGACCACCCGGGGCGAGGGCCGGGCGTCGAACGGGCCGTCGGTCATGGGAATCACGCCGTTCTCCACCTCCCGCACCCGCAGCCGCGCCGGGTCGAGGCCGAGCAGGTCGCGGTAGCCGGCCAGCGCGGCGTCGTACCCGGCGTCGCTGAGCAGGTCGGGTGAGAACTCCGTGTACTCGACCAGGGCGTACCGGTCGCTGACCGGCAGGACGTAACCGAACGACACGCCCCGGGCGGGCTGCGGGGTGCGGAAGTCCATCAGGACGGCCCGGGCCGGGTCGAAGACCGGCGCGTCGGACTCCAGCCACCAGCCCCGGAAGTGCTGGAGCCAGTTGGTGCGGCCGGGCCGGCGGGGCGGCCGGGGCCGGGAGTCCAGCACCCACGACGCGCGGAGCGCCGGCCGGCCCCCGCCGACGTGCACCGTGACGTGCCCGCCGTCGTCGTACAGGGCGTCGACGGGCGCGACGATCCGCCGTACGCCGAGCCGCCGCTCGGCCTCGGCAGCCCGGTCGTAGACCGGGCCCGAGCGCACCATGGCGTACCGCAGCGGGGCGAGGTCCAGGACGCGGCGGCCGGCGGGCGTCGCGACCTCGACCTGTTGCCAGCTCGCGGCCAACAGCGGGTCCAGGTCGTTGCCGGGGTGGTCCCAGAACGCCCAGGTGCGGTCCTGGCCGCGCCGGTGGACCGGGTCGACGACGGCGACCCGCAGGTCACGCACACCGTGCCGGTCCAGGGCGGCGAGCACCAGCGACGCGGCACCGCCGCCGCCGACCAGGGCCAGGTCGACGTCCAGCGGTGCGGAGGTGGTCACGCCGACCACGCTGCCACACCTTTCCCGACGACCGGCCACCGGCCGGCCGGGCCGGCGGTCGCGGGCACCCGCCGGGCGCCGGACGGCGGTAGGGTGCCGGCGGTCGCCCCGCCGGGCGACGGGCACCGTCGCCACCACCCGGAGGGTCCGGACCGCATGAGCACCACGGCCGCCAACGCGCTCACCGCCCGCTGGGCGTCCACGCTGGACGGGGAGCAGACCGTCCTGTCCGGCGCGGGCGTGTACCCGCTGCTGGCGCTGCTCGCCCCCTACGCCGCCGGGCCGGCCCGCGACGAGCTGCTCGCGGTCGCCCCCGATCCGGCCCGGTTCGACCTGGACCGCTCCCCCACCACCCGGCTCGCGCTCGCCACCTGGGCGCGGCGGGATCTCCGGCTGACCGACCGGTGGCTGCGGGAGGTGCCGGCGGCCATGCGCGGGGAGTTGACCGGCGACGAGGCGCAGGACCAGCGGGCCCTCGACGAGTGGGCCGCCACCCACACCGACGGTCTGGTCCCCCGGATGCCGGTGCCGGTCACCCCGGACACCGCGATGGTCCTGGCCAGCGCGCTGTCGCTGCTGACCGAGTGGGCCGAGCCGTTCCGGGACGCCCGATGCGAGCCGGCCGACGGGCCGTGGCGGGGCCGCCGACTCGCCGGGCTGGGCCGGCTGAGCCACGACCTCGACGCGCTCCGGGTCGCCGACACCGCCGCCGGCCCGCTGAGCCTGCTGACCGTGCGCGGCACCGAGGACGTCGACGTGGTGCTCGCCCTGGGCGCGCCCGGGCGCACGGCGGCGGAGGTGCTGCCCGCCGCGATCGGCGGCCTCGGCGCGCCGGCCGCGCTGCCCGCCGCCGCCGGCCCCGGGGTCACCGAACAGGTCGTGGACGCGTACGACGACCGGCCGGAGCTGTACGTCTCCACGGTCGGCTTCACGGTCACCGCCGACCACGACCTGCTGAAGCGGCCGGCGACGTTCGGCCTGGCGACCGCGACCGGGGACGGCGACCACTTCCCCGGCATCGCCCGGCTCCTGTCCGTCTCGCAGGCGCGGCAGAGCGCGACGGCCACCTTCAGCGCGACGGGCTTCCGCGCCGCCGTGGTCACCGCCCTCTCCACGCGGGCGGGTTCCGCCCCGCCGCGACTCACCGCGCGCAGGCGGCGGGTGCGCCTCGACGTCGACCGCCCCTTCGGGTTCCTCGCCGTGCACCGGTTCACCGGGTTGGTGCTGCTCGCCGGCTGGGTGACCGATCCCACCGTGCGGGCCTGACGCCGGGCGGGCCTGGGACACCGACGCCAGGATCGGGACCACGGGGGCCGCTGCATGGCCGCTGTCGAGCTGCCCGCACAGATGGGGCACACCGTGCCGCGCAGCCCGACCGGAGCGTGCTGCGACGGGGTGTGGTCCTACAGGCGGGGCAGCTCGACAGCGCCCGTGGCACGCCACCAACCCATCGGGCAGAGCTGTCGAAGCGGTCGCCGCCCGACCGCCTCACCCGTCGCCGTCGACGCCGGCGGGCGCTGGTCTACGGTGCAGCCATGGCGCACGCCGACCCCGATCTGGCCATCGCCGCGGCGGAGGCCGGCGCGGCCGTCGTACGGGCCCGCTACGGCGGCACGCTGGACCGGTTCGACAAGGGCCCCGGCGACTTCGCCACCGTGGCCGACCTGGAGTCGGAGCAGGCCATCCTCGACGTCCTGTGCGGTGCGCGGCCGGACGACGCCGTGCTGGGGGAAGAGAGCGGGCACAGCGGCTCCCGCTCGGCGGCCCGGACCTGGCTGGTCGATCCGCTCTGCGGCACGCTGAACTACGCGGCACGGACCCCGCTCGCCGCAGTGAACGTGGCGTTGCGGGTCGACGCGGAGATCACCGCCGCGGCGACCGCCGACCCGCTCGCCGGGGAGTTGTTCTGGGTCGGGGACGGCCGCGCCCACGTGCGCCGCGACGGCGTCGACGAGGCCCTGGTGCCGTCGGCCCGGTCGCGGCTGGTGGACGTCGACCTCGACCCGCCGTTCCCGAACGCGCCCGTGTTCGACGCGCTGCGGCTGCTCGCCGATCCGGAGTTCGCCGCGCGGTTCCGCCCCCGGGTGCTCTCCACGACGCTGGCCCTGGCGTGGGTGGCCGCCGGGCGGCGGGCCGCGTACGTCACCGACCGGGACGTCCGGGACAGCGTGCACTTCGCCAGCGGCATCGCCCTGTGCCAGGCCGCGGGGTGCGTGGTGACCGGCCTGAGGGGGCAGCCCCTGCACACCGGCGTCGGCGGGCTGCTCGTCGCGGCGGACGCGGAGACGCACGCCGCCCTGCTGGCCCTGGTCGACCGGCAGTTCCGCGCGGCACAGGAGCGGACGGCTGTCCTGCCCTGACCGGCACGCCGGCCGACCGGGCAGCGCGTCAGGTGCTCAGCGGTCCCCCGCCCGGGTGCGGTAGACGACCAGCCGGCGCAGCGGGCCGGACTCGACGTCCGGGTCGTCGAAGTCGTCGGCCGGGTCGGTGGTCATGCCGAGGCGGCGCATGACCGCCTGGGAGCGTACGTTCGTCGCGGTGGTGATCGCCAGGATCTCCGGCAGCCCGACGGTGTCGAAGCCGTACCGCACGACGGCCCGGGCCGCCTCGGTGGCGTAGCCGTGGCCCCAGGCGGAGCGGGCGAGCCGCCACCCGGCCTCCACCCCGCTGACCGGGAGCCCGTCGTCGACGCGGTCCAGGCCGGCGAAGCCGATGAACCGGCCACCGTCGCGGACCTCGACGGCCCAGAAGCCGTAGCCGAGCGTGTCGATGTCGGCCTGGAACGACCGCGCCGAGGCGGCGGCCTGCTCGGCGCTGAGCAGCGGGCCGAGGTGCTCGCGCACCTCGGGGTCGGCGTTCATCGCCGCCCACGGGGCGAGGTCGGAATCCCGCCAGCTCCGCAGCAGCAGCCGTTCGGTCCTGATCTCCGTCACCGGGCGACCCTATCGGCCCCGCCGACATCCGGCACGCGGGATTCGCCCCGACACTGGCGCGCAGCCATTGACAACAATTAGTTACATATGTCACCTTAAATGCGTACTGCCGCGGGGCGGTACGCACGGGGAGGTCTATTACATGTTGAAGAGAGTCGTCGCCTCAGCCGCGGTTGTCGCCTCATCGTTGGTCGCCGGCGCACTGGTGGCTCCAATGGCCGCGCAGGCCAGCACTCGTTACGGGTGCACCTATCCGCGCGTGTGCTTCTACCTCACCCCCAGCGACTGGACGGCGCAGCGGCCGACTGCGGCGTACCAGGACGTTACCAGCACCTGGCAGACTCTCGGCTCGTCAAGCCGTGGCTCCGCCTACGCCTTCAACTCCCGCAACGACGACGTCGCCTACTTCCACTTCACCAACGGCAGGCAGATCTGCCTCCGCCCGGACAGCCCGCTCTACCTGTCCCAGTACGGCACCGTTGACAAGATCCGGATTTCCAGTTCGTCAACCTGTTAGCCTCGACGTTTTTCTGAGGGCCGCCCGGCCGGTAGGCCGGGAACGCGAAAGTGCCTTCCGGGCTGGCACGACGAGACATCCCAAGGTCTCGTCCGCCTGTTCCGGAGGGCACTTTTCCGTGCAGGTGGAACACCTCGCCACCGGTTCGGTGCGCACACGGCGACGGCGGCGACGCGGACGAGGCCGCCCGCCCCGCGGCATCGTCCCCGCAACGGGCCGGGACCGACCCAGGCCCAGACAGCCCGGCACTGACGGCATCGACCCCGGCCAACCCTCGCGGGCGGGCCGTGCCGGCATTTCCGCTGCTCCCTCCGCCTCCGGGGTGGACACGTGACGGCAACGAGGATTTCTCATTTTCACCGGATCGGGGGTCCAACCCTCCTAGGGTTGGTCACACCGGTGCTAGTCACGGAGTTGGCCACCCGAACGACGTCCCACGCAGTCAGCGGACGAAAAGTGAGGGAAGACGCGTATGAAGGTCACAACAGTTCTCGTATCGGCGGCGGTCGGCGTGGGCCTCAGCACGCTCCTGCTCCCGGGCGCCGCGCTGGCCGACACCGTCGTGTCACCTGCCACCACTCCGGTCGGCGGGACGGTCGTGCTCACCGCGACGACGTGCAACCCCAAGTCCGGCGACGCGATCTTCCACGTCACCGGTCCCGACCGCGACCAGAACGTCCGGTCCACCACGGCGGCGGCCGGCGGCGGTCTGAGCGCGGAACTCTTCACCGCCGGGTTCACCCTGGGCACCTACACGGTGACCGCAACCTGCGGCGACGGCAGCGCGGCCGGCAGCGCGACGTTCACCGTCACCCCGATCGGCGGCGCCCAGGCCGGCGGCCGCGACGACACCGACGGGGCCGGCGCGCTCGCCGCCGGTGGCGTCCTGCTCGGCTCCGCCGCCGGAGGCGCCCTGATCCTGGCCCGCCGCCGACGCCACATGGCCGGCGCCACGCTCTGACCGACGGCCGAGCCGTCCATCCCTGCGACGGGTGCCCGCACCGGTGAACGCCGGAGCGGGCACCCGGGCGAACGCGTACGGAGGTGGGAACGTGTCCTGGCGCAGGCCCGGATGGGCGGTAGCGGTCGTCGCCCTGCTCGGCACCACCGGGCTCGGCCTGGTCACCGCCGGGGTGGCGACGACCCCGCCGCGCCCGCCCCGGCCCGGGGCCGCCGACGCGCCGCCCGGGGCCCGTCCCGCGCCGCCGGTGCCGCCACTGGGCCGGGCCGAACCGGTGGACGTGCGGATCCCGGCCATCGACGTGCGGGCCCCGATCGTCCCGGTGGGCGCCGACGCCGACGGGCGCCTGGAGGTGCCACCGCTGGACCGGCCCACCCTCGCCGGCTGGTACCGGCACGGAGTCAGCCCCGGCGAGACCGGCAACGCGGTGATCGTCGGGCACGTGGACTCCGCCGCCGGGCCGGCCGTCTTCTTCGACCTCGGCCGGCTCCGGGCCGGCGACACGGTGCGGATCACCCGCGCCGACGCCAGCGTCGCGACCTTCGCCGTCGACGGTGTCGCGTCGTACCCGAAGGACCGCTTCCCCACCGACCTGGTCTACGGCCCCAGCGGGGCGGCCGGCCTGCGCCTGATCACCTGCGGCGGCCGGTTCGACCGGCGCGTCGGCGGTTACGTCGACAACGTCGTCGTCTTCGCCACCCGGGTGCCGTGACCCAGGATTCGCCGGGCCCGAGTACGGTGTCCGCGCGGATGCCGGCGACGCGGAGGTGGACGGGTGGCGCAGCGGGTGAGGGAGCGGCTGCGGTTGTCGGCCGTGTTCGACCGGCTGCTCGGCCGGCCGGTCCCCGGGCAGCGCGAGCGGGAGCCGCGACGGTCCAACCCGGACGCCGTGGTGGACTGCGCCGTCTACGTCGACGGACGGCGCGAGCCGGGCCGCCCGCACTACGCCGACGCGTACGCCCGCAGTCGCCGCAGCCGCGGCGCCTTCGTCTGGTTGGGTCTGCATGAGCCGGACCCGGCGGTGATGGCGGCGGTCGGCCGCACGTTCGGGCTGGACGACCTGACGGTCGAGCAGGCGCTCGCCGACGGCCACCGCCCCACGGTGCGGCGCGACGGCGGCGTGACCCTGCTGGTGCTGCGCACCGCCGGGTACGTGGAGCACGCCGAGCTGACCGACACCTCGGAGGTGATCGACACCGGGGACGTGATGGTGCTGCTCGGCGACCGTTTCGTCATCACCGTGCGGCACGGCGCCGCTGGCGCGCTCGCCCCGGTCCGCGCCGACATCGAGCGCCGCCCGGCAGTGCTCGCGGAGGGCCCGTGGGCGGTGGCGTACGCGGTCTGCGGCCGGATGGTCGACCTCTACATGGAGGTCGCCGGGCACGTGGAGCGGGACCTGGAACGGGTCGAGGAGACGGTCTTCGCGCGCGACAGGTCCGCCGACATCCAGCACATCTACCAGCTCAAGCGGGAGATCGTGGAGTTCAAGCGGGCGGTGCAGCCGTTGCAGGCGCCGCTGCGGTCGCTGCTCGACGAGCGCCCCGACAACCCGCCGCGCGGCCTGCGCCGCCGGTTCGTCGACGTGGACGCCCGGCTGACCCGGGCGGTGGACCGGGTCGCCGCCTACGACGACCTGCTCAACTCGATCCTGCAGTCCCGGTTGGCGCAGCTCGCGGTGGACCAGAACAACGACATGCGCAAGATCGCCGCCTGGGCCGCCATCGCCGCCACCCAGACCGGGATCGCCGGGATCTACGGCATGAACTTCGCCAACATGCCGGGGCTGGGCTGGCGCTACGGCTTCGCCGCCACGCTCGGCCTGATGGCGCTGGTCGCGATCGTCCTGCACCGCCTCTTCCGCCGCTCCGGCTGGCTCTGACCGGAGGTCGCCACCCGCCCGGTCAGGCCGAGCCGGAGGTTTCCCGGCAGCGGCCCCGCGAGTTGGCCTGACCGTCGGCCGCTACCCTCGCCCACGTGATGTGGCAGCGGTACGTGGCGGTGGGCGACAGCACCACCGAGGGGCTCGACGACCCCGACGGCGCCGGCGGCTACCGGGGCTGGGCCGACCGGTTCGCCCTCGCGGTGGCCCACGCGCAGGGCGGCCTGGAGTACGCCAACCTGGCAATCCGGGGACGCACCACTGCCCGCATCCGCGCCGAGCAGCTGCAACCCGCCCTCGACCTCGCGCCGGACCTCGCCACCGTGGTGGCCGGTATGAACGACGTGCTGCGCCCCTCCTTCGACGCCGACCGGGTCGCCGAGGACGTCGGGGCCATGCAGCGGGCGCTGGTCGGGCAGGGCGCCACGGTGCTGACCTTCACCCTGCCCGACCCGGTGCCGGTGATGCCGCTGGCGCGCCCGCTGCGCGGCCGGATGCTCGCGCTGAACGCCGCGCTGCGCGCCGTGACCGCCGAGACCGGGGCCACCCTGCTGGACCTCGGCGCCCACCCGGTCGCCTCGGACCCTCGGCTGTGGAGCGACGACCGGCTACACGCCAACAGCGCCGGCCACGAGCGGATCGCCGCCGCGCTCGCGCACACCGTCGGGCTGCCGGAAACCGACGACGGTTGGACGCGCCCGCTGGAGACCGCACCGCGCCGTCGGCGCCACGAGGTGCTCCGCGCCGAGCTGGCCTGGACCCGCCGGCACCTGCTGCCCTGGCTGGTCCGGCACGCGCGCGGGCGGTCCTCCGGCGACGACCGGGTCGCCAAGCGACCCGTGCCGCTGCCGGTCGAGCTGCCCCGATAGCGATGACCGAGAACACAGC
Organism: Micromonospora sp. NPDC002717; assembly: GCF_040295705.1. Classification (NCBI taxonomy): domain Bacteria; kingdom Bacillati; phylum Actinomycetota; class Actinomycetes; order Micromonosporales; family Micromonosporaceae; genus Micromonospora; species Micromonospora sp. NPDC002717. The sequence continues at coordinate 138,387 of NZ_JBEOVW010000012.1, read as the reverse complement.
AACTGAGGAGTCGCACCATGCCGGGTGACCTAGACACGTTTCACGGCCTACCGGTCGTCGACTTCACCACTGACGGTGACCTGCAGGAAGCAGCGTCGGTGGCCTGGCGCGTGAGTGGTGGCGGGTGCGACAGCGACCCGAGCTTCGCGGAGACGTGGCAGCGGTTCCTCCAGGCGGTCGACCTCGCCGGGGTACGAGCCCTGGTATTCGGCGGCTGGGCGGACGCATATGAGTTCGACCCCGCGCCCATTCTCGACCTGGCCGTCGCCGCAGCGGACCGACTGACCGGCCTGCGAGCCTTCCACTTCGGGGACATCCCCTACGAGGATTGCGACATCTCCTGGATCCGGCAGACCGATGTGACCCCCCTGCTGAGCGCCTACCCTCTGCTGGAGCGGTTCGAAGCGCGCGGCGGGCCAGGCATGGCCGTCTCACCGCTGCGCCACGCTTCGCTGCAGTACCTGGAGTTCGAGAGCGCTGGCCTTCCGGCCCAGGTGGCGCGCGGACTCTGCGCCTCCGAGTTGCCCGCGCTGAAGGAACTGGAGCTGTGGCTCGGAGTCCGGGATCGCGGGGGCGACACCACCGTTGCCGACCTGGCAGCGCTGCTCTCCGGCGAACGCTTCCCTGCGCTGCGTCACCTGGGACTGCTCAACAGCATGCTGCAGGACGAGATTGCTGCGGCGGTCGCCGAGGCTCCCGTCGTCGCACAGTTGCGGTCCCTGGCCCTGTCCATGGGCGCCCTGTCGGACACCGGCGCCGCGGCGCTTCTCAACGGCCGGCCGCTCACTCACCTGAGGTGGCTCGACCTCCAGCACCACTACCTCAGCGCGGCCATGATGCGTCGGCTGCGGGATGCCCTGGAGCCTTCCGGGGTCGAAATCGACCTCAGCGACGGTAGGGAGGACCCGGGCGACAGCAAGTGGCGCTACGTCGCGCTCTCCAGATGACATGTCGGCGGCTATCCGGCCCGCGCCACGCGCCCGCGTGTACCGGCCGGCCGGACGCCCAGCACCTGCCGGCGTTTGACCGCCGGGGCCGGGGGGAAGACGGTGCGCCCAGGGCCGATTCCCGAGGAGCGACGATGGCGGACGCAGGACGGGCCAGGAAGGCCACCGGGGCGCGCAAGGCCCCGATGAAGCGGACGGCGGCGGCGAAGAAGGTGGCGACGGCCACGAAACGGGCCACCGGAACGACCGCGGCCAAGACCCCGGGTGGGAAGCCGACGTCGACGACGCCCCGGGTGGCCCGGAAGAAGGCCACCTCCGCCACGGCGGCCCCCGCCCGCGCCCGGAAGGCGCCGGCCACGAGCGCGCCGGCGAAGAAGGCGCCCGCGAAGAAGACGGCGAAGGCCGCCGCGACCCGTGCCGCCGCGACCACGAAGGCACCGGCCCGCAAGGCGACGACCATGGAGTCCTTCGGCAACCGGCGGACAGCCCGGACGAGCGGCCGCTGACCCGGCCCGCGCGACGGGTGCTCCGGCGGCGGACCGCACCGTCGGCGGGCGGCGCCGGGTCGGACGCCCGCGTGCCGGGTCCGGACGCCGGTCGCGGCGGACCGTCGGCCAGAATGGGCCCGTGGCGACCAGACCCCGCCGGAGCGCGGCCGACGACCCCGACCGGACCTGCCCGTGCGGGTCCGCCCAGCCGTACGCGCAGTGCTGCGGGCGACTGCACCGGGGCGAGGCCGACGCGGCGACCGCCGAGGCACTGATGCGCTCGCGGTACAGCGCCTTCGCCGTCGGCGACACGGCGTACCTGCTGCGCAGTTGGCACTCGTCGACCCGGCCACGCCGGCTCGACCTGGATCCGGGCCAGCGCTGGACGGGGTTGGAGATCGTCGACGCCGACCGGGGCGGGCTGTTCGACACTGCGGGCGTCGTCGAGTTCCGCGCCCACTACCGCGCGGGAGGTCGGCCTGGGACGCAGACCGAGCGCAGCCGGTTCGTCCGCGAGGACGGCCGCTGGGTCTACGTCGACGAGTTGCCCGGCTGACACCGGCCCGGCAGCCGCGCCGGGCCGGTGCGCCGCGGCTACCCGCCGGTGGCGACGCCGGTGCGCAGGCCGAGACCGTCGACGGCCGCCGAGACGAGTTCGTCCGGCGCCAGCGAGACGTCGAGCACCAGCACCGACTCGTCCGGGTGGGGCTGCTCCAGGGTCGCCAGTTGCGACTCCAGCAGGCTCGCCGGCATGTAGTGCCCGGCGCGCTGGGCCATCCGGTCGCGGATCACCTCGGCAGACCCGTCGAGGTGGACGAACTCGACGCTCGGCGGCCCCTGGCGCAGCACGTCGCGGTAGGAGCGCTTCAGCGCCGAGCAGGCCAGCACCGTCGACACGCCCTCGGCGGAGCGGGCGGCCATCCACGCGGCCAGGTCGCGCAGCCAGGGCAGGCGCGCGGCGTCGTCCAGCGGCACGCCGGCCCGCATCTGCGCCACGTTGGCCGGCGGGTGGAACTCGTCCGCCTCGGCGAAGGTCAGGCCGGTACGGGCGCTGATGCCGCGGGCCACGGTCGTCTTGCCGGCCCCGGACACCCCCATCACGACCACGTGCCGGGTCGCGGCGGGAGTGCCCGGGCGGCTCTCACCAGTCATGGACGGTCCCGTCCTTGAGCCGGTTGAACGGCAGGTAGGCCGGCACGTACGGGAACTTCGCGGCGGCTTCCTCGTCGAGTTCCACGCCGAGCCCCGGCTGCTCCCCCGGGTGCAGGTAGCCGTCGGTGAAGGTGAACGACTGCCGGAAGACCTCGTTGGTGAGCGGCCCGTGCTGCATGTACTCCTGGATGCCGAAGTTGTGGATGGCGAGGTCCAGGTGCAGCGCGGCGGCCATGCCGACCGGCGAGATGTCGGTCGGGCCGTGGATGCCGGACTTGATCTGGTACTGGGCGGCGAAGTCGAGCAGCTTGCGCATGGCCGTGATGCCGCCGGTGTGGGTGACGGCGGACCGGACGTAGTCGATCAGCTGCTCGCGGATGAGGGTCTGGTAGTCCCACACCGTGTTGAAGATCTCGCCGATGGCCAGCGGGGTGGTGGTGTGGTGGCGGACCAGCCGCAGCGCCTCCTGGTTCTCCGCCGGGGTGCAGTCCTCCAGCCAGAACAGGTCGTACGGCTCCAGGGCCTTGCCCAGCTTCGCGGCCTGGATCGGGGTCATCCGGTGGTGGCCGTCGTGCAGCAGCGGCAGCTCCGGGCCGAACTCGTTGCGGACCGCCTCGAAGACGCCGGGCAGGTGGCGCAGGTAGGCGCGGGTGTCCCAGTCCTCCTCTGCCGGCAGCGGGGTGCGCTGCGCCGGCTCGTAGTCGTACCGCTTGCCGTCGGCGCTGGGCTGGGCGGCGACGCCGTACACGGCGTTGATGCCCGGCACGGAGGTCTGCACGCGGATCGACCGGAAGCCGAGCTCCAGGTGCCGGCGGATCGAGTCGAACAGCTCCGGGATGTCGCGGCCGGAGGCGTGGCCGTAGGCCATGATGCCGGTGCGGGAGGCCCCGCCCAGCAGCTGGTACAGCGGCATGCCGGCGGCCTTGGCCTTGATGTCCCACAGCGCCACGTCGACCGCCGCGATGGCCGCCATGGTGACCGGCCCGCGCCGCCAGTACGCCGAGCGGTACAGGAACTGCCAGGTGTCCTCGATGCGGTGCGGGTCGCGGCCGATCAGCAGCGGGACGACGTGGTCGCGCAGGTACGAGGCGACCGACAGTTCGCGGCCGTTGAGGGTGCCGTCGCCCAGGCCGGTGATCCCGTCGTCGGTGGTGATCTTCAGGGTGACGAAGTTGCGGTCGGGGCTGGAGACGATGACGTCAGCGGCGACGATCTTCACGGGATGCCTTTCTTCTACAGGTGCGCGGGGCGGCTAACGGAGAACGCTGCCCGTCTCGTGGCCGTCGAGAAGGGACAGTTCGGCGCGGCGGGGCAGCCCTTCGCAGTCGCCTCGGCTGGAGACCGCGAAGGCGCCGAGGGTGGCCGCGCGGCGCAGGCGGCCGGCCAGGTCGAGCCCGTCGAACCAGCCGGACAGGTAGCCCGCGGTGAAGGCGTCCCCGGCGCCGACGGGGTCGACGGCGGTCACGGTCAGCGCCCCGACGTGCTGGACGCCGTCCGGGGTGTGCGCCCGGGCCCCGTCGGCGCCCAGCTTGACCAGGACGGTGTCCACGCCCCGCCCGAACAGGTCCGCCACGACCGTGGACTCGTCGGCCCCCGGGTCGCCGACGAGGTCGAGTTCGTCGGCGGAGGCGATGACGATCGAGGCGTACGCCGCCAGCAGGGTGAGCACCTCGCGGGCGGCGTCCCGGGACCAGAGGCGGGCGCGGTAGTTGACGTCGAGGCAGACGGGGACGCCCGCCTCGGCCGCGGCCTCGGCGGCCCAGCGGGTGGCCGCGCGGGCGGTGTCGGACAGCGCCGGGGTGATCCCGGTCAGGTGCAGCATTCCGGCGCCGGCGGCCAGCGGCGCCCGCAGGTCGTCGACACGCAGCGCCGACCCGGCCGATCCGGCCCGGTGGTACTGCACCCGGGTCAGGTCGGCGGTGCGCTGCTCCAGGAACATCAGGCCGGTCGGCCGGTCCGGGTCGCGGGTCACGCCGTCGACACCGACGCCCTCGGCGCGCAACTGCCGCAGCGTGTACTCGCCGAACTCGTCGGTGCTCACCCGGCCGGCCCAGGCGGCCCGGTGGCCCAGCCGGGCCACCCCCACCGCCACGTTGGACTCGGCGCCGGCCAGGTGCATGGTCAGCGGTCCGCCGGCGGCGAGCGGGCCGGCGGAGCGCAGCGACACCATGGTCTCGCCGAAGGTGAGCAGGTCGGGTGCGGTCATGACGCGGCCGGCGCCCGCACGGCGGCGAGGTAGGTGCGGGCCCGGGTCCGCAGCGCGTCCAGGTCACCGCCGGAGGCGGCGTCGCCGACCAGCGGCCCGCCGACGCCGACCGCGATCGCGCCGGCCTTCAGGTAGCCGGGCACGTCGGCCAGGCCCACGCCGCCGACCGCGACGAACGGGATGTCCGGGAAGGGGTCGCGCACCGCCCTGAGGTACGCCGGGCCCCCGACCGACACCGGGAACAGCTTGATCGCCGACGCCCCCATCCGCATGGCGGTGTACGCCTCGGTCGGGGTGAACGCGCCGGCGGCGACCGGAATGCCCCGGCGGGCCGCCTCGGGGATCGACTCGACCACGGCCGGCGTCACCACGAACTGGGCGCCCGCGGCGGCCACGTCGGCCACGTCGGCGGCGGTGAGCACGGTGCCGGCCCCGACCAGGGAGCCGGCGGGGGCGACCCCGCGCAGCGCCTCGACGGCCCGCAGCGCGTCCGGCGTGGTGAGGGCCACCTCGACGAGGCGTACGCCCTCCTCCAGCAGGGCGGTGCCGGCGGCGATCGCGCCGGCGGTGTCGGTGCCCCGGATGACCGCGAGGATGCGGGCGTCGGTGAGTTCGGCGGTGAGGTCGAGGGTCATGTGATCACCATTCCGCGTAGGAGCCGTCACGGTGCCGCCACGTGGGGCTGCGCCACGCGTGGCCGCGCTTGTCCGCCGTTCGCACGGCGTGTTCGTCGATCTCGATGCCGAGTCCGGGTGCCGTGAGCCGCTCGACGTACCCGTCGACGAACGTCAGCGGGGTCTTGTCGAGGCAGTAGTCGAGCACCTCGGCACCGAGGTTGTAGTGGATGCCGATGCTCTGTTCCTGGATCAGGTAGTTCGGCGTGGCGAAGCCGACCTGCAGGCAGGCCGCGAGGGCGATCGGCCCGAGCGGGCAGTGCGGGGCGAGCTGCACGTCGTACACCTCGGCCAGCGCGGCGATCTTGCGGACCTCGGTGATGCCGCCGGCGTGCGACAGGTCCGGCTGGGCGACCGCGATGCCGGCCTGCAGCACCGGCAGGAACTCCTGCCGGCTGTAGAGCCGCTCCCCCGTCGACACCGGCGTGGTGGTGGAGCGGACGAACTCGCCGATGAGGTGCGAGTTCTCCGGGACCACCGGTTCCTCCAGGAAGAACGGCCGGTACGGCTCGAGCAGCGGGGCGACCCGGCGGGCGGTGGCGAGGGTGAACCGGCCGTGGAAGTCGACCGCCACGTCCCGCTCGTCGCCGAGCACCTCGCGGGCGGCTGCCACCCGCTGGACCACGCCGTCGAGTTCGGCGACCGAGGCGACCGGGCTCATCTTTCCGGAGGCGTTCATCTTCACCGCGGTCAGGCCGGTCTCGACGGCGGCGGCGATCTGGTCGCGGACCTCGGCGGGCTCGTCGCCGCCGACCCAGCCGTAGACCCGGATCCGGTCCCGGACCGGGCCGCCGAGCAGCTGGTGCACCGGGGCGCCGAAGTGCTTGCCGGCGATGTCCCACAGCGCCTGGTCGAGCCCGGACACGGCGCTGGCCAGGATCGGCCCGCCCCGGTAGAACGAGCCCTTGGTCATGACCTGCCAGTGGTCCTCGATGCGCAGCGCGTCCTGGCCGATGAGCAGTTCGCTGAGCTGCTCGACGGCGGTGCGGACGGTCTCGGAGCGGCCCTCGCAGGTCGCCTCGCCCCAGCCGACGACGCCGGAGGAGGTCTGCACCCGGACGAACAGCCAGCGCGGGGCGACGAGGAAGGTCTCGACCTTTTCGATTGTCGTCATGGCGTCCTCAGCCCTTCGTGGCGCCGGCGGTGAGGCCGGAGACGATGTACTTCTGCACGAACAGGGCGATCACCATGATCGGCACGGTGACCACGGTGGCCGCCGCCATCAGTCCGCCCCAGTCGATGCTGGCGTAGCCGACGAAGTCGAAGATCGCCACGGGAAGCGTCTTGGTGTCGGCGCCGGAGAGCACGAGGGCGAACATGAAGTTGTTCCAGGAGAAGATGAAGGACAGGATCCCCGCAGTGGCGATGCCGGGCACCGACAGCGGCAGGGTGATCCGCCGGAACGCGCCGATGTGGGTCAGCCCGTCGACGAGCGCCGCCTCCTCGAGTTCGGCGGGCAGGCCGTCGAAGTAGCCCATCATGATGTAGACGATCAACGGCAGCGACACGAACATGTGGCTGAGGATCAGCACGGTGAACCCGCCGACCATCTGCAGGTTCGAGAAGACGTAGTACCAGGGCACCAGCAGCGAGACGCCGGGGATGACCCGGGCCATGAGCACGACGAGCGCGGACTTCTTCATGTTGAAGCGGCTCATCGAGTACGCGGCGGGCACGCCGAGCAGGAGCGACAGCACGGTCGCCGCGAACGCCACCCAGAGGCTGTTGCCGATGAACTGGACGTAGTTCGCCTGCTCCAGCACGGTGCCGTAGTTGTCCAGCGTGGGCGAGAAGGAGAACGCCTTGTCGGTGTCGTAGATGTCGACGTTGGTCTTCAGCGAGGCGAGGATCATCCAGAGCAACGGCGCCATCAGCGAGAACACCACGACGACCAGGGCCACCGCCCGGAAGACCTTGAACGGCCTGCTCGGCTTCATCGGTCCAGCCCCTTCTTGCGGTAGGTCAGGGCCCACATCACCCCGATGATGATCAGGAAGAAGATGATGAGGACCGTCGACGAGACGCCGTAGTCGTTGTAGTCGAAGCTGAGACCGTAGGCGTAGACGTTGAGGGTCTCCACCTCGTGGAACGACCCGCCGCCGCGCCCCTTGGTGGCGTAGAGGATGTCGAAGGTCTTCAGGGCGTCGATGCCGCGCAGCAGGACCGCGACGATCACGGTGGGCATCAGCAGCGGCAGGGTGACGTGCCGGAAGCGCTGCCAGGTGCTGGCGCCGTCGATCAGCGCCGCCTCCTGCGGCTCGTCGGACAGCGACGTCAGGCCGGCGAGCAGGATCAGCACGACCATCGGCGTCCACTGCCAGATGTCGATGAACATCGTCGTGGGCAGGGCCGAGCTCTGCCCGGACAGCCAGGGCTGGGGGCCGATCCCGACCCAGCCGAGCACCTGGTTCGCCATGCCGATGTTGGGGTCGAAGATCAGCCGCCACATCATGCCGACCGCGACCGGGGTGGCGACCAGCGGCAGCAGGATCGCGACGCGGACCCACTTCTCACCGCGGAACGGCCGCCACAGCAGCAGGGCGATCGCCATGCCGAGCACGACCTCGAAGAGGAGCACGACGCCGGTGAAGAGGGCGGTGCGCCACACGGCCGGCCAGAAGCGGTCGGTGTCGGTGAGCACGTCGAGGTAGTTCTGGAAGCCGATGAACTCGCTCTCGGCGCGTACCGAGCCCTCGGCGTCGGTCAGGCTGAGGTACCCGGTCCAGGCCACCGGGAAGACGATCAGCAGGGCGACGAACGCCATGGCGGGTGCCGCGAAGAGCCACTTGCGGTGCTCGTTGGCCCAGCGCGACCAGGCTGAGGTCTCCGGGGACGCCGGACGCGCCTCGGTCGATCTTTTGACTGGTGTGGTGACGGCTGACATGAGGTCTCCGGGTGGGGGTCAGGGCCAGCGTCCCGACGCGGGGTGGCGGAGCCGGTCGGCTCCGCCACCTGCGCTTCGGGCTACTTCGCCTCGTCGTCGAGGAACTTCTGGAACGCCTCGTTGGCCGCGTCCGCCGAGGCGGCCGCGTCCTTGCCGGTGATCGCGTCGACGATCGGCTGGCCGACGATCTCCCGCGCCTGGGCGACCTTCACGACCAGCGGGCGGTCGTGGCCCACGCCGTTGGCGGTGCTGACCGTGGTGGCCTCGGCGAGGTCCTTCGGGTAGCTGGCCGAGCCCTCCGGGTTCTCCCAGACGGACGTGCGGGCGCTGGGGACGCCGGCCTTCTGCTGCGCCAGCGCCTGCTCCTTGCCGGCCGCCCACTGGATGAACTTCCAGGCGTTGTCCTGGTTCTTGGACGTCTCGTTGACGCCGAGCGCCCACGAGGGGATGTTGTACGGCTTCGAGCCGGCCGGGCCGGCCGGGAAGGCGGCGAACCCGACGGTCTCGGAGACCTTCGACTTGGCCGGGTCGGTGGCGTTCTTGTAGAGCGAGTTGGCCTCGGTGTAGAAGGCCGCCTTGCCCTGGGTGAAGATCGCCATCGCCTCGGACCAGCTCATGTCGGTGCTGATGTTCTCCGGGCCGTGCTCGCGCAGCAGCCCGCCGTAGTAGGCGTACGCCTGCTTGGCCTGGTCGGTGTTGACCGACGCCTTGCCGTTGGCGTCGACGAAGTCGCCGCCGAAGCTGTAGAGGAAGCTGGAGAACTGCGTGACGGCGGCCGCCTTGCCGGTGCGGGACACGAAGCCCGCCACGCCCGGGTTGTCCGCCTCGACCTTGGCCGCCTGCGCCTTGAGCTCGTCGAGGGTCTTCGGCGGGGCGGTGAAGCCGGACTTCTCCAGCAGGTCCTTGCGGTAGTAGAGGACCTCCTGCTCGGTGATGATCGGCACCCCGACCAGCTTGTCCTCGTAGCTGGTGGCCTGCACCGGCCCGGTCTGGAAGTCGCCGAACTCGAACGCGCTGTCCGACTTTGCCTTGTCCGTCAGGTCGGCCAGGTACTTGTTCTTGGCGAACAGCTTCCCCTCCTGGAGGGGCCGGTACATCATCACGTCGATGTCGCTGGATCCGGCGTTCAGCTTGACGTTGTACTGGTCGGAGAGCTGGTCCTCGCCGAGCTGGGTCACCTCGACCTTGAGGCCCGTCTGCTTCTCGAACTCCGGCAGCGCCTTCTTGATGTTGTCCGTCCAGACGTGGTTCACCAGCGTCACGCGCACGGTGTCCGAGCCGCCGGCGTCGTCCCCGCCACCGCAGGCGGACAGGCCGAGGGCGACGACCATCGCCAGGGAAGTCCCGATAACTGATCGACGTCTCACGTCCATCACTCCTTATGCCGTGGCCGTGGCCTGGCCCGAGGGTGGGGCCGCCACCTCCCTGTTTACATCCGCTTAACGCCGGGATGCTAGGCCGAAAAAGCAGATTTATTCAAGAGGTAGACCCAACTGATATGATCCGCCGTGTGAAACCGTCCTCCCCAGGGGTCGCAGTCGCCCCGATCGCCCCTGTCGAGGCCGGGCTGCACGCACGCGTCCTCGACCACCTCGGCACGGCCATCTGCGGTGGCGAGCTGGCCGCCGGGGCCGTCCTCAACATCGACGAGCTGGTCGAGCGGTACGCCGTGTCCCGCTCGGTCGTCCGCGAGGTCCTGCGGGTGCTCGCCTCGATCGGGTTCATCGAGACCCGCCGACGGGTCGGCGTCATGATCCGCCCGACGGACGCCTGGAACGTCTTCGACCCGCAGGTGATCCGCTGGCGGCTCGCCTCGTCCGGCCGCATCACCCAGCTCCGCTCGATCACCGAGCTGCGCACCGCCGTCGAGCCGCACGCCGCCCTGCTCGCGGCCAGCCGGGTCGGTCACGACGAGGCGAGCGACCTCGTCGGCCTCGCGGCGAAGATGTGGGCCGCCGGCAAGGCCGGCGACGAGGAGCGCTTCCTGCGGCTCGACATCGAGTTCCACCGGCGGGTGCTGGTCGCCTCCGGAAACGAGATGTTCGTCCGGCTGCAGGAGCTGGTCGCCGAGGTGCTCACCGGCCGGCACCAGCACCACCTCATGCCCCACCACCCGCACGAGCAGGCCCTCCAACTGCACGCGGAGGTGGCCCAGGCGATCCAGCGACGCGACGGCGAGCGCGCCCGGCAGGCCATGGTGCAGCTCATGGAGCAGGCCTTCGACGAGATGAGTTCGATCTGGGAGCAGACCGGCGAGACCGCCGGCCCCTGACCGCTGCCCCCGATCCCGCCCCACTCCCGCCGCCCCTTCGCCCGGCGTATGCTGGTGGCGGCGCCGTCCCGCGCCTCACCTCCTTACCGGTGCTCACGCCACCGGCGTCGCGGAGGCAAAGGGAGCCTCGCGTTCTCGGGATGCCGTGCCACATGCCCTGATCCGGCGCGGTCGACGGGAGCGTGAGTCCCTGCGACCCGCGCCGTCGACGAGGGAGCATGTGATGACGCGTGACAGGTCGTTCAAGACCCGGGTCCGGGCCCGGATGGACAAGACCGGCGAGAGCTACACGACCGCCCGCCGGCAACTCGTCGCCCGGTCGACCGCCGCCGAGCCCGCAGCCGCGCCGCCCGAGCCGACGGAGCCCGCTCCGGGCGCGACGTCGTCGGGCACTGCGGTGCAGACCGAGCGGATCTCCGACGCGCTCCTGCGGGAGCGCACCGGCCGCGGCTGGGACGAGTGGTTCGTCCTGCTCGACGCCTGGGACGCCACCGGGCGTACGCACACCGAGATCGCCCGCTGGCTGGTCACCACGCACGAGGTGCCGGGCTGGTGGGCGCAGACCCTCACCGTCGGGTACGAACAGACGCGCGGCCTGCGCGCCCCCGGGCAGCGGCGCGGGGGCGGCTTCCTTGCCACCGGCAGCCGCACGGTGGCCGTCCCGGTGCGGCGGCTCTTCGACGCCTTCGCCGACGACGCGCTGCGCCGCCGGTGGCTGCCCGACGCGGAGGTCCGGGTCCGCACCGCCACCGCGCCCCGGACGTTCCGCGCCGACTGGGGCGACGGGTCGACCCGGCTCGTGGTGGGCTTCGCCGCCGTGGGCGAGACGAAGTCCCGGGTGTCCGTCCAGCACGAGAAACTGACCGGGGCGCAACAGGCGGCCGAGCTGAAGGCGTACTGGCGGGACCGGCTGGCCGCGCTCAAGCACCTCCTGGAAGGCGCGGGCCGATGAGCACGCGCCCGTCGCCGGCACGACCCCTCCGATCCGGCCAGCAGCGGTCGGACCGGCACGTCGACGGCTGACGGCGGGCCGGCCCGGCGGCGGTCACGCCGACCGCCGCCGGGCCCTCCGTCAGCCGGCGCGACCGGCGGCCACCCGACCCGGCCCGCCTCGGGCCCGCCGGCCGCGCGTCACCAGGAGCAGCGCGACGACCAGGTACGGCACGGCGGCCACCGCGAAGGCGACCCCGTTTCCGGCCCCGGCGGCGAGCAGCCCGTACCCGCCGTAGACGGCGATGACCGTCACGTCGGTGGCCATCCCGGCGAGCGAGGTGACCGTGGCCCGGCTGTTGCCGGTGATCCGGGCCTGCAAGCGGGCGTCGGCGAGCACGGTGGCGAGTTGGAAGCCGCAGAACGCGGCCGCGACCAGCACGAACCCGACGGGCCGGGCGAGCAGCGCCCCGGCGGCCAGGGCCACGCCCGACACCGCCAGCAGCCCGGCGTACCCGCGGGTGGTCAGCCGCTCCCCCGCCGGGGCGAGCAAGCCGCCGACGCTCACCCCGGCCCAGATGAGCAGGAGCAGCAGCGGCACGGTCGCCTCGGCGACGCCGGTGTCCCGCGCCAGCAGCGGCGTGTACTCCTCGAGGGCCCCCCAGACCGCCGCGACCGCCGCGACCAGCAGCACCGCCGCGCGGACGGCCCGGTCGGCGTGCGCCTCGGCGAGCCCGGCGCGCAGGCTCGCCCACCAGCCGAGGTCGTCGTCGCCGTCCTCGTCGTCCGCGTCCCGTCCCGCCTCGGCGGCCCGGCCGGTCCGCTCCTGGGCGGCGGCGGCTGCCGATACCGGCCGGGCGGCGGTGGCTGCCGATACCGGTCCGGCGGTGTCGGGGGCCGCTACCGGCCCGGACGCGCCGGCGGCGGGGACGGCAGCGGCCACCGGGGCGGCGCGTCGCCGGTGTTCGGGGAAGCGGGTGGCGACGGCGGCGGCGAGCAGGCAGGCGAGCACGCTGGCCACGCCCACCGCCGGGTAGCCGCCGACGGCGAACACCGGGCCGGCCAGGACGATCGAGGCGAGCACGCCGAGCGTCTCGGCCGTCCGGGCCCGGCCGATGACGCGGGCGTACCGGCCGGCGGCGTCGAGCCGGTCGAGTTCGCTGAAGACCAGCGCCTCCAGCGCACCCGAGGCGAGCGCACCGCCGGCACCCCACAGCACGAACCCGACGGCGAAGGCCGGGTACGAGGGGACGAGCACCCAGAGCGCGAAGCCGGCGGCGGTGACGAGCGGGGCGAGGGCGAGCAGCAGCCGCCGGGAGACCGCGTCGGCGAAGGCGCCGGAGGGCACCTCCAGCAGGATGCCGCTGGCCGACCAGATCACGAACAGCGAGGAGATCTGCCAGACCGACAGGCCGGTGTCGCTGAACAGCAGCGCGTACAGCGGATAGAGCAGAACGAGTTCACCGAGGAACGCGTACCCGTAGAGGATGGCCGCCAGCCGGCGGACACGCGGATCGGGCACGCGCACAGTGTGGACAGTCATGAGGCCTTCCCGTGGAGACGAAGCGGACACCGGACGTACGGCGTCCGCGGCGGCCCACGGGGGCGACCGTCAGCGGTGCATCAACATCGCCACGTCATGCCGGCGATGGTAGACGGCGGCGACCGTGACGGCCATGCCTTACCGCGACACGCGTCGGGGTGGGACCCGCGCGGATCCCACCCCGGAACGCGGCGGCGCGTTCAGCGGCGGAGCTTCTCCTGACCCATCGGCGGGATGATCATGGTGGCCTCGGCGTCCTGGCCGGTCGGCTGTGCCGGGGCCGTGGCGCCGGTCGATGTGACCTGGGTGGCGTCCGGGTCGGCGTGGGGCGTGGCCGGGCCGGCGGGGCGCGGCACGACCTGGGTGGCGGCGGCGTCCACGGCCGGGCCGGCGGGTTCACCGGCGCGGACGACCTGGGTGGCCTCGGCGTCGGCGGCCGGGCCGGTCAGGTGGGTCTCGGTGTCGCGGCGGCCGGCCTGGTAGGCGCGGGCGTGCGTGGCGATCAGGTGCGACTCCTGCTCGGCGCGGGTCAGCCAGGACTCCCAGCGGCTCTGCATCGGACGGACCAGACCGCCGCCGACCCCGACGACGAGGATGCCACCGACGGTGGCGAGCACGGCGACCAGCACCGGGGTGGTCACGGCGGTGGCCACGCCGATCTGGTTGAGGGCGGCGATGACGCCGAGGCCGAGGACGAACACCGAGGCGATGGTGGCCAGGATGCGGCCGTACGACAGCCCGCCCAGGGCGCCGCTGATGATGTCCTTGACGGCGTTGCCGATCGCGGCGGCGACCACGACGATGACGATCGCGACGAAGGCACGGGGCAGCCAGGCGATCACGCCGGCGATCAGGTCCGAGACGGGGTTCGGGCCCCAGATGCCGAACGCGAGCTGGAGGGTCACCAGCAGCACGCCGTAGTAGGCGAGCTTGGCGACGATGTCGCTGGCGTCGTACCGGGACCGGGCCAGGGCCCGGCGGATCCCGCCGCGCTCCACCGCGCGGTCGAAGCCCACCCGCTCCAGCACCTTGTCGACGATCTTGAGCACGGCCTTGGCGATCAGCCAGCCGACCAGCAGGATCGCCACGAAGGCCACGGCCTTGGGCAGGAACAGCAGCACCGAGCGGAGGGCGTCCCCCACCGCGTCGCCGAAGTCGTCTCTCATGAAAATCCTCCACACGGGTGTCCGTCTCGTCGCGCCCGACCTACCCTCGGCGCCGGCCGGGGAAACACCGGTCGGCGCCGGGCGGCGGCGCGTCGACGTGACCGTGCCGGCGGGCGGCGCGCGCCCGCTCGGCCGGGAGGATCAGCGGCGTCGGCAGTCGTAGGCGACCGGGGCCTGGGCCTGCACCGGGGACGGCGAGGTGATGTTGACCGTGGCCGTCTCGGTCGTGGTGCCCACGCCGCTGAAGGCCCAACGCAGCGTCAACTCGACGGTGCGCTGGCCGCGGCCGACCCGCTCGGTCAGCAGGCTGCCGGGGGCGCTGCCACTGCGCAGCCACTGGTAGCGGATCTCCCCCGCCCGGCCGTTGGTCGACACGGTGGCCACCACGTCGACGGTGACGTCGCACCGGTCGCCGGCCGGCCGCGGCACCGCCACCGTGACCCCGGAGACCTCCAGCGGGCTGATCCGCTGCCAGAGATAGAGGCCGACGACGACGAGCAGCGCGACGGTGAGCACGGTGGAGAGCACCGAGGTGACGGTCCGCCACGCCGACCGCCGCCGGCGCGGGGGCGTCGGCACGGGCCAGGCAGGCGCGACCGGCGGGACGGCCGGCACGCCCGGCCCGAACCGCACCTCCCCGCCCGCGGGCACGGGCGACGCTCCCGTACGGCCGCCGAAGACCGTCCCCGGCCCGGCCCCGGTGGTACGCCCCGTCCCGACCGCGGTCACCGGGCCCGTCGGCTCCTGCCCGCTCGGCTGCGCCGTCGTCCACGGCCCGGACCGCACACCCGGATCGACCGGCAGCCGGCCGGGGTCCACGCGCGGGGACGGCACGGGACCGCCGGGCGGGGCAGGCACAGGGCCGGCGGGCGGGGCGACCCGCCACCCCGGCGCGAGGTGCGCCGTCGGTTCTCCCCCGCCGAGGTGCCCGGTGGCGCCCCCAAGGTTCAGGTGCGCCGTCGCTTCCCCCTGGGCCAGGTGCGCCGTGCCGTCTCCGGCGGCCGGGTGCCGTATCGTCGGCGCGCCGCCGGGCAGGGGCCCGGTCGGCTCGCCGGAGCCCAGATACGTCGTCGGCTCGCCGGAGCCCAGATATGCCGTGGACTCGCCGGAGCCCAGGTACGCCGTCGGCTCACCAGAGGCCAGGTACGCCGTCGGCCCGCCGGCACTCACGTGCGCGGTGGGTTCGTCGGGGGCGGGGTGTGCGGTGGGGCCGGTCGGGTGCGGCAGGCCGTCGAGCCGGGCGGTCGCCGCGCCGTCTACGGGCAGCCGGTGGGTGGGCAGCGCCTCGGTCTGGTCGTTCGGCTGGGTCACGGCGGCCCGCCCTCCGTCATCGTGGTCGACATCCGGGTCACCGATCAGCCCGGGGTGCAGAACGGGTGGAGTGTCACGTGGACCGGCGAGCTCTCGGGCGAGGCGTTGCCGGCCTCGTCGACCGCGACGACCCGGACCGGGATCTGGGTCCTGTCGCCCGGTCGGGGCAGGTCGCGCAGGACGCCACGGAACACTCCACGACGGTCGGCCGTCATGGGCACCTCCGTGGTGCGGCCGTCCAGGGTGTACCGGAAGCTGACCCGCAGTCTCCCGGCCGTCGTACGGTCGTCGGAGACGACGGCCGAGACGGTGCTGGACGTGGGCCCGTACGGACAGCCCTTGGGGTCGAGCTCGGTCGGGCTTGCCGCGACCTGCCCGACGGAGGGCGCGACGGTGTCCGCCGGCGGTGGCGGGCTGGTGCTGGCCGGCGAGGCGGAGGCGGACGGGGACGACGACGCGCTCGTGCCGGTTGGCGCCGGGGCGGCCGTCGTCGCGGTCGGCGCGGCGGGCGTGGCGGTGGTCGCGGGGACGGGGGTCGCCGCCACCGTCGGCGTGGGCGGCGCGGCGGCCGGGGCGGGGGCCTCGGCGGTCGGGCCCGCGGTCGCCTGCGGGGCAGCCGCCGCCGGCACCGTCTCGTCGCGGCTGGCGTAGCTCAGCCCCGCCCCGCCGACCAGCAGCGCGGCGACCAACCCGCCGCCGACCAGCGCAGCGCGGGCCCGGCCCGCGCGCAGCCAGGTCCACCGGCCGGTGCCTTCGCCCAGCGCGGTGCTGGCCAGGCTGGTGGCCCCGCCGGTGCCGTCGGGGAACGGGAAGAGGGCGGCGAGCAGGGCCGCCCGGCGGGCCAGCTCGCGCAGGCCGCGCTCCTCCCACTCCGCTCCGTACGCGCCGGCCGCCACCTGTTCCAGCACGGCGAGGAAGACCTGCGCGGGTTGCGGTCGCTCGGCCGGCTGCTTGGCCATGCCGTGCCGCAGCAGGTCGTGCACCGGCTCGGGAGCCGGGTCGGTGGGGATCGGCGCCCGGGCGTGCTGCTGGTGCAGGGTGAACAGGTCCCGCCCGTCGTAGGGCGGCCGACCGGTGAGGCACTCGTAGAAGGTGGCGGTGGCCGCGTAGATGTCGCAGGCCGGGCTGGCCGGGGCGCCCCTCCACTGCTCGGGGGCCATGTAGCGGGGGGTGCCGGTGACGCTGACCCCGGAGGTCTCCCCGGCCGGCATCGCGATGCCGAAGTCGGCCAGCTTGCTGGTGCCCTCGGCGGTGACCAGCACGTTCTCCGGCTTGTAGTCGCGGTGTACCACGCCCCTGGCGTGCGCGGCGCCGAGCCCGGCGAGCGATCCCTTGAGGACGCACAGCGCCGACTCCGGGGTGGTGGGGCCGTGCGCGCGCAGCATCTGCCGCAGCGATACGCCGTTGACCAGTTCCATGACGATCGCCGCGCCGGCGGGCGACTCGACGTACTCGTAGAGCCGGGAGACGTGCGGGTCGTCGATCTCGGCCAGCAGCCGGGCCTCGTCCCGGAACGCGGTGCGGAACGAGGGGTCGTCACCGATGCCGCCGGTGAGGTACTTGATGGCGACGGGGGTCCCGGTCGCGTCGTGCACGGCGAGATCCACCCGGCCGGACGCGCCGGCGCCGAGCTGCCGAACCGGGCGGTAGCCCGAGACCTGCCAGCCGGTCACGCGCCCACCTCCCCGCCCTGGAACGGACAGCCACCGTGGCTGCCTCGGTGGCCATTGTGGTCGCGCCGGGCGGTGGATCCATCGGCGCAACGGCTGCTTCCGGGCTCCGGACGTCCCGCGCGGCGCGGCGGGGTGGCGGCATGGTCGGTAACGGACACCCGCTACTCGTAGCACCCTCTGGCAAGCGTCCTCGCCGAGCGGGCCGCCACCCGTCGGCTCGGCCGACGTGCGGGCGGTGGTCGTACCCGGGCAGCCGGGCGCACCGGCGACGGAGGCGGCGGCGCGCCAAGGTCGGCACGCGCGCCGACGAGGGGTCAGGCCGAGGGTCGGCGGCGGCCGTCGCCGGGCGCGGCGGTGGGTGCCGGTGCGGCACGCTCCGCCGCGGGGGGCTGCGCCGCCGGCGGCTCGGCTTCGCGCGTGGGCGCGGCGGCGTGGGTGAACTTGTCGAAGAAGCGCAGCAGCTCGACCGGGAACGGCATCACCAGGGTGCTGTTCTTCTCCGCCGCAACGTCCACGACGGTCTGCAGCAGCCGGAGCTGGTACGCCCCGGGGGTGGCCGCCATCGCCCGGGACGCGTCGGCGAGCCGGCGGGACGCCTGGTACTCGCCGTCGGCGGCGATCACCCGGGCGCGGCGCTCGCGTTCCGCCTCGGCCTGGCGGGACATCGACCGCTTCATCCCCTCGGGCAGCGCGACGTCCTTGACCTCGACCCGCTCGATGAGCAGCCCCCACGGCTTCTCGGTCGGCGCGTCGATGACAGCCTTCAGCTCGGTGTTGATCCGCTCCCGGTCGCCGAGCAGGGTGTCCAGGTCGGCCTTGCCGATCACCGACCGCAGCGCGGTCTGCGCCACCTGAAGCACGGCCGCGGGGTAGTCGCGGACGTTGACCAGCGCCTTCACCGGGTCGACGACCCGGTAGTAGACGACCGCGTCGACGGTGAGGGTGACGTTGTCCCGGGTGATGGCGCCCTGCGGGGGCACGCCGATCACGGTCGTCTGCATGCTGACGCGGACCATCCGGTCGGCGATCGGGACGATGAGGCGCAGGCCGGGCTCGCGGACCGGTTGCAGCACGCGGCCGAAGCGGAAGACGATGCCGCGCTGGTACTGCTGCACAAGCCGGACGCTCAGGGCGCCGACGAGCGCGAGGACCACGATCACGATCACCGCGCCGATCAAGACGGCTTCCACGGCACCCCCGATCCATTCGGCTCCCCGGGGCCCCTTTCCCGCTCCGTCGCCGGATAGTCCTGCCTCCCCCGGCAGCCCTCCGGTCGGCCGCCGACGCCCCTCGGGGCAGATCGGTGGTTGCCGGACGCCGGGCCGATTTCCTGGCTACGGTACGGGGAGCAGGCCGGCGGGGGCTGCCCGGCCGTGGGCCGGGCGGTCCGGCAGCACCGGGCCGAGGAAGGCCGATCGCTGGAGGCGATGCCGGTGACGATGGAAGCAGAGCGCACTCTCCGCGCCGACGAGATCACCGAGCTGGGCGAGCTCGCCGCGCAGTTGCGGGTGGACGCGATCCGGTGCAGCACCCGGGCCGGGTCCGGTCACCCGACCTCCAGCCTGTCCGCCGCGGACCTGCTCGCCGTGCTGATCACCCGGCACCTGCACTACGACTGGTCGGATCCGGGCGGTCGCGCCAACGACCACCTGATCTTCTCCAAGGGCCACGCCTCGCCGCTGCTGTACGCGGTCTTCAAGGCGGTCGGGGTGATCAGCGACGAGGAGCTGGTGCAGACCTACCGCCAGTTCGGCTCGCGCCTGCAGGGGCACCCGACGCCGGCGCTGCCCTGGGTCGACGTGGCCACGGGCGCGCTCGGCCAGGGGCTGCCCGTCGGTGTCGGGATCGCGCTGGCCGGCCGGTACCTCGACCGGCTGCCCTACCACGTCTGGGTGTTGTGCGGGGACAGCGAGACGGCCGAGGGCTCCATCTGGGAGGCGCTGGACAAGGCGAGCCACTACGGGCTCGGCAACCTGACGGCGATCGTGGACGTGAACCGGTTCGGGCAGCGGGGGCCGACCGAGTTGGAATGGGACCTGGACACCTACCGGCGGCGGGTCGAGGCGTTCGGCTGCCGTGCGGTCGTCGTCGACGGCCACGACCTCGCCGCCATCGACGAGGCGCTGGGCAGTGCCCGGCAGGCGACGGGCCCGACCGTGGTGCTCGCCCGGACCGTGAAGGGCAAGGGCGTGCCCGAGGTCGAGAACAAGCCGGGCTGGCACGGCAAGCCGTTCAAGCCCGACCTGGCCGACCGCGCCGTCGACGCGCTCGGCGGCGTACGCCAGATCCGCGTCGCCGGCCCACGCCCCGAGGCCGCTCCGCCGCCCGCCGCTCCCGCCGGCGCGCCACCGGAGATGCCCCGGTACGACCGGGGGGCGAAGGTCGCCACCCGCAACGCGTACGGCGACGCGCTGCGCGCGTTGGGGGCCCGGCCGGACGTGGTCGCGCTGGACGGCGAGGTCAGCGACTCGACGCGCGCCGACCGGTTCGCCGGGGAGTATCCCGACCGGTTCTTCGAGATGTTCATCGCCGAACAGCAGCTGGTCGCCGCGGCGGTCGGGTTGCAGGTACGCGGGTACCGTCCCTTCGCCTCGACCTTCGCGGCCTTCTTCTCCCGCGCCTACGACTTCATCCGGATGGCCGGCATCTCCGGGGCCGACATCGCCCTGTCCGGCTCGCACGCGGGGGTGGAGGTGGGGGCGGACGGCCCCTCGCAGATGGGGCTGGAGGACCTGGCGGCGATGCGCGCCGTCCACGGGTCGACCCTCCTCTACCCCAGCGACGCCGTGTCCTGCGCGGCCCTGGTGCGGGAGATGGTCGACTGCGGGGGCATCGCCTACCTGCGGACGACCCGGGGCGCGTACCCCGTCCTGTACGGCAACGACGAGGCCTTCCCGGTGGGCGGCAGCAAGCTGCTGCGCGGCGGCGACGACGACCGGGTCGCGCTGGTCGGGGCCGGGGTGACGGTGCACAACTGCCTCGCCGCCGCGGACCGGCTGGCGGGCGAGGGCGTCGCGGCCCGGGTGATCGACCTGTACTCGGTGAAGCCGCTGGACCGGCAGCGGTTGCTGGACGCCGTCCGGGTCACCGGCGGCCGGCTGGTGGTGGTGGAGGACCACTACCCGGAGGGTGGCCTCGGCTCGGCCGTGCTGGAGTCGCTGGCCGACCTCGCCGAGCCGGTGCGGGTGACGCACCTGGCCGTCCGGGGCCTGCCCACCTCCGGGACGTCGAGCCAGCTCATGGACCAGGCGGGGATCGGGGTGGAGGCGATCGTCGCGGCGTCGCGCGCCACGCTGTCCGGAGACTGAGCGGGCGAGCAGCGGGTAGACCGACGCACCGGTCGCACGGGCGGCGACGAGGTTCCTCGCCGTCACCTACGCTGTCGCGACATGAGCGTGCACCGACTCGATCGCACGGAGGCGCGGCGGATCGCCGTCCGCGCCCAGCTCCTGGACACTCCGCGGCCCGCCGACCTGATGACGGTGGTGCGCCACCTGACGCTCCTGCAGATCGACCCGACGGCCGCCGTCGCGCCGAACGCGGACCTGGTCGCCTGGAGTCGCCTCAGGTCGTCGTACGAACCGGCCCACCTTCAGCAGGCCCTGGAACGGGACCGGACGCTCTTCGAGCACCAGGCGATGGTGCGGCCGATGGACGACCTGCGCCTCTACCTCGCGGTCATGGCGACCCTGCCCGCCGGCGAGCGGCAGCGGGAATGGCTGCGGCGCAACGACCGGTTCCGTCGCGACGTCCTGGACCTGCTCGGCGCCGCCGGGCCGTTGCTGTCCCGCGACATCCCGGACACCAGCGTGGTGGCGTGGCCGTCGACCGGGTGGACCAACAACCGCAACGTGACCCAGATGCTGGAGTTCCTGGTGATGCGCGGCGAGGTCGCGATCGCCGGCCGCCGCGGGCGGCAGCGCCTGTGGGACCTGGCCGAGCGGGTCTACCCCGCCGGCACCCCCGTCGTCCCGCTCGACGAGGCGCGCCGGATCCGCGACGAACGGCTCCTGCGGTCGCTCGGCATCGTGCGCGCGACGGCCCTGTCGGGCGGCGACGCGAGCGGCGTCGGCGAGCCCGCGACCGTCGAGGGCCTGCCGGGAACCTGGCGGGTGGACCCCGCCGCCGTCGGGCGGCCCTTCACCGGGCGTACGGCGTTGCTGTCGCCGTTCGACCGCCTCGTGCACGACCGGGTGCGGCTCGCGGAACTCTTCGACTTCGAGTACGTGCTGGAGATGTACAAGCCGAAGGCCAGGCGCCGGTGGGGCTACTTCGCGTTGCCGATCCTGCACGACGACCGGCTCGTCGGGAAGGTGGACGCCACGGCGGACCGCAGAAGCGGGACCTTCCTGGTGCACGCCGTCCACAGGGATGCCCCCTTCACCGGGGCGATGACGGAGGCGGTACGGGCCGAGGTGCGGGACCTCGCGTCCTGGCTGCGCCTGACCGCGACGATGGCGGCAGGCGCCGACCGGACCGGCTGATCAGGGCACCGCCCCGCGGCGTGCCTCCGCGGTCAGGCCACGGCCGGCCCGGCGAACAGGGCGCCGACGAGTGCCTCCGGTGCGATGGTCACCGGCCGGTCGCTGACCTGCCCGTCGCCGAGTTCGACGATCCGCCACACCCCGTCGGCGCGCAGGGCCAGGTCGACGGTCACGAAGGGCAGCCGCAGCGCCGCGATCGACGGGCCCAACAGACGTGGGTCGACGTTCTCCGGCGGGGTGTCGTGCGGACTGTCCGGGTGCGCGCCGACCAGGACGCAGCCGCCATCGACCCACCACGTGCGGACCTCGGCGGTGACGAACCGCTCGAACCGGCGCAGCACGAAGCCACCGACGACGTCGTCCCCGCGCAGGTCGAGGAACCGGCTCGCGACCGCCCAGGCGGCGTCACCGTCCCCGAGGTCCGGGATGAGCGCCGCCTCGTGCCAGTGGTGCTTCATGGACTTGGCGAAGTCGCGCAGCACCGCCGGCCCGCCGCCGAGGTCGCACCGCGCCCGGTCGAAGTCGGCGCGCCGCGTCCCGACCGTCCACGTCGTACGCGGCGTGAGGTCGGCCAGGTCGGGATACCAACCGGGCAGTTCGTGGGCGCGCCGGTACTGCTCGCCGTTCGTCCGCAGCGTGACGCCACGGCCGGCCAGCGCCGCGGCGAAGGCCGCGTACCGCTCGCTGCGCAGCATCCAGCCGCGGTAGACCGCGTCGCCCTCCGCCGTCACCCGGGACACCGCCCGCGGCACGTCGTCGCCACGGGCCAACGCGTCATGGTCGACGACGGCGACCGAGACGCCGAGGTCCCGGGCAGCGTGTGCTTCCGGCGCGAAGTGGTCATCCGGCCGACGCGGTCGCAGCGGGTCCCCGGGAACGATCAACAGCACCCGGTGGATGCTGCCCGATCGGCCGGTACGACGCGACCGCGTTCCTGCCGGCGGTGGTGGCCGGCGCGACTCGCACCGGCGGACCGGCACCGACGGTCGTCGGGCTCCGCGGGGCCGCACCCGAGGACAACCGATCGGCGAGCGACTGCGTCCTTAGTCCGAGCAGTCGGATAGGGCGGTGTGGAGGTTCGATGGACGAGGTTGCCGAGGACGCGTTCCGGGGGTTTGTCGCCGCGCGTTCGGCGGCGTTGCTGCGCAGCGCGTACCTGCTGGTCGGCGACCGCGACAGGGCCGAGGACCTGCTGCAGACGGTGCTCGTCAAGACGTACGTCAGGTGGTCGCGCATCCGGGACCCCGCCGCCGTCGAGGGGTACGTGCGGCGGGCGCTGGTCACCACCGCGACGTCGTGGTGGCGGAGCCGGGCGTACCGGGAGCGACCGGTCGACACGGTGCCGGACCGCGGCGGTGTGGACGAGACGGACGCGCGACTGGAGCACGACGCGATGTGGCAGCGCCTGCTGACGCTGCCGCCGAAGCAGCGGGCCGTGCTGGTGCTGCGCTACTACGAGGGCATGGCCGAGGCGGAGATCGCCGAGGTGCTGGACATCTCGCGGGGCACGGTGAAGAGCCACGCGTCACGGGGCCTCGCCGCGCTACGGCGGCAACTAGAGGAACAGGATGCGGAGAAGGGGGCGGTGACGCCATGAACGACCGACCGGACCGGGGACTCGCCGACGCACTCGAGCGGCGGGCCAACTCGATCGCGCCGGGGCCTCGGTTCTCCGCCGAGGAGATCGTGCAGGCGGGACGCCGAGCGGCCCGACGACGGACCACGCGGATCCGGGTGTCCGCGGCGGCAACGGTCACCGCGCTGGCGGTCGTGGCCGCACCCGCCGTGACCGCCGCCGTACGGCGTCCGACCCCGCCGGCGCCGGCCGCGTCGGAGCCGCCGCGCAGCCTGCCCACGACCTGCCCGGTCGAGCGGCTACCGGTGCCGGACCGCAGCATCATGAACATGGTGATCGGCATGGATCCGACCGGGCGCTACATCGTGGGCCGGACGAACCCCGGACGCGGTGGCACCGGCCTCGACATGTTGATCTGGGACAACGGCCGCCTTCAGGTGATCCCCGTGCCGGGCGACCAGCAACTGCCCACCGACATCAACTCCCGCGGCGTAGCGGTCGGCGTCAGCGGCGTCCTCAATGAACAAGCGTGGATCTACCGCGACGGCACCGTGACGCACCTGCCCGGGCAGCCGTCCATCCGGGCGAACGCGATCAACGACAGCGGGGTCGTGGTCGGCGCGAACATACTCGGACAGCCCCTGGTCTGGCGAACCCCGACGGACCAACCGACGGTGCTGCCGATGCCGGACGGCGACTGGGAGGGCGAGGCCAGAGACATCTCCACCGACGGCACGATCGTCGGCACGCTCAACCGCCAGCGCACGACTCTGTTCCAGGCGTACGCCTGGTTGCCCGACGGCACGCTGCGGGAACTGCCGCCACCGGTCGTTGACGGCGAGAGGGCCGTCGCCACGCGCGCGATGGCGATCTCCGAGGACTGGGTGGCCGGCACCGCGGAAGGGCCGCGCGGTGACGTCCCGACGCGGTGGAACCTGCGCACCGGCGAGGTCCAGACCTTCCCCGAGATGAGGATCGGCGGTCGCAGCGTCAGCGCCGACGGTTGGCTCGTCGGCAACCGGGAGGGGCAGGGACTGCTCGCCAGCCACCAGGGCATGGTGACGCTGCCGGACCTGCACGACCACGACACGAGCTCGTCCAACAACGCCGTGGCGATCAGCCGGGACGGTCGCCTCATCGCGGGTGGCGGGTCGGTCGGCGGTCCCCGGGCTGTCCCGGTGGTGTGGCGCTGCCGGTGACACTCCGACTCCGGTAGGCGCGGCCGGGCCGAGGCTGCCGTCGCGACGACCGTCGACGGCAGCCTCGGCCCGGCCGCCGCGAGAGTTCGCGGTCCTATGCTGAGTCGATGGACGTGGAGTTCAGCGGCGAGCTGTTCTTCTGGAGGGGCCCCGCGCCCTGGCACTTCGTCACCGTGCCGGAAGACGACTCCCGCGAGCTGAACGCGACCTGCGCGTCCGTGAGCTACGGCTGGGGCATGATCCCGGTGACGGCCCGGATCGGGGGCACCGGGTGGCGGACGTCGCTGTTTCCCAAGGACGGGCGTTACCTCGTGCCGGTCAAGGCCGGGGTGCGCGAGGCCGAGGGGATCACGGTCGGAGACACCGTCACGGTGCGCCTGGTCGTCGACGTCTGACCAGGGTGACCGGGTCGGGCCGGAGGCATCCGGGTCGGTTTCCTACAGCGCTCCGCCCCAGTTGTCGGTGGTGAGTCGGCCGGTGGTGTCGTCGATGAAGCGGTGTTCGAGGGTGCCGTTCGTTGTCCGGTAGAACACGTGATGCTGGTTCGGAGTCGACAGGCCCGCCGGGTCGTCGGTCACCACGCCACGAGCACCCCAGTCGTCGACGCCCGGGTTGATGCCCGGCCACCAGTACCAGTGGACCAGGTCCCCCGAAGCCGTACGGGCGAAGATGTGCTGCTGATCCCGGTGCACGAACGCGTGCGGATTCCCGACGAACCCACCACCCAGCCACACACCACCGTTGAGCGTGCCGGACGGATCGTCGAAGAACCGGTGCTGCAACCTGCCGTCGCCGTTACGGAAGAACACGTGGTGCTGGTTGCCGCCGTAGGAGAACCCCGTCGGATCTGACGCCACACCCGAGGTGACACCCCAGTTGTCCGTAGCGGGGTTGATGCCCGGCCACCAGTACCAGTGGATGAGGCCACCCGAGGCGGTGCGGGCGAAGATGTGCTGCTGGTCCCGGTGCACGAAGGCGTACGGATTGCCGACGAACTCACCGCCGGGCCAGACACCGCCGGCGATCTGACCCGTGTTCAGGTCGTAGAAACGGTGCTCCAGGTTCCCCTCCGGATTGCGGTAGAACACGTGCTGCTGACTGCCGTACGCGAAGCCGGTCGGATTCGACATCACCCGCCCGACCGTGTTCCAGTCGTCCAGGCCAGGAGAGGCCATGCCCGGCCCGAACCACCAGTGTCGCAACGTGTTGTCGCTCCCCCGCGCGAAAACGTGCTGCTGACTGGCGTGCGAATACCCGACCGCCTTACCCGTCAGCGGGCCCCCGCCCCAGTCCGCCCGCACCAACCCCGCACCCGGCGACCAGGACAGGTTCGCCAACGTCCCCGCCGCACCCACCGCCACGACGTGCTGCCCGTCGCCGAAACCGAACGCCCGACCGGCGACGGGCTCGGCGGGGCGACCGCAGTTGTCGCTGGTGAGGTACCGCTGGTGGTAGGAGCCCGGATACGGCGCGAGGGAGATGCCGTTGATGACGATGGTCTGCCCGACGCCGTTGTACAGCTGCTCGTAGTGGATGTGCGCGCCGGAGGAGTTGCCGGTGTTGCCGGTCAGCCCGATCTGCTGGCCCTGGGCGACTGTCGCGCCGTTGGCCACCGAGTAGGCGGCGAGGTGGAAGTAGTAGGTCTTCCATCCGCCGCCGTGCTCGATGGCGATGTAGTTGCCCGCGCCGCTGGGCTGCGAGTAGCGGTAGGCGGTGCCGGCTGCCGAGGCGAGCACGGGGGTGCCGCTGGTGACCCCGCCGTCGGCCCGGACGAAGTCCAGCGCCTGGCGGACCTCGCTGCTGTGGTGGCTGTAGGTCCACCGTTGCCCGCACGGGAACGGGGCCTTGAAGGTGGGCGCGGCGGCGCCGGCGGGCGCGCCGGCCGCCACGGCCAGCGCCGCCCACGTCACCACGGCGGCCACGAGCGCCACGCCCAGTCGGCGGACGATGCCTACGGTACGCACGGACGGCTCCTCGCTGCGGTGGTGGTGGCTGCGGGGACGGGCTGCGCGATCTGCGGTCGCGCCGGCCCGCCGGTCGGTCGGGACGGTGCTCGGAGAGCGGGCGATCGGGGCTCCGATGGCCGCGAGTCTGGAGAAGCGCGGTGACGCCTGTCAATGGGTTGACGAAAGTTTCCGGCAGGGTGTCACTAGCGCCCCGCAAACATCCTTCGGCGGTGGAGCACGCTTGACTCCGCCGGACGGTGGCCGTAACTTCCAGCCTTGCATCGATAAGAGTCGCTTGATCGGACTGGCGTCCGCTCCGGCGCCGCAGTTCTCCGCCCTGCCCGCCGCACGCTCGCGACAAGGACGGTCATGACGATCAACCGCCGCTCACTGCTCGGAAAGGTCGCCGTGGTCGGCGCGGCCGCCGCGGTCGCACCGACCCTGGCCCCCGGCGCGGCCCAGGCCGCCTACTGGAAGAAGCGCCTCACCGGCGCCGACCTGGACACCAACCACCGGTGGCAGGTCGCCGGCACCGACCTCGGCATACCGTACGTGCTGGAGAACGGCTCCATCGGCTACCTGTTCGGCGACACCTTCAACACGCCGTGGCCGGAGGGCCCACCACTGCCCAACGACTGGCGCTCACCGGTGATGCTGCGCTCCTACGTCCATCCCGGGGCGAGCGGTGGGATCGTCTTCGACAGCGCCGCCCGGGTCGCCGGCAACGGGCGGGCTCCCGAGCTGATGCACAACGGCCACAACGGTGTCGGTATCGACGGCCTCTGGGAGGTGACCGTCATCCCCAACGACGGCATCAGCTTCCCCGAGACGGGCCGCCAGCTCATCTCGTACATGAGCATCGAGAACTGGAACTCCGCCGGGCCCGCCGGGCCGCACTGGAAGTCGCGCTACGCGGGGCTGGCCTACAGCGACAACGGCAACGACTTCGTCCGTACGCCGCTGAAGTGGTGGAACGACGGCGCCAACACGGATCCCTTCCAGATGTGGACGATGCAGCGCGACGGAGACTGGGTGTACGTCTTCTCGGTGCGCTCGGGCCGGCAGGACGGCCCGATGATGCTGCGCCGCGTCCGTTGGGACCGGCTCTTCTATCCCGAGTCCTACGAGGGCTGGGGCTGGAACGGCAGCAGTTGGGGCTGGGGCCGCCCGTGCACGCCGATCCTCACCGGCCGGTTCGGCGAGCCGTCGGTGCGGCGGCTCGCCGACGGCACCTGGGTGATGTCCTATCTCAACTGCGCCACCGGCTGCATCGTCACCCGCACGTCGGGCGGGCCGGACCAGGTCTGGACGGCGGAGAAGGTCCAGGTCACGCCGTGGCAGGAGCCCGGGCTCTACGGCGGGTTCATCCACCCGTGGTCCAGCCGCCGGGCCAACGACCTGCACCTGATGGTGTCGAAGTGGACCAGGACGCCCGACAACCGGAGCACCGCGTACCACGTCAGTCAGTTCGTCGCGTCGGCGTGAGCCCGCCGGACGGAGGCGGGCGCGCACCGGTCGTCACGCCGGCCGACCTCGTCGACGTTCCCGCCGCGCCACCCGAGCCGTGGCGCGGCGGGAACCTCGTCGCAGGCTGCGCGGTGAGCGGGATCCGCGCGCCGGCGGGCACTCACCGCGGCTCGGCGGGCTGCCGGTCGGAATCGTCGGGCGCGGTGATGGTGACGTCGAAGACGTCGAGGAGGCCGAGCAGGCCCGCGAGGGCGACGGCTTCGTCGCGTTTGAGGATGATGCTGCGGGTGGCGTCGGGGTCGTCGCCGTCGTGGTAGACCAGCTCACGCCGGCCGCCGGCGTAGTGGGTCACCACCCCGACGCGGCATCCGGCGTCGGTGGTGAACATGCGGCGAAAACCGATGCCGGGCAGCGGTGTCAGTTCGACGTCCATCGGAACTCCAGGTGGTGAGGGAACCGCAGCGGTGGGCGCGGTGCGGTGACGGCCGGACGAGGGCACGTCCGGCTGCGGCGGCGGCAACGGCGGACACGGCGCAGCCGTCGGCTCGCCGTGCGGGGACCGTCGCCCGGGTCAGCCGGTGAGCAGCAGGCGCAGGCCGGCGAGCGTGGCCAGGTGCGGGTCCGGGGGCATCGTGACGGTGCGGCCGGTCAGGGCGGCCAGCCGGGCCGCGAGCCCCGGATGCGCCGCCCCGCCACCGGTGATCAGCAGTCGGCGTCGCCCCGGGCCGGCCGGGCGGGCGCCGACGCGGCGCACGGCGGCCGCGATGAACGGCACCTGGTCGACGGCGTTGGGCACGTCGACGTGCTCGGCGGCGGCGACCGCGCGGTCGGCGATGCGGGCGATCTCGGTGCGGCCGTGGCCGATGTCGACGGCGACGACGTCGTCGCGGTCCAGGTCGGCCTGGCAGGCCAGGGCGGCCGCCAACGGCTCCTCCACGGTGGCGACGCGCCCGCCGAGCGCCCGGCGGACCACCGCGACCAGGAGGTTCTTCTGCTGCAACGTGGCGGTGGCCGGCACGCCGACGACGACCGGTGAGACGTCGTCGCCCGGCCGCCCGGCGGCCGCCGCCACCACCCGCAACAGGTGTACGCAGGCGAAGAAGTCCTCCACCACGCCGTGCCGCACCGGCCACAGCAGCTTCGCGCCGCTGGTGGCGCGCAGGTCCATTGCGGCGCGCCCGACGGCATGACCGCCGGAGGGTATCCGCGCGACGACGGCGGGTTCGGTGACGACCTCCCCGTGCACCGGGGTCCACACACGCACCGCCGACGTGCCGAGGTCGAGGGCGACGGGATGCCGTACGCCGAGGCGGGCGTACACGCCGGGAGCCAGCATGCTCATCGTCCCCGTGCCGGAGTGTGCGCGGCGGCGCACGTCATCGGTCGGGGCGGTCCGTCACCGACGGACAGGAAGCGGGGGCGCGTGTCGTGACGCAGGGTCGGCATGGTGCTCCAAGCCACGGGCCGGCGCCGTAGGGCGCCGGGAGGCGAACAGGCTTCAGACGGCGAACGTCAGCCCGGGCGGAGCACGGTCCGCCGACCACGCCGGCACGCACCCCGGGACGGCCCGCCGCGTGCACCGGAACACGATGCACAGCCCGACGGCCCGCGCCGCCGACAGCACCATGACCAGCACGGCCAGCATCAGCAGCGCCGGCAGCGAGACGCGCTTGCCGACGCGGCGGAGACCGTGCCGATCCTGCATGGCCGACACCATAGCCGGGCGACCGGCCGCTCGGCCACGGCGTTGGACCGGGCGCACCCGGCCACCGGGCTCCGCAAGCCCTGGCGCCCAGATGGGTAGCTGACTAAAGTCAGGCTTTATGACCTCGGATCAGCTCGTCGCCGCGGTGCGGCGGTTCAACCGGACGGTGACCCAGCGGGTGGGCGCCCTCGACGATGCCTACATGGCGCGCGGGCGTCCCCTCGCGCAGGCGCGGGTGCTGTGGGAGATCGGTCCCGGTGGCAGCGAGGTCGCGGCGCTCAGGGCCCGGCTCGGGCTGGACTCGGGTCACCTCAGCCGGCTCCTGCGGGCCTTGGAGCACGACGGGCTGGTCACCGTCGGGCCGTCCGACCAGGTCGGGGGCGACGGGCGGGTCCGGGTCGCCACGTTGACCGACGCCGGCCGGGCGGAGTGGTCCGAACTCGACAGGCGCTCCGACGAGTTCGCCTCGTCGATCCTCTCGCCGCTGTCCGCGCGGCGCCGGGAGCGGCTCGTCGCGGCGATGGCCGAGGTCGAGCGGCTGCTCGTCGCGTCGATGGTGGTCATCGCGCCCTGCCCGCCCGGCGACCCGCGGGCCCGGGCGTGCACGCGGGCCTACGCCCGGGAGGTCGCCCGACGCTTCGACGACGGGTTCGATCCGAGCCGGAGCAACCCGGTGCACGACGAGGACCTCGTCCCGCCGGCCGGCCTGTTCCTGCTCGCCACCCTCAACGGCGAGGCCGTCGGGTGCGGCGCGGTCAAGCTCCACCACGACGCGCCCGCCGAGATCAAGCGGGTCTGGGTGGCGGACACCGTACGCGGGCTCGGGGTCGGGCGGCGGATGCTCGGCGAGCTGGAACGGCACGCCGCCGCACGGGGCTGGACCGCCGTCCGGCTGGACACCAACCGCAACCTCACCGAGGCGATCGCGATGTACCGCGCGGCCGGCTACCGGGAGATCGAGCCCTACAACACCGAGCACTACGCGCACCACTGGTTCGAGAAGCGCCTGACGCCGTGACGTGTCGACCGCCGCCCCGCCGTCCGCCCGGCGAGCCCCGGGCGGGCGGGTGGCCGGGCGGCGGGGCGGAACGACGCCAGCAGGGGCGACGGGAATGGCGAATCAATTGACGCCGGCCCTCATTCGCACATTCTGCCCCGACCGTCATGGGCCGGGGCGCCATTCCGGGCAGTTTCTCCGTGTGGCCCACCGCCATTGCCGTGTGACGAGGACGACGGTGGGGAATTGCCGTTTCCGACGTACCGCATGACGGGGCTCGCATTTCTTCCGGGTCGGCTCAGCGGGCGCGGACCCAATGCAGAGCGTCGACGCGGGTGGTCACGACGCGACGGTTTCCGGCCGCGCCGGCCTCGGCGGTCGGCGGTCGGCGGGCAGGCGGCGCCCGGTCAGGGCCGGTGCGGTTCGGACGATTCCGGGACCAGCGGGTCGTGCGCGGCGTGCCGCAGTTGGCGGGTGCTGACGGCCTCGGCGAGCGCGAACGCGCTCAGGGCGCCGGCGAGGATCGCCAGACCCGCCAGCCGGGACACCGTGGTGGTCACCGCCGTCAGCCCGACCAGCGCCACGATCGCAACGAGCCGGAGGCCACGGACCCGGTGCTGGATGCGCCACCAGAAGGCCTGGTCGGCGAGGAGGAAGAGGATCACCCCGCCGTAGAGGGTGAGGTGGGACATGTCCCACCACCCGACGGGTCCGGCGACCCGCTCGACCTCCGCCACCGTCTTGCGCAGCCCGAGCGCGACCAGCACGACCCCGGCGATCATCGGCAGGTGCGAGTACGTGTACGCCTCGAGTGCGAGGCGGCTGCGCCGGCCGTCGTGCAGGCTCTGCACGCCTCGCTGCCCCGCGGTGGCGTCGACGTCGAAGTACGCCCACCAGAGCGTCGCGACCACCACCAGGCTCAGCACGGCGGCGACGACCACGGGCACGGAGACCGCGCGGTTGCTCACCGACGCGCCGGTCGAGACGATCGCGCCGCCGAGCGCGACGAGGATGATCAGGCCGAACCGGTCGGCCCAGTGTTCGGCGGAGCGCACCGGCCAGTGCCGGGCGTTGAGCAGGTAGCCGCTGCCCAGGTCGACGACGACGGCCGCCGCCCACAGGGCGACACGGACGGGCTGGAACGCCTGCGGGTCGTCCGACGGCGGCGGCACGGAGGCGGCGGCGTAGAGCAGCGCGAGCGCCACGGCGGCCGACACCGCGAGCCGCACCAACTGGCCGCGGAACAGCCGGTCCTTCCGGGCGACCGTCCAGAACGCGACGAAGTTCAGGGCGCGCACGAGGCCGTAACACGTCGCGAAGACCAGCGGTCCCGGCAGACCGCCGGGCAGGTTGATGAAGACCACGGGCACGGCGATGGCGATCACCAGGACGCTCGCCGCGGCGCCGAGGAGCAGGAGCCGGGCGATGGCGTTCTCCGTGCGGAACGAGCTGCCGAGCCAGGCGTAGCTGCACCACGCCCACCAGAGCAGCACGAGCACCGCCAGCCCCTGGAGCAGCCCGCGTCCGCCGGGTTGCGCGGTCATCAGCTCGGTGACCTGGATGAAGGCGTAGACGAAGACCAGGTCGAGGAAGAGTTCCTTGGGCGTGACCCCGGTGGAGCGCTCGCTGACCGGCTCGATCGCCCGGTGCAGTGCCCGGTGCCGCATCCGGAAGACGGTGCGGTCGAGCAGGACCAGGCTGGCGACTGCGGCGGCGAGCAGCCCCAGCTGGGCGACCACCGGCGCCCGCGCCGCCACCGGGGCGAGCGCCAGCACCAGGACGAGGCCGACGAGCGGCCCGCGGCCCCAGATACCGATCGTCCGGCGCTCGAAGGCGATCAGGGCGAGCAGGTACAGCGCCACCCCTCCGTACAGGGCGAAGAGGCCGAGCGCCGGCTCCGACCGCACCGACTGGAACGCCACGTTGTTGAACGTGTGCTTGAGCCCGAGCGAGAGCAGGATCAGCCCGACGATCATCGGCAGGTGCAGGAACGTGTACGCGTCCCGGGCGAGCCGCGAGCGGGCGACACCGGTGGCCTGTTCCAGCGCGTCCTCA
This sequence comes from Micromonospora sp. NPDC002717, assembly GCF_040295705.1. Classification (NCBI taxonomy): domain Bacteria; kingdom Bacillati; phylum Actinomycetota; class Actinomycetes; order Micromonosporales; family Micromonosporaceae; genus Micromonospora; species Micromonospora sp. NPDC002717. Next base: position 105,712 of record NZ_JBEOVW010000012.1, on the reverse strand, counting down.
GCGGAGAACCTGGCGATGTCGAAGTACGTCCACCAGAGCACGCCCACCAGCAGCATGCTGAGCACGGCGCCCCCGACCACCCCCCAGGTGACCGGGCTGGCCCAGCCGACACCCTGGCCCGTGCCGGCCGAGATGATGATCTCGCCGAACGCCACCAGGACGATCAGATGGAACCGCTCGGTCCAGTGCTTGACGGACTGGACGTGCCACCAGCTCACGCCGATGATCGTTATTCCGAGGTACTCGACGAGGAAGGCGGCCAGCAGCAGCGCGAAGCGGGTCCACTCCCGGGCTTCGCCGTCGGCACCGAACGTGCCGATGGGCAGGAGGCCCGCGGCCAGCAGCAACGGCGCGGCGGCGAGCAGGGGCAGCCAGACACGCGGGTACGTGCGACGGGCGGCGGGATCCCGCCAGACGGCGACGGTGGCCACCAGCAGCGCGCCGGACCGGACGACCAGGTAGCAGACCACGACGACCAGCGGCCCGTGCAGGCCGCCCGGCTTGTCGGAGAACGTTTCGTTGAGGGTCACCCCCACGACCAGGATCAGCGCCGCCAGGCCGAAGATGACCACCGGCATGACGCCCCGGTCCACCCGGACGACGTTGCCGAGCCAGGCGTACGACAGCCAGCAGGTCCACAGCAGGACCAGCAGCACCACGCCGTGCAGCAGGCTCGTGACGGTCAGGTCGGCCGCGACCGTGCTGGACACGGTGATGAGGGCGAAGACGAAGATCAGGTCGAGGAAGAGCTCCAGCCGGCTGACCGCGCTGGACTCCCCGACCAGCTGGATCCGGCCGGCCGCCACCGTCGGCCCCTTCTCGGTCACGCCCCCACTCTGCCAAGGGCCGGCGGGGTGGACAGCGGATCCGGGAAGCGGGCCCGGGGGCCGTCGTCGCCCGGCCGGCCCACCCGGGTTTTGCAGTCGTCCACCGAAATCGTCGCGGGCGAGCCGTCGGCCGCCGCCGCATTGGCGGCGGCTCACGGCGGAGTCAAGAAGACGAAAGTCACGCTTTCTCGAATTTCCCCGCGGCCCGTCCTTTTGTAGGCTCTGTGGGCCGGTTTCCCGGCCCGTTCGGCACGTGATTTCCGACGCCGAGGCACTACCCGCCACCCGTCTCCGCCCATTTCGAAGGGGCGGCGCCGTCGGCTGCGGTGACGCGTGTCCGGGCGTGCCTGGGCGCCGGCAGCCCATCGACGACACGACACGGGAGCACGACACATGCAGGGGACAACCGCAGCACGCCGCCGGGCGACGCCGGCCCGACGGCGCCTTCTCACCGCACTGCTCGCCGCCACGGTGAGCGTCGTCGCGGCGGCGCCCCCCGCCCGGGCCGCGGACAGCGGCTACGTGTCGGCGACCTCGGTGGAGGCCCTCGGCGGCAACCTGTCCACGGTCAGCCCCACGGTGCAGACCACCTATCCCGGCGACCCGCTGCGCCCCGCCGACTACCTCAAGCCCATGGGCCCGCTGGGCCACTACGGGCTGATCGGCCCCTGGGGGCCGCTCGGCGTCGCCGGTCCGATCGGCGTCGAGCCGTGGCACCCGTCAAGCTGGATCACCGGGACGGCCTGGGACGACTGGGCCGGCATGCTCGGCTGGTACGGCGGGCCGATGAGCGAGTGGGGCCCGCTCGGCCCCGACGGCCCGCTGTCCCCGGAGGCGTACCACGAGACGCTGCCCAGCCTCGGTGACTTCAGCAAGCAGGTCCAGGCCGGCGGCGTGTGGGGCGTGCTGGGCCCCGTCGGGCCGCTCGGCCCGCTCGGCCCGTTGGGTCCGCTCGGCCCGGCCGGCGCGCACGGGCTCGGACGCACGGCCGACGGCGCGTACGTCACCAGCGGCGGCGCGGTGCGCCGTACCGCGACCGTGCCGTACGGGACCGCCACCCGCAGCTACGAGCTGTACGAGCACTACCGCGACGAGTACGCTCGCGGTCTCGGCTACGGCAACGACACCTCGTTCATGGTGGAGCGCAGCACGCTGTCGCCCGGCAGTTCCGTCGACTACCGGTTCACCTCCCAGCACACCCAGTGGGTCACCGTCAACGTCGTCCCGAACTGGATGCGCTACGACCTCGCCACCCTGTCGGGGTACGTGACCAGCGCCGCGAACAACCAGCTGGACTACCCGAGCGGCGCGGCGCGTGGCACGGCACTCGTCGACGACTTCGACCTGCGGCTGACCGACGACACGGGGCGGGTGCTCGCCGTGTCGAACTCCGTCGAGCTGGCCGACACGATCCAGGTCAAGGTTGCCGCCGGCACGCGGCTGACCCTGCGGGTCACCCACCACCAGCGTGGCTCCTACCTCGGCTACCACGACGGCTACCGGCTCTTCGTCACCGGCTCCACGCCGCACATCGCCGGCACCGACATCACCGGCGCCCACCAGCGCCCGGTCGGGACGGTGTGATCCCGCCCGGAGGCCGTCCCGCCTGATGCGCGGGCCGCACCCGGTGGCGCCGTCGGTCCGTCCGGCGCGCCACCGGGTACATCCGGCGCCCTGAGCGGCGGCTCTCGGCCCGGGCCTAAGGCGGCTGCGGCCCGGGCCGACGAGCGTCAGCCGGCGCAGTTGTAGTTCTGCACCGGCTGGGTCAGCTTCTCCTGGCTGCCGAACTTCGCGTAGACCCGCAGGTAACACGGCAGGTCGACGTCGCCGTAGTAGCTCTGGACCTTGTTGTCGTAGTACGTGGTGCCGCTCTGCGCGACCTGCCAGCCACCCGCGTCGCCCGACTGGATCTCCCAGTAGACGTCGCCCGAACAGCCCTGCAGCCCCTGGGACCACGCGATCATGTTGGCGCCGTTGTAGATCTCGGACTGCACGAGGGTGCAGCTCGCCGCCTGCGCCGGGGCGGCGCCGGCCAACAACCCCACGGTCAGCAGGGCCCCCGCTCCGACCGCTGACATCAGCTTGCGCATGACCAGTCTCCTCCACGATGGACGGTAGGTGGTCCACAGGAGGGTAGTCGCTCTGGAGATAAGTTCCAAGAGGATCATCGATGGAGACGAAAACTTTTATCGAGACGTCCCGCCGCCAGCGAACACGAGGTCGAGGTGGGCGTCCAGCGCGGCGAGCGCCTGCTCGGCGGTGTAGTGGCCGCCGAGCAGGTGGACACCCAGCCCCTCCATCAGCGCCAGCACGCCGGCCGCGTATTCGTCCCGCCGGGGACCCGGGATGAGACCGGCGACGAAGGCGCGCAGCTGGTCGGTGTCCTCGCGCATGCCGGCGGCGACGTCCGGCCGCACCGCCGCGTACGCGAGGAACGCCAGGGCGACCCGCCCGTCGGCGAGCGACTCCTCGGACAGCGGGAGCAGCGCGGCGACCATCGTGCGGAGCAGCAGCCGGGGGGCCGGATCCTCGCCGAGCCGGGCGATCGCGTCGGTCACCCGGGCCTGGCTGCGCTCCCGCACGACGGTCATGGCGAAGGCCATCATCTCGTCCTTGGTGCGGAAATAGTGCTGGACCATGCCGGCCGAGACGCCGGCCTCGGCCGCCACGTGACGCAGGCTCACGGCCTCCACACCCTGACGGGCGGCCACGCGCATCAGGGCGGCCGCGATCAGCGTGCGCCGTTCGTGGCGGTCGACCTTCTTCGGCATGGCCTCATGCTGTCACGACGCGCACGCCTCGCCGATCACCGACGGCTCCACGGCCCCTGGGGCGGGATGCAGGGTCACCGTGCCCGCGGCGGCGTCCACCGTGACGAGTTGGCCGGTCCGGATCCTGCGGGTGGCGTCGGGGACGCAGATGACGGCGGGGATGCCGTACTCCCGGGCGACCGTCGGGCCGTGCGCCATCACCGCCCCCGTCTCGGTGACCAGCGCGGCGGCGGTGAGGAACAGGGGCGTCCAGCCGGGGTCGGTGGTGGCAGCGACCAGCACGTCGCCGGGTTCGACGTGGGCGGTGGCCGGGTCGTGGACCACCCGGGCCGGGCCGGTCGCCCGGCCGGCCGCCGCGCCCACCCCCCGCAGGGCGCCGTCCGGGGCCGGCGGCGGCGCGAGGACGGCCTCGACGTCGGTGCCGTCGGAGAGCAGGGCCACCGGCACCGCCTGGCGGCGCAGTTCCCGCCGGTACGTCGCGCGGCGCGCGGCGACCGTCGAGCGGTGGTCGGCGCCGTCGTGCACGGCCGCGTGCGTCTCGTCGAGGGTGAGGAACATGATGTCGTCGGGCCGCCCCAGCAGCCCCCGCTCCGCCAGCTCGGCGCCGACGAGCAGCAGTTGGCGGCGCATCTCCCGTAGGCGGTAGAGGCCGGCGAACTTGCCGGCCTCCCGCAGGCCGGCCAGCATCCGTGCCCGGCGCAGGAGGAATCCGGCGATCCGGCCGCGGACCGGTCGGCGCCGGCGCGCCCGGGCGACGAGGTCCGCGCACGCCGCCTCGGCGGCCTCGGCGGCGCGGGCGAAGCGCCGGTCCGGGGCCTGCTCCGGGTCGGTGACGCGCAGGTAGTTGGCGATCATCGCGAAGACCGGGGTCGGGTCCTCGTCCCAGCGCGGCACCCCGAGGTCGACCTCGGCGGCGGCGCGGTGGCCGTAGCGGTCCAGGAACGCCGCCAGGCCGATGTCGGGCAGCGCTCCCCGGACGTACGCCGTGGCCAGGTCGTGCGGCGGGGTGGTGAGCAGCAGGTGGCGGTGCGCGGTGGCCTGCTGGCTCAGCCGCCACAACGCCAGGTCCATCTCGATGGTGACGTTGTGCGGCATGCCGCCCAGCACCGTGTCGATCTCGCCGGGGCCGGCCACGCCCCGCAGCAGCGAGGCCGGCAGCGTGGCGGCGAGCATCCCGGCGACGATCGGCCAGACGATGTCGTCGGGGCTGGCCGACGGGTCCTCGTCGCGCACGTACCGCAGCCGGTCGACGGCGGTGTCCAGCCCGGCGGGCGCGGCCGAGCCGACCCGGAGACGTTCGACCTCCCGGAACAGCCGGGCCCGGGCGGCCTCCGGGCGGGCCAGCGCCCGCACGACCCCGGTCGCCGCGCGGGCGGCGGTCCGCAGCGCCGGGCCGGTGGCCGTACGCCCCGGACCGGAAGCTGGCAGCGGCGCGAAGCGCGGGTCGGCGAGCACGTGCTCCATCACCGCCTGGGCCCGCGGCCCGAAGTCCACCGCCATCAGCTTGACCAGCCGTTTGCGGGTCGACGGGTGCCGCGCAAGGTCGGTCAGGTCGCCGTACAGGCGCCCGCCGATGTCGGTGATCTCCACGGTCAGGCCGAACGACGCCAGCATCGCCGCCACCAGCGACTTCAGGGTGGACATGCCCATCGGGGTGGCGGGTTGCCGCATACCCTGCACGTGGCCGAACTCCAGGTAGACCCGGGGAGCCGGCCGCCCGGTCTCCGGCGGCAGCGGGAACAGCGTGGTGATCGGCCGCGACTGGAGCAGCCAGAGCACGCCCTGCCGGTCGTAGGCCCACTCGACGTCCTGCGGGCAGCCGAACCGGTCCTGGAGGCGGCGACCCGAGTCCCGCAGCTCGTCCAGCCGCTCGGCCGTGAGCAGGCCGGCGCCGGCCGGGGGCGAGCCGTCGAGGATGTACCGCTCCACGGTGGCGCTGCCGTCCACGACGGCCGTGCCGAGCCCCTCGGCCGCCTCCACCATCATCTCGGTGCGGCAGCCGGTGAGCGGGTTGGCGGTGAACAGCACCCCCGCGGTCACCGGGTCGACCATGCGCTGCACCAGGACGGCCATCCGCGCCGACGCGTGGTCGATCCCGTGGGCGTCGCGGTAGGCGACGGCGCGGGGGTCGTGCAGCGAGCGCTGACATCCCTCGATCGCCGTCAGGAGATCGGCGATCCCGCTGACGGCGAGGAAGGTGTCCTGCTGCCCGGCGAAGCTGGCGTCCGGGAGGTCCTCCGCGGTCGCGCTGGAGCGCACCGCCACCGGTCCCCCGCCGAGCCGCTCGTACGCCTGCGCGACCTCGGCCCGCGGCACCACGCCCCGCTCGTGGGCGGCGGTGGTGACGCAGAAGCCGTCCGGCACCCGCTCGCCCGATCGCGCCAGCTCCGCCAGCCGGGCGGCCTTGCCGCCCACCAGCTCGGTCATGTCCCCGGTCACCTCGGACAACGCGATCACCCGCATACCGGCCCCCTTTTTACAATACGCCTGCATTGCCATCACCGTACGTCGTTCGCAATGCAGGTGCAATGCCATACCTCCGGCGACCCTCCCGGCAGGATGCAAATGGAAACCGTTATCGTTTCAGCGAGCTCGTACGCCACTCCCCTCCCTCCGGAAGGACCGCCAACATGGCCCTCTCGCCCACCGCCACGCCGAGGCTGACCCGCCGCGGTCTGCTCGGCGCCGCCGCCCTCTCCGCCGCCGCGTCAACCGGTGTCGCGCTGACCGGCTGCGGCGTCCACACCGGCCCGTCCGCCGCCCCGGCCGGCCGGCCCCGGCGCGGCGGACGGCTGCGGGCGGCGTTCGCCGGCGGCGGCGCCAACGAGACCCTCGACCCCCACCTGGCGAACCTGTTCAACGAGGCGTCGCGGGCCAAGGCCATGTTCGACAAGCTCGCCGACTACGGCCCCGACGTCTCCATCCGGCCCCGCCTCGCCGAAGGCTGGGAACCCAGCGCCGACCTCACCCGGTGGCGGATCACCCTGCGCCAGGCCACCTTCCACGACGGCCGGCCGGTACGCGCCGCCGACGTCCTGTACAGCTACGCACGCATCACCGACCCGAAGCGGGCCTTCCGCGCCAGGGCGAGCCTGGACATGATCGACCTGGCCGCGAGCAGGGCGGTCGGCGACCGCGTCGTGGAACTGGTCCTCAAGCGACCCTTCGCCGAGTTCCCCAACGCCCTCGCGGCCTTCGGCGCCTACATCGTCCCCGAGGGCACGGAGACCTTCGACCGTCCCGTCGGTTCCGGTCCGTTCACGTTCGACACCTGGCGGCCGGGCCGGTCGCTGCTGCTGCGGCGCTACGCCGACCACTGGGACGGCGCGGCCCACCTCGACGAGCTGGAGTACCTGACCAGCAACGAGGAGTCCGCCCGGGTCAACGCCCTGCTCGCCGGCCAGGTGGACTACGCGCACGACGTCACCCCGACCACCGCCCGCACGTACGCCGGCGACCGCCGGATGACCGTCACGCGGATGCCGAACAGCACCATGCAGTCCTTCGCGATGAAGGTGGACCGGCCCCCGTTCGACGACCGCGACCTGCGCGAGGCCATGTTCCTGCTGACCGACCGGCGGCAGCTCGTCGACACCGTGCTCGCCGGCGCCGGGCAGATCGGCAACGACCTGTTCGGCAAGGGCTACCAGTACTACGCCGACGACATCGCCCAGCGCTCCCACGACCTCGACCGGGCCCGGTTCCTCGTCGACCGGGCCGGTGCCCGCGGCCTGCGGATCCCGCTCGACACCGCGCCGGTGGCCAGCGGCTTCGTCGAGGCCGCCAGCGTCTTCGCCGAGCAGGCCAGGAAGGCCGGCCTCGTCGTCGAACCGAGGATCGGCGACAAGGACACCTACTGGAGGGACATCCTCGGCTCGGGCGTGCTGGCGTCGTACCGCTCCGGCGCCATGCCCATCGAGACGCACATCTCCCAGCGGCTGCTCACCCGCTCCACCACCAACGCCACCAGGTGGGCCCGGCCCGACTTCGACGCCCGCTACGCCAGGGCCGTCTCCAGCGCCGACGAGCAGGCCCGGCGGCAGGCGTACGGCGACATGCAGCGCATGCTGCACGCCGAGGGCGGCTTCCTGATCTGGGGCTTCGCCGACTTCCTCGTCGCCACCAGCCCACGGGTCGGCGGCGTCTCGGCCGACGCCCCCGCCAACACCCTCGACTGGGCCCGCTTCGACAAGGTCTGGCTGGGGTGAGCCTGCCCCGCTACGCCGCCCGGCGGCTGCTGCTCGGCGTCGGGCAGGTCGCCGGCGTCGCCACCGTCGTCTTCGTGCTCACCGAGGCGCTGCCCGGTGACGCCGCCGTGGTGATCGCCGGTGACCAGCCCGATCCGGCCCGCATCGCCCTGATCCGCGCGCACCTGCACCTGGACCAGCCGGCCTGGCAGCGCTACCTCGACTGGCTGACCGGCCTCCTCCGGGGCGACCTCGGCGTCTCGCTGGTCTCCCAGCGGCCGGTCGCCGAGCGGCTCGCCGACAGCGCCGGCGCCACCGTGCTGCTGGCGGCCCTCACCCTGACGGTGCTGGTGCCGCTGGCCGTGGGCGTCGGCATGCTCGCCGCCCGGCGCGAAGGGGGCCGGCTCGACCGGGCGCTGTCCGCCGGGTCCGTCGCCCTGTACGCCGTGCCGGAGTTCGCCCTGGCGATCCTGCTCGTCGCCGGGTTCGGCGTACAGCTCGGCTGGTTGCCGCCCACGGCGTTCGGCGCCGACCTGTCGGCGCGGCCGGCAGTCCTCGTCCTTCCCCTGCTCGTCCTGCTGGCCCGGCCCGTCTGCACGATCAGCCGGCTCACCCGGGCCGGCATGGTGGACGCGCTGCGCGCCGACCACGTCGGGCACGCCCGGCGTCTCGGCATCACCGGCGGTCGGCTCTGGCTGCGCCACGCGCTGCCCCACGCCCTGGCCCCGGTGGCCCAGCAGCTCGCCCGTACCACCGACTGGCTGCTCGGCGGCGTCATCGTCGTCGAGGCGGTGTTCGTGGTACCCGGTCTCGGCACCGCCCTCGTCGACGCCGTCTCCACCCGGGACGTCCCCACGGTCCAGGCGCTGTGCGTGCTCGTCGCCGTCACCGCCGTGGCCGTGAACCTGACCGCCGACCTGGTGGCGTTCCGGCTCGCGCCGCGTACCGGAGCCGTCCGGTGAGGCCCCCGCTGCGTACGCTCGGCGCGAGCCTGCTGCTCGGCGTGCCGCTCGGCCTCGCCGTGCTCGGCCCCGCCCTGACCGGCGACGCCACGTCCCGCGGTCTGCCGTTCGCCCCCGACGGGCCGCTCGGCACCGACTTCGTCGGCCGGGACGTCCTACACCAGGTGCTGCTCGGTGGCCGGTCCGTGGTCCTGGTGGCCGTCGCCGCCACCCTGCTGGCCTACCTCGTCGGGGTCCCCGTCGGCCTGCTCGCCGCGACGACCCGCCGCCGGTGGGTCGACGAGATCCTCATGCGCCCGCTGGACCTGGTCCTCGCCGTGCCGTCCCTGCTGCTGCTGATCCTGGTGGCCGCCGTCGCACGGCCCGGGCCGGCCACCCTCGTCGGCGTCGTGGCGCTCATCGCCCTTCCCGAGATCGCCCGGGTCACCCGGGCCGCCGCCCTGCCGCTCGCCCACGGACCGGCGATGGAGGCGATGCGCCTGCACCGGGAGACGTGGTGGCGCCGGGCCGGCGGATACGTGGGGCGCGGCGTCCGCCGGCTCCTGCTCGCCGACGCCGGGGTCCGGTTCGTCGGCGCGGTCTACCTGGTCGCCACGGCCAGCTTCCTCGGCGTCGGCGTCGCCCCCGACGCCGCGGACTGGGCCGTGATGGTCGACCGCAACCGCACCGGGCTGTTCCTGCAACCGTGGGCCGTCGTCGTACCGGCCGCGCTGGTCGTCGCCCTGGCGGTGGGCGTCAACCTGGTCGCCGACCAGGTGCTGGCCGCCCGCGCCGACCCGGGGACGCCGCCCGGGGACGCGGGGCCGCCCGCCCGGGGCGCCCGCCCGCCCCGCCGGGACCGCCGCCCCGGCCCGCAGGCTCCCGAAGCGGATCGGCGACCACCGCCCGGCGGGCCGCTCCTGCGGGTGCGGCGGCTGACCGCCACGGCCGGGCAGCGGCGGCTCGTCGACGGGGTGTCCTTCGACCTCGCCGCCGGGGAGATCCTCGCCATCGTCGGCGCGTCGGGCAGCGGCAAGACCACCACCGGCCGGGCGTTGCTCGGCGAAACCACGCCGGGCGTCCGCCTCACCGGCGGGATCGCGCTGGCGGGCTCGGCCGCCGCCGCCGGCGCGCCGCCCCCGGCCGGCACCGTCGGGTACGTCCCCCAGCAGCCCGCCGTGGCGCTCCACCCCCTCCGCCGCGTCGGCGCCGTGCTCGGCGAGATCGCCCGGCGCCACCCGCCCGGCCGGACCCGCCGCGCCCGGCGACAGGCGGTGGCCGAGGTGCTCGACCGGATGGCCCTGCCCACCGACCGCCGGTTCCTACGGCGTTTCCCCCACCAGCTCTCCGGCGGGCAGCAACAGCGGCTGGTCATCGCCCACGCCCTGCTCTCGCGGGCGGTCCTCCTCGTCGCCGACGAACCCACCACCGGGCAGGACGCGCTCACCCGCCGCGACGTCGCCCGCGAACTGACGGCGCTCGCCCGCCACGGCATGGCAGTGGTCCTGCTGAGCCACGACCTGCCCCTCGTCCGCGCCGTCGCGGACCGGGTCCTGGTGCTGCGCCACGGGACGGCCGTCGCGCAGGGCCCGACGGCCGAGGTCCTGGCCGCGCGGGACCACCACGACCGGAAAAGGGCACCCGTCCCGCCGACCCGGGGCCCGGCCGCCGACAGCCGCCGGGCCGGCTCGACCCGCTGCTCGCCCGGCCGGGACGTCCCGCCGCTGCTCGCCGTCGCCGGCCTCGTGGCCACCCACCGCCACGGGGGTCGCCGGCGCACCGTCCTCCGCGACGTCGGCGCGACGGCCGCCGCCGGGGAGTGCCTCGCCGTGGTCGGCCGGTCCGGCAGCGGCAAGACCACGCTGGCGCGCTGCGTCGCCGGGCTGCACCCGCCCACCGGCGGCCGGGTCGCGCTCGCCGGCCGACGCCTCGACCCGCACCTCGACCGGCGGGACCGGCGCGACCTCGCGGCCGTCCAGTACGTGTTCCAGGACGCCCGGGCGAGCTTCGACGCGTACCGCCCGGTCCTCGACCAGGTCGCCCGCGCCGCCCGGCGCCTGCGGGACGCCACCGACGCCGAGGCCCGGCGCACCGCCCTGCGCCTGCTCGACCAGGTGGGCCTCGCCGAACACACCGTGGCCGGCACGCCCGACCGGCTCTCCGGCGGGGAGTTGCACCGCGCGGCGCTGGCCCGCGCCCTCGCCGGCGAGCCCCGCGTGCTGATCTGCGACGAGATCACCGCCGGCCTGGACGGCGACGCCCGGGAGCGCGTCCTCGCGCTGCTGGACGACCTGCGTCGACGCCGCGACCTGGCGCTGGTCGTGATCAGTCACGACCGCGACGTCGTGGCCCGCCTCGCCGACCGGATCGTCGTGCTCGACGGCGGACGCGTCGTCGAGCAGGGACGGGCCGAGGCCCTGCTCGGCGCGGCCCGGCATCCGCTGACCCGCGCGCTGCTGCCCGCCGCCCCGGAGCGTCGGGAACGGGACGACGAGGAGCGGCGGGCGGATCCGACGGCGGCGACACGATGAGGGAGAGACCATGCGGCAGTACCGACACGGCATGGGCGCGTACGAGGTGCGGATGGCCGACGGCCGGCACCTCGACGGGGCCCGCAGCGTCATGCTCGACACGTTCTACCGGGAGTTCGGGCACGGCTACCGTGCCGACTGGCACCACGACGTCATCGACCTGGCCGGCACCTACCTGACGCCGCAACCGCACGCCCTGTTCGTCGCGACCCGGGGCGACGAGGTCGTCGGCACCACGGCGGTCCGCGCCGCGGCGCCGAAGAGTCCACCGCACCCGCGCTCCCTCGCGGAGCGCTTTCCGGAGGAGTCCACCGCGCAGCTCTTCCGGGTCTACGTCCGGCCCGAGCACCGCCGCCGGGGGCTCGCCCGCGCCCTCGTCGGTCTCGCCGTCGACTTCGTCGGCCGGCAACCCGGCTACCGGGACCTGTACCTGCACACCGACACCCGTATCGACGGCGCCGAACGGTTCTGGCGGGCGGTGGCCGAGCCGGTGCACGACGCGCGCGACGGCCGGACCGACACCCACCAGACCGTCCACTTCCGGATCCCGCTGGCCGGCCGCCGACGATGGACGTAGGAATCCTTCCGGCCATCCATTGACTTCGATGATTTATGCCACAACAATCACCTTTCATATCGATGAACTTCGCTGTTGATCGGATCTGGAGGGGAGGTACCCGTGGTTGCTCTGAGAGGCGAGGTGTCGTGGTTCTGCTGCGGCAACGCCTGGGGTCCCTGCGGCTCGGCCGGTGGTGGTGCCTGCGGCACCTGTTCGTCCGGCAACTACCAGCACGCCTGGCCGAACACCTCGGACGCGTGCCTGGCCATCACCCGCCCGCACGTGTGCGGAATCAGCGGGATGAGCCGCCGCGGCTGCGGCTTCCGGCACTACACCACCAACCTCTGCAACGGTGCCCGGGTCGGCACCGCCATCGCCGACTGCGGCCCGCAGACCGACCTGTTCTGCGGCGAGCGCACCTGCTGCGGCTCGGCCTGCGGCAGCAACCGGATCATCGACCTGACGCCCGCGGCGTACAGCGCGATCGCCAGTCTCTCCACCGGGCTGCGGCCCTGCTCGGTCGACAGCGTCTGAACGGGAGGACCCCATGGACCAGACCCTGAGGCGCCGCCGGCTGCTCGCCACCGCCGCGCTCGGCGGCGTGGTCGGCGCCACCGGGCTCGGCTCGCTCGCCCCCGAGGCGGCGTTCGCCGCCGACGCCGCGACCGTCGAACCCGGCACGCCGGACCCGAACTTCGCCGAGGGCCGGATCAGCACGATCTCCGGCAACATGCTGCTGGTCACCGGCTCGGACACCGTGCTCCACTCGATCCGGATCACCGACGGCACGAGCATCTGGAAGCTGCACCCGACCACGTTCGACCGGGTCGCCGTCGGCGACGGGCTCTACGCCCGCGGCGTCCGCCTGCCCGACGGCACGCTCGCCGCGGACGCCGTGTGGGTCAACATCGTCAACCTGCACGGGCACATCGCGGCGGTCGGCCGCAACGTGCTGCACCTCGACCACAAGGGCCGTCGGATCGTCGCGCACGTCGTGCCGGACCGGTCCGCCGCCGTCTACAACGGCACCCCGGCCGTCAGCGACATGTCCCTGCTGCGGGTCGGCCGGCACGTTCAGGTGCTCGGCGCCTGGCACCCGGACACCAACGAGATCGACATCGCCACCGTCTACGCCGCCGCCTGACGGCGCGGCCTCCGGGCGGTCCGCGGCCGCGGACCGCCCGGAGGCCGCCCGTCGGACCAGCCGATGGAGAACACATGATCGACATGATCGCGGCGCTGCAACCACTGGTCGTCGGTGCGGTGCTGATCTGGTCCGCCCGCGTGAAGCTCTTCAGCCGGCACGCCGCCGCGGCGGCCGGCCGGTCGGCGCTCGCCCGTCTGCTCGGGCAACACCGGGCGCTGCCCGCGTACCGGCTGCTCGGCGGTGTCGAGCTGGCCCTCGGCGCGCTGCTCCTGCTGCCGCCCGCGCTGCCTCTGGAGGCGGTCGGCGCGACCGTCCTGACGGCCGGGTTCCTCGCCTACCTGACGTACGCCCGGCGCGCCGCCCCCACCTCCTCCTGCGGGTGCCTGAGCGCCCGGCCGACCCCGGTCTCCGGCCGCGGCCTGGTCCGGGCCGGGCTGCTGCTGGCGGCGGCCGGCCTGGCGGGGCTGGCCGACGGCGGCTGGGCGGGCGCACTCGCCGGGCGGCCGGTGGCCGGCGGCGCCGTGCTGGTCGCCGAACTGGCGGCGGTGGTGGCGCTCTCGCCGGAGCTGGACGCGGCCTGGCTGCTGCCGCTGCGCCGGCTGCGCGCCCGGCTGACCCATCCGCTGCGCGGCGGCACCGGCGTACCGCTGCTGGCCACCGTGCAGCAGCTCCAGCTCAGCGACGCCTACCGGCGGGTGGCCCCGCTGCTCCGCTCGGACGTGCGGGAACACTGGGACGACGGCGACTGGCGCTTCGTCGGGCACGCCGCGCGCTACCGGGGCCGCCCGGCGACCGCGGTGTTCGCCGTGCCGCTGGCCGACCGGGAGCCCGACGCCGTGCGGGTCGCCGTGGTCGACGACGCCACCGGGCACACGCTGCTCAGCCTGGCCGCCGCGCCGCCGCCCGCCGGCCCCCGGCTCTCCGTCGCGCCGGTCTGACGCCCCCCGTCACCCGCCGGCGACCGGCGTCAGGGCTGGAACCCGGTGCCCCATGCCGGGTTCGGTGAGCAGGTGGCGTGGACGGGCCGGGTCGTCCTCCACCGTGCGGCGCGGTTGGGCCTGACCGGCCACTCAGTCGGCGGTCAGCCAGGCGCGGATCTCGTCGCCGTGCTCGTCGAGGCGGGGCGGGGGCAGGTCGTACCGGGGCGGCGTGGCGGAGAAGCCGATCGGGTTGCGGACGCCCGGCACCCCGCCGACGGTGGCCACCGGGTCGAGCCCGAGGTCCCGGGCCAGGGCGACGCCGCCGTCGACCGTGTTGATCGGGGCGCACGGCACGCCCGCCGCGCGCAGGTCCCGGAACCACTCGTCGCGGGTGCGCCGGACCAGCCGCTCTACCAGCAGCGGGCGCAGGACGTCGCGGTTCGCGGTCCGGTCGGGGTTGCGCCGGAACCGGGGGTCGTCGGGCAGCCCGGGCAGGCCGAGCACCTCGCACAGCTTCCGGAACTGGCCGTCGTTGCCGGCGATGACGACGAGGTCGCCGTCGGCGGCCGGCAGCGGCTCGTACGGGAACAGGCTCGGGTGGGCGTTGCCCATCCGGAACGGCGCGGCGCCGCCGGCGACGTGGCCGCTGGTGTGGTTGACCAGGCCGGACAGCGCCGAGGAGAGCAGGTTCACCTCGACGTGCTGGCCGACGCCGGTGTGGGCGCGGTGGTGCAGGGCGGCGAGGATGCCGAGGGCCGCGTGCAGACCCGCCATCACGTCGAACACGGCGACACCGGCCTTGTACGGCGGGCCGTCCGGCTCGCCGGTGAGGCTCATCAGGCCCGACGCCGCCTGGACCATGAGGTCGTAGCCGGGCAGGTCCGCTCCCGCGCTGGTGCCGAAGCCGCTGATCGAGGCGTAGACGATCCGTTCGTTGTCGGCGGCGACGCCGTCGTAGTCGAGGCCGAAGCGCTTCAGCCCGCCGGGGCGGAAGTTCTGGATCATGACGTCGGCCCGCCGGACGAGTCGCCGGGCGACGTCGAGGTCGTCGGGGTCGGCGAGGTCGAGAACCACCGAGCGTTTGTTGCGGTTGACGCCGAGGTAGTAGGTGGACGTCCCCTCCCGGACCGGCGGCATCCAGGCGCGGGTGTCGTCCCCGCCGGGCCCCTCCACCTTGACCACCTCGGCGCCGAGGTCGGCGAGCAGCATGGTCGCGTACGGCCCGGCCAGGATCCGCGAGAAGTCCGCGACGAGGATGCCGCTCAGCGGCCCGGCCTGCTGCTCCGCCATCGCCCCTCCCCTTACCCCGCTGCCGCCGCGGGCGCGCGCCGTCGGGTCGTTGCGCCGTCCGCACCCGACGGTCCCGGATGGAAGGACAACGATGGCACAGCCGGCGCGCCGGGCGTCGTCCGCCCCGAGGGATCCACGCCGGACGGGCCGGCGCGACGAACGCCCGCATCGCGTCGCGGGGTCGTCGCGCCGGCCCACCGGGTCACCGCCGGTGGTGGTCCGGTCTCGTGATCCGGTACCGGGCCAGGTTCCCCTCGGTGGCCCATCGATGGAAGCCCGCCTTCTCCAGCACCCGGACGGATGACGGGTTCGACAGCTCCACGTCGGCGGTCACGGCGTGGACCGCCGACGCGGTGAGGGCGAACTCCGCCAGGGCGCGGGTGGCCTCGGGGGCGTAGCCCCGGCCGCGGCGGGACGGCACGACGCCGTATCCGATTTCGAGGATGCCCTCGCTGGGTGGCCAGAACAGGCCTATCGAGCCCACCGTCAGGCCGCTGTCGCGCTCGACGATCAGGCGGTGGCCGTACGCGCCCAGCCAGGCGGGGTGCTGGTCGAAGAGGCCCGCGACGACGCGGTCGCCGTCGGCGGGGAAGTCGTCCGCCCAGTGCGCGGACCTGGTGTCGCCGAGGACCGCGGTGGCCTCGGCGGTGGTCCAGGGCCGGAGCACCAGGCGGTCGGTGGTCAGGTCGGTCCGGGATGATGAGGAAGAGGAAGACACGTGTCACTCCTGGTCGTGGGAACGACCCGGACCGCGCGCTACCGTCGCGCGGGCCGGACAAGGGCATGCTGATGAAGGCCGACGGCGGCCATATTCATCAACCTCCCTGTCCCGTCATCACGCGCCTCTCGCGCTGACGCGACGTTAGCAGCCCGCCGGCCGGCAGGCAGCCGCCCCTTCGCGCCGGCGGGGTCGCGGCGCGACCCGCGCGCCGCGCGCCGCTCGCCCCGCCGGCGTCAGCGCCTCACCGGACGTGCTGGCACTCCGGCAGGCTGTCCAGGTTGTTCGGCGACGCGTCGTCGGCGACGGTACGCAGGTAGGGCCGGCCGCGCTTGGGCCGGACCACCCGGATGGCCGTACGTTCCGTGCCGGGCTCCTGCACGAAGAACGCGAACCGGCCGCTGCCCATCAGCTCGATCGCCTCCGGCACCGGGATGAGGAAGTGACTGCCGTCGCCGTTGTGCCCGCCCAGGGCGACGGTCGTGCCACTCGAGGTGCGCACGCAGCTCACCCGCACCGGCACGGCCGTGTCGTGGTACTCGGTGTCGGCGACCAGCGCCACCTGCAACCAGCCCTCGCTGGCCGTCGACGGCTCGTTCGGCAGCAACGCGTCCGGGGTGCTCGGCACCACCACGTCCGTCCGCCACGTGCCCGGCTCGGCGCGCCGGTGCCAGTGCCACGAGCCGCGTACGTCCTGCGGCAGCGGCAGGCGGGTCGTCTCCAGGTCGTGCAGGACCGGGCCGTAGCGCAGGGCGGGCGACAGCCGGGACAGTGCCGAGGACGTCCACTCCCGCAGCAGCCCCACCGACTTCTGCGGCACCAGCCCCGCGGTGACGTGCACGTCGGAGCCGGGCACCATCAGCAGGGTCAGCGGCACCGGCACCCCCGGGTTGACCGTGAACACCCCGGAGGTGTCCACGTACGGCGAGGTGATCGGGTCCGCGCCCGGCAGCGCGGCCGCCCCGCTGGCGTCGGGCAGCCCCGGCGCGAGCAGTGCCACCGCCGGGTCCACGATGTGCAGCCGGTCCATGTCGTCACCGACGCAGTACGCCAGCAGCCCGTCCTGCGCCCGTGACAGCGTGCCCAGCCGCACCGGGACGCCGGTGCGCGCGTTCTCCGGGGGCTGCCGCGGATCCTCCACCTCCACCTTCAGGTACGCCCGCACCACCGCGACCGGCCGGCCGAGCAGCAGCGCCAGGTGCTCGTCGCCGGCCCGGCCGGTCACGTCCACCGTCCACCGGGTGGTGTCCAGCACCCGCAGCAGCGACTCCAGGGCGCTCTGCGCGCCGCCGGCCGGATGGCCGCCCGCCCGGGCGGTGGCCAGCGCGTGGTCGGCGGCCAGCATGCGGTCGGCGAACCGGGCCAGCAGCGGGTTCGGCAGGAACCGGCTCGGCGGCGCGCCCAGCGTCGCCGGGCGGCCCGGATCCTCCTCCCACGCGGTCACCGTCTCCGGGTCGGGGCGCAGCCGCCCGTAGCCGTTGCCCTTGTCGTCGAAGAACTCCAGCGTGCGGTCCACCGACGACGGCACCAGGTAGCCGCACACCGGGCTGACGCCCGCGTCCGCGTCGCGCGGCGCGCCGAGCGCGTCGGCGAAGCGCAGCAGCACCCGGGCCGGGGCGGTGAAGCGCGGCCGCAGGGCGGCCAGGTCCGGATGGCCCGGCACGGCGAGCGTCACCCCGTGCGTCACCGGCGCGGGCGTCGCCACGTCCGGGCCGAGCACCTCCAGGAACCGGCCGTAGCCGTCGACCAGGCGGGCCCGGTCCAGCCGCAGGAACCCGGCCCGCAGGGCCACGAAGTCCGCGGCGCGGGGGGTCTGTGGCGGCTGTGCGGCGTCGGTGGCGTTCGGGGCGTCCACCACCAGGCCGGTGGCGTCGCGGCGCAACTGCTCGGCGATCCCGACGAGTTCGCCGGAGAGCAGGTCGCGTTCGGCGTCCTGCGGGTCGACCGTGCCGTCGAGCAGCGCCGCCGCCGACGCCGACAGCATCACCCGCCCGCGCAGCGTACGGCCCGTCTCCGGCGCCGGCTCGGTCACGGCGGGCGGCAGGTCGTGGTCGACCTCGCCCAGCGGCCAGTCGTGCGCACCGCGCGGCGTCGGCAGGTAGGTGGCCGACCACTCCAGCAGCAGCGGGTTCCACGGCCGGCTCGGCGGGGTCACCCCGACCGGGCTGGGCAACTGCCCGTCGACCACGGCGCCCGTCGGCGGTCGCGTCGGGTCCCCCACGCCCGGGTCGAACGTCGCCCACCACGCCGCCCGCGCGGCGGCCAGCGGCGACGGCTGGGTGTCGGTGGCCAGCGCCAGGTCGGGGGCGGATCCCGGGTCGATGCTGGCCAGCTCGACGAGCAGGTCCGTGGCCACCGCCGGCACGCCGTACTGCGGCAGCAGCCCGGCCAGCGGGGTGGGCGGCAGCACCGCCGCGCCGGGACCGGCGTCGCCGCCGGCCACGCCGAAGCCGCGTACGGTCTGCCCGTCCACCCGGCACAGCAGGTTGCCCAGCTCGGAGTAGCGGCCGTCGGCGCCGTGCTTCGGGCTGCGTCCGCCACCGGCCACCACCAGCGCCGGCTCCAACGCGTGCCAGACCCGCGGCCGGGTCCGTTCCACCTGCACGAACGACCCGCCGCCGGAGCCGGCCGCCGGCTGCCAGATGTACTCGTTGCCCGCCGCCGCCGGGGCCGAGCCGAACCGGCTCTGGTGCAGCGAGGCGTCCAGCCGGGCGGGCCCGTCGGCGCTGGTCACGTCGGACAGCGCGCCCTGCAGCAGCGCCTCGACCATGCGGGCCGCGTCGGCGGGGTCGTCCGGTTCGGCGGCGAGCGCCGCGAGGGCCTCGGCGAGGGTCTCCCCCAGCGCCACCGCCACCGCGTCCGGCGCGGGACGGTAGTCGGTCTCCCGACCGAGCAGCCCGCCGTCGCCGGGCCAGTTCGGCTGCGGCCAGCCGATGGACACCGCCGCCGCGTGGTAGACCGACCGGTCCGGCACCGGCTGGTCGTCGCGGCGCGGCGGGTGGACCTCCCAGCCGAGGTCCTCCATCCGCTCGGTGTACGCCGTCTCCCCGGCCACGTGCAGCGGGTCGCGGACGGGGTCGGTGTACCAGCCGAGCACCAGGTACGCCACCGGCCCGGTCACCCCGGCCAGCTCGTCGTGCAGGGCGAACCGGTGGGTCACGTTGTCGTAGTAGCCGGCCCAGCCGAGGTCGCCGTGGCCGAGCGCGGTCAGCGGAGACCTCGGCGCGGCGCCGGGGGCCGGCAGGGTCGGACCGGTCAACGCCCGGTCCACCCGGACGGGTTCGACCGCGCCCGCGTACGGCAGCAGCCACGCCTCCACCGCCCGGGGACCGGGCGTCGCCGGGCCGGAGATCCGCACGACCAGCCACCGGTCGGGCACCGGCGGGAACGTGGTCGCGCCGGTGTCGTCGGCGACGCCGCGGGTCAGCCCGTCGGGCAGCCCCCAGTGCAGGTGCGCGCCGGGCGGCCGGGCGGTCTGCCGCGCGCTGAACGGTTCGGGCAGCACGTCCTGCTGCACCCGGCCGCTGGCCGGCGGGGTGGGCCGGGTCAGCGCCGTACGCGCCCAGTCGGAGGCGGCGCCGGGCTCCCGCACGACCAGGACGTCGAGCGCGACCGGGACGAGGACAGTTGTCACGACAAGGGGCTCCCTCTGTTCGGGGCGGGCCTGTGACCGCGGTCGGGCCCGGCGGTGGGTCGGCGACGCCGAGGATCAGGTCGGCGGGGTGGAGGCGCCGAACCGCTGCCGCGACGGTGCCTGGAGCAGGGACAGCGCCACGGCGGCGCCGCCGCGCGGCCGGGGCAGGGGGCGGGCCTGGTCGAGGTTGCGGGCCAGGCCGGCGACGTCGACGACGCCGGGCACCGGGCCGGGCCGCATCGGCACGGCGACGCTGCCCAGGTCCGGTCCCGCGCCGTCGCGGATCGGCGCCCGCCAGCCCGTCCCGTCGGCTTCCAGGCCGAACTGCACGCTCTGCGGCGGTTCCTCCAGCCACACTAGGCGGGGGGCACCGCGGAACAACGCCACCAGCACCGACGGCGACAGCCGCTCCAGGCGCAGCAGCTCCACCACCAGGTCGGGTCGGGTGCGGGCCAGCTCGTCCGGGTCGACGCCCGGCCGCACCACGGCCTGGTCGTCGCTGGTCCAGGCGCGTACCTCCATGCCGGGCCAGCCGCTGACCAGGGACGAGCGGAGCAGGAACCCGGTGACCGGGACCGGCCCGGCCGCGGCGGTGAGGTCGCCTGCGGCCCGTGCCTCGGCGAGCAGGTCGGCGGCGACCGGTATCGACATGCGGGTGCGCTGCACCTCCCGCACCAGCGGCAGCTGCTCGGTCACTGCGGCGGTGACCTGCGGCAGCAACGTCTGGGTGCCGGCGCGTTCCCGGCTGCCGTCGCCACCGACGGCGAGCGCCCCCGCCCGCAGCCGCTCCAGCCAGCCGCCGTCGAGGCGGAAGAACCGGATGGACTCCGGCGGCAACAGGCGCGCGTCGGGCACGAGGTAGCGGAACGGCAGGTCGTGCAGCAGGCTCCAGCGGGCCAGCACGTGCTCGACGTACGGGGGCAGCGGCGGCGCGTCGGCGGTCGTCGCCGCGACGGGCCCGGCGACCGCGGTGGCGGCACGCGCGGCGGCGGCCAGGGTGCGGGCCCGCGGCGCGGCGGGGTCGGCGGGCGGGCCGACCAGCGCGCCGAGCCGCTCGGCGAGCAGCCGGCCGCCGGCGGACAGGTGGGTCGTCACGTCGGTTCTCCTTCCGGGCGCAACTGGCGCGGGATGACGCTGGAGCCACCCGGGTGCGCCTGCCACAGGTCGGCGCGGGCGGTGCGGGACAGCAGCCGCTGCGCGAACGTCTCACCGAGGGCGGCGAGGGGGTCGGCGCCGTCGGCGCCCACCGTGGCGGCACGCCGCAGGTCGGGCCCGCCGGCGGCCACCGTGGCGCGGCGCACGGCGGTGCCGGAGGCGGCGTACGAGCGGGCGCTGTCCTCGCGCAGGCCCGCCGCGCTGCCGGCTCGGGCCGCGTCGTCGGCGGCGCGGTGCCAGGCGACCACCTCGCGGATGAACCGGCCGTCGGCGGCGGCGAGGAGCCGGCCCAGCTCGAACGCGGCGGCGCCCGTCACGTCGGCCGGCCCGGCGGGCAGCGGGTCGGGCGCCGCACCGAGCAGCGGCGGGCGGTAGCCCATGGTGGCCGGCGTGCCGTCGCGGCGGGTGGCGGCCAGCGCGAGCGCCCCGTCGGCGTCCACCAGCGGGGGCTGCCCGGCCGGCGGGGCGCCGAACCCGCCGAGGTCGAGGTGCGCGGCGACGTGCTCGAAGGTGCCGCCGGCGGTGCTCGTCACGAACGGCCAGGACGCCAGCACGAGCAACGTGGGCACGCTGGTCAGGTTGGTCGCCCAGACGTCGTCACGGGCCTCCAGCGACACCAGGCAGGCCGTGTACGGCGTGGGCGTGGCCCCGCCCAGCGGCAGCCGGTTGGCGGTGACCACGGCGAACCAGCCGTCGTCGTCGCTGCCGGCCAGCGCGGTGTCCGCGACGTTGACCTGACGGACGTGGGTGAGCAGCCCGATGTCGGTGCGGCTGGGCAGCAGCGCCCGGAACGTGGCCAGGTCCTTCGCCCGCAGCCCGACGACGGCCCGGTTGCCGTCGACCGGCTCGATGCCATTGAGGCGGGTGAACACCGCCTCGCCGACGACCGAACGCAGCGTCCCGGTCGTCAGGCTCGCCTCGTCGGACCGGACGACCAGCAGCGCCAGCCAGGGGGTGCCGTCGCCGAGCCGCCGCTCCCACGGCAGGGCCCGGCGGCCGAGGACCACGTGCGGCAGTCGGTCGCCGAACGCGCCCACCGCGTCCCGGGGCGGGTGCTGCCCGGCGACCTCGGTGGCGTCGAGGGCGAGCCGCGGCGCGCCGACCTGCACGTGGGTGGCGTGCTCGGGTGGCGATGTCTTCGGGGTGCCCCGGTCCGTCACCTCCAGCCTGCTCGTGAACCGGTAGAGGCCGGCGGTGAGCGACGGCGTCACCGTGTCGTGCAGCCGGATCGAGCCTGGCGCGACGGGGGTCTCCGTCATCATGCCTCCGTTTCGTCGTCGAAGGCGACGAACGCCGCCGCTGGTGCCGGGGCCGCCGGCTCGGTTGCCTCGGCGACCGCGGTACGCGCCGCCGACGGGGCGGCGACACCCGGGCGGCGGGGCACCGTCGCGGGTCTGGTGACCCGGGCGAGTTCCCGCCGGGCGGCGGTGCAGTCGGTGTCGACGGCGTGGTCCGGGGTGCCGATCACGGCGGCGACCCGCCAGCCGTCCCCCGCCACGACCTGCACCGAGATCGCCTCGGCGCCCCGCTCCGCGTCGACCGTCAGGAGGATGCGGTGGGGTTGGTCGTCGTCGGGGGCGTCCTCCCGGCTGCTCACCCGTACCCCGTCGAGTTCGATGCGGACGTCGGCGAGGCTGGCGGCGGCGGACACCGGTTCCAGGGACACCACGACCGCGCGGGTCGTGGCGGGCAGGGTGGTGACCAGGCCGTCGACGGCGGCGGAGAGGAGCGCCGCGGGCACCGGCACGTGCTCGCCGGCCTGGCGGTAGCGGGCCGGCGGATGCCACGGGTGCGGCAGCAGGACGGTGGCGCCCGGGGCGACGAGCACGCCGTCGGTGACGGGGACCAGCGGCGTGTCGGCGGCCCAGCCGGCGGCGGTGTCGGCCGCCGGGGTCACCACCGCGCGGGCGGCGTCGGCGGGCACCCGGGCGCCCGCCCGGGCCGGGCCGTCGCTGAGCGGCGCGCCGGTGCCGGTGAAGGTGACCAGCCGCAGCGGCGTGGGCCCCTCGTCGAGGCGCAGCCGCAGCCCGCCGGCGCCCGTGGTGTCCCAGACCTGGGTGCCGCCCACCGGCAGGGCCGCGCCGCTGTCGTGCCCGGCGCGGGCCCGGGCGGCGGCGCGGAACTCCGCCCGTGCCGCGCCCCGGTGCTGGTCGGCGGAGACGGTCGCGCGCAGCCTCGGCCCGGCCGGCGCCGCCACGGCGTGGCGGGCCGCGGTCACGGCGGTCTCGGACGAGTCGGTGGTGCGCCGCAGGCGCAGCACCGACGGCGCCGGCGCGGCGGCGACGGGGACCGACAGCGGCAGGTGTCGCTGTGTCTCCTCCTCGATCATCGTGGCCAGGGCCACGTCCGGCAGCACGCCGGTGGCCTCGGAGACGGTGACCGGGGCGGCCAGGCCCACCGACGACAGGGCCCGGACCATGGTGGGGGTGGCGCCGCCGTTCGCCGTGCCGGCGAGGGCGCTGTCCCACAGGCCGGCCGGGAATCCGGTGCTGGCGGTGGACGGCCGCAGCGACCGGATCTGGGCGGTGGGCACGGCGACCCAGGTGGTGCCGACGCGCTGTTCGACCGTGACGACCATGGTCGCGCGGGTTCTGCCCATGTTCCTTCCGGCGGGGACGACGTCGACCTCCCGCCCGTCGGTGCGGTCGTCGGCGCGACCGCTGCCGGTCAGCCGCCATCCGTACAGCGGCATCAGCGACTCCACCCGGACCGCGAACTCCGGCGCCACGGACCACGGGCGTTCGAGGGTGCCGTCGGGGCGGCTGCCCACCGCCGGCGGCAGGGTGCCGGCGGTGACGGTGCCGCTGGTCGCCGGGCGGGCCGCGTCACCGCCGCCGAGGTACTTGACGGTGACCTGGTTCCAGTCGAGGAACGGCTGCTGCTGCGCCCTGCCGAACTTGACGGTGACCGAGGCGATGGCCAGGTCGACCGTGACGGTGCCGTGCAGCGGCGGGCCCTGGATGCGTACCCGGGCGCCGAGGGAGACGCTGACGTTGATCCGCGCGCAGGCGAAGAAGCACACCTTGATGGTGAAGCGCGCGCCGACGCTGACGCTGGCGGTGATGTCGTAGGTCAGCGGGTCCCACCGCAGGTACACGTCGAGGGCGGCGACGAACCAGACCCGCACCGGTGAGCGGTCGTACGAGGCCTCCAGGCGACCGCCGAGCATCACCGCCGACGGGGTGAGGGTGAAGTACGCCTCGCCCTTGACCACCACGCCGCCGCCGACGGACCAGTGGAACCCGACCCGGGGCACGTCCGGGTAGTGCGCCGGCTTGTTGAACCGGGGGTGGTAGCCGCCGATGGAGAGCAGCACCTCCGGCCGGTCGAACCACACCACGAAGGCGAACCCGCCGGTGACCTGGCAGTCGCGGCTGAGCAGCCACGAGTTGCGGGTCAGCGCCGCCCGGACGGACAGCACCTTGTCCACGGTGCTGTACCGGGCGGCCAGGGCCAGCTCCAGGTTGACCACCGCGGCCTGCGCGTCGGGCAGCGCCATCCGCATGAGGCCGAGCAGGCCGACCTCCAGTCCCCGGTCGGCGGAGACGTAGGCCAGGGCGGTGGTGTGCAGCAGTTGGAAGGTGGAGAACTTCACCCCGGCGGCGAGCCAGAACGCGCCCCGGGCCGGCGGGATGTCCCTGGACATCCGCGCCAGTGCGCCCATCGGGCCGCCGGAGCCCCCGAAGCCGCCCTCGTCGATGGCCTTCACCAGGGGGAAGGCGGGCACGCCCTGCGGGTCGCGGGGCACCATCAGCCGGCGGTTGTAGCCGGCGCCGCCGGCGAGGCCCAGGACGTACAGGTAGGGCGGGCCGCCGAGCGGGAACCCGACGGAGAGGAACACGAACAGCGAGGTGTACTCGCCGAGGTCGTCGCGGGGTCGGGCGTACGAGCCGACCGCGGTCAGGCCGCGCCCGGCCAGGTCGACCGAGAGCATGCCGTCGTACTGCACGCCGTTGGCGCCGGTGACCTTGACCAGCCCGCCCGCGACCGACACCCCGGGCGAGGTGAACGACACCGACAGGCCGGCCAGGTCCACCTCCCAGGCGCTGAGGTCGGTGGGGTTGCGCAGCGGCACCAGCAGCGACAGGTCGTCGACGTCAAGGGTGAGCCCGGCGACGGCGACCCCGCCGTCGACGGACACCCCGACCTTGCCCGGCCCCGAGGTGGCCGCCTTGTACAGCAGCGCCAGCTCCGCGATGTGCAGCGGACCGTAGCTCCGGTTGATCTCGAACCGGGCCTCGGCCTTCCCGCCGAACAGCACCAGCCACCGGCCGCCGCCGCGGGCGACCAGCACGTCCAGGGGCGGGTTCGCCGGGGCGGCGTCGCCGCCGCCGCCGGTCTGCAGCAGCGACGCCGCGACCGGGTTGGACCCGCCCCCGCCGGGGGCCATCGGGAACCCCAGCCCGTCGAGCATGACGGCCCCGTCGACCACGGTCGGCCGGTCCAGTGCCGCCGGGCCGGTCAGCGGCAGGTCGGCGCGGACGTGGGCGCCGACGGCGCCGAGGCGGAATCCGCCGGTCTCGACCAGCGCCCTGCCGGACGCGGCGGCGGCCACCCGGATGCCCAGCCCGCCCAGCCGCAGCACCGGCCGCAGCTGCGGCGCGGCGGGGGTGGTGAGGTCGAGCAGCAGCAGGCCGACGCCCCGGCCGGCCTGCCCCCACCCGGCGTCGACGGTGTCGGGCAGCCCGAAGCGCAGCTGCACGGCGGTGTCGCCGGCGGGCAGGGCCAGCTCGCCGCGCAGCACGAGGCCGTAGCGGGCGCCGTCGGTGACCACGGACAGGGTCAGCCCGCCCGGCACCGGCACGGGCACCCCGGTGACGGCGTCGAGGGCGCCGCGCAGCAGCCCGACCGGGGCGGGCAGGGCGGGAGCCATCCGCATCCCGTCCGGGGAGTCCACGGCCACGCCGGCGCTCGTGAGGATCTGCGCGGCGGTGCGCCCGCCGGACCACAGGGGCCGGCGCAGCCACGGCTCGGCCGCGCGCAGGGCGAGGGTGCCGGCCATCGGCACGACCAGCCGCTGCGCGAGCTGCGCCAGCTCGGCCGGCCCGGGCAGCCGCACCACCGGCGCGAGCTGGACGCCCAGCTCACCGGTGCCGGCGTCGTCGCTGCCGAGCAGGCCGAGCCGCACGGCCAGCCCCGCCGCCGTGGCCTGCGCCGACAGCCGGGCGCGCAGGGTCACCCCGAGCCCCGTGTCGACGTACGCGCGGGCGGCCAGCGACGCGGTCACGGTGGAGTCGGCGTAGCCGACGGCGATGTCGGCGGTGACCGCGCCGGCGGTGAGGCCCTGCACGGACAGGCCGAGTTCCGGCCGATCGGCGGCCAGGTCGGTACGCAGTTCGACGGTGCCGTCGAGCACCGCGACCCGGACCAGCACCTCTCCCGGGGTGGCCGGTCGCGGCACCTGGGCGTCACCCAGGACGCGGCGCAGCAGCGCCACGACGGCGGGCGCGGCGACCGTGCCGGCGCTGGCGAGGGCCCCGGTGGACAGGTCCCGTACGAGGTCGGCGAGCGCGCCGGTGCGGGCGGCGAACCCGTGCGGCGCCGCCTCCGGGTCGTAGACGCCGAGCGCCGTGGCGACGTCGAGCACGTCGTCGAGGACGGCGGGGTGCGGGTCGCGGGCGCCGATGCCGTCGACGAGCCGGTCGAGGATCTCCGGCAGCAGCCGCGCCCCGGCGGCCTCCACCAGCGTGTCCAGGCCGCTCACCGCCGGCAGCAGGGTGACCGTGGCGCCCAGCGCGGCCGGGGTGACGGCCACGGACAGGCCCGAGGCGTCGGCGCCCAGCCGCAGGTCGAGCGCGCCCCAGTCGCCGGGCAGCGGCAGGTGCAGGGTCAGCTCGCCGCCCGGCTGCACCTGCCGGGCGGCGTCGACGTCCAGCCGCAGCGCGAGGTCCAGGGTGGCCGTGCCGGCGTCGTCGGTCCACAGCACGATCGGGTCGGCGGCGCCGACCAGCAGCCGCAGCGCCCGGTCCTCGGCGGTGCCGACGTCGAGCAGGTCGACGGTGACGCCGCCGGGCAGGGTGAGGGCGTGCGCGGGGTCGGCGGCCAGGCCCAGCGGGGCCGCGGCCAGGCGCAGCAGGCCGGCCAGCGGCGCGGCCTGCGGCGGCGCGCCGGGCGTACCGGCGAAGGTGCGCTGCAGCCAGGCGGCCGGGTCGGTCAGCAGCCCGTCGAGGGAGGCCACCCGCAGGTCCTCGCCGGTCAGCTGTTCGAGCAGGACGCCGAGCGCCCCGCCGCCGAGCAGCCGCGGCAGCAGCGGCGCGAGCCGGGCGGGCAGGTCCGGGGCCGCCGGCGACAACCCGACCGGCCCGGGCAGCCACGGCGCGGTCAGCGACACCGCGCCGGCGGTCCGGGTGAGGGTGACGCCGCCGACCGCGAGCGCGGCCTGCATCCGCGGGGTGGGGTCGGCCAGCGCCACGGTCGAGGAGCCGGTGAGGGTGACGCCGTGGCCGAGCCGCAGCCCGGTGCCGGTGGTGCGGGCGGTGAGCCGCCACGGCTGGGCCTCCAGCACCAGCTCGACCGGCAGCCCGGCGAGGCGGCGCCGCCAGGGACCGCCGCCGGCGGCGGTGTCCCGGACCAGGCCGAGGAGCCCGGCGGCCCGGTCGACCAACGCGGGCAGCCGGGGCGCCAGCCAACCGGTGGCGTCGGTGCGCAGCGCGGCGACCGCGTCGGCGAGCACGGCGGCCGGCCGGCCGGGCGCGGCGCGGTGGATGACGCCGAGGGCGGCGAGTTCGTTCAGCAGCCGGGTCAGCCGGCCGTTGGCGGCGGCCACCCGGTCGAGTTCCTGCACCAGGGCGTCGAGCAGCTCCGGCGACCGGGGGTCGGCCAGGTCGACGGCGGCGGCCGACTCGCCGCGCAGGGCGGCGTCGTGCAGCA
Organism: Micromonospora sp. NPDC002717; assembly: GCF_040295705.1. Classification (NCBI taxonomy): domain Bacteria; kingdom Bacillati; phylum Actinomycetota; class Actinomycetes; order Micromonosporales; family Micromonosporaceae; genus Micromonospora; species Micromonospora sp. NPDC002717. Next base: position 78,162 of record NZ_JBEOVW010000012.1, on the reverse strand, counting down.
CCACGTCGACGCCGGTGACGGGGCCGGCGGCGCCGGCCCGCACGGTGGCGCGGACGGTGAGGGCGCGGACCCGGGCGGGCCTCGGGGCGCCGGTGCCGGGCCCGCCGAGCAGCCACCCGTCGGGGCGGGCGACGCGGACGCGTACCTGCGCCGACGAGAGGTCGGCCGGCGCCCCCGGGTCCAGCGCCACCGTGCCGAGCCCGAGGCGTACGTCGACGTCGACGTCGGGGTCGCCGGCCGCCGGGGCGCCCAGGTCGAGGGCGAGCCGCAGGGCGGCGACCGCGTGGGTGGGCGGTGCGGCCGGTCCGGCCTCCTCGACGGTGTGCGTGGTCAGCGCGGCGACGAGCGCCGCCCGCAGGTCACCCGCTCCCCCACTGCCGTCGACGTCGCCGAGGCTGCCGTGCAGCGCGAGCGCGGGCACACCGCGCAGGTCGACGGGTGTGCCGAGCCAGCGGGCGAACGCGGCGGCGGGCAGCGGGCAGGGGCGGGCCTGCGCGCCGGGCTCCCCGGCGGCGTACCCGTCGAGCAGGCGGCGCTGGAGGCGCAGGGCGGCGTCGAGCAGTGGCGCGGACGGCAGGCCGGTCGGGGCCAGCACGCCGGCCAGCCGCACCCCCTCGGCCACCGTCGGGGCGTCCAGCGGCAGCAGGGCGCCGTCGAACGTGGTGCCGACGGTGACGAGGCCGAGCACCTGCGTGGGGACGGTCGCGGCGAGTTGCCGGGCGACCAGGCCCAGGTAGGAGTGTCCGACCAGGATCGTGCGTACGCCGGGCCGCACCGTCCGCACCGAGTCCTGGACGTGCCGCAGCGCGGCGAGCGCGGTGGCGGCGGGGAGGGTGCCGTCGTCGGCGAGGTCCACCACGTACCAGTGGGCGGCGGGCAGCGTGCCGAGGTCTACCAGGTCGGGTGGGGTGCCGGGGACCCGCAGGTCCACGGTGGCGACCTGGTCGGGCGCGACGTCGCCGAGCAGGTCGGCCCAGGGCCGTGGCCCGGCCAGCGGCGGCGCGAGCAGCAGCACCGCCCAGTCGTCGCCGGCGGCGGCCGTGCGGGCGGCGATCTCGTCGCGGAGCTGGGCGACTGCCGCCGGCGCGGTGGTGAGGGTGTCGTGGGTGGCGGCGACCGGGGTGCCGGTGCGCCAGCCGGTCTCGGCCGGCAGGGCGGTGCCGGCGGGGACCAGTCCGTCGCCCTCGGTGAGCACGCCGGCCAGCGCTCCGAGCGCCGCCGCGGCGCGGGTGGCGTCGACGCCGTCGAGCACGTCGGCGATCTCCGGCAGGTACGCCCCGGCGGCCTCGGCCGCCGCGATCACGTCGGCGCCGGTGACCGGGATCGGGTCGGCTTCCTCCGAAGCGTCGTCGTCGGCGTCAGCGCCGGCGAACCGGTCGACCAGCGGCGCGATCGCCCACTGCGCGGGCGGGCCCTGCGGCTCCAGCCAGGCGAGGACCTCCACCGCGTCGTCGCCGGCGCGGTGGACCGGCACCCGCCAGGGCGCCGCCTCGGTGCCGCCGCCGGAGACGGGCAGGTCGACCTGTGGCAGGTCCTGGCCGGGCAGGGTGGGCAGCCGGTCGGTCAGCGCGGCCTGCAGCAGCCGCAGCAGCGCCACCAGGTACGGCGTCCCGTCGTCGGTGCGGGCGTCCTCGTCGCGGGCCAGGTCGGCGAGCCACCGGCGCAGCGCGGCGGCGGGGTCGGCCAGCAGCGACGACAGGTCGGCCGGGTCCGGGGGCAGCAGCGGCGGCATCCCGGCCAGCGGGCCGGTGGTGCCCGGCCCGGCGATGCCGACCAGCGCCAGCAGGTCGCGGGCGGTGGGACCGGCCCACGACTCGGCGACCCGGGCGAGCAGGCCACGGGCGGCGCCCCACAGCGCGGCGGGGTCGACGCCGAGGCCGAGGTCGGGCAGGGCGGGGTCGATCGGGCCGGCGGGCGGCAGGGTGAGGTCGCCCAGCAGGTGGGGCACCCTGTCGACGGTGACGGCGAGGTCGTCGACGGTCGCGGTGACCGCCACCGGCGACCCGAGCGACCAGGCCACGTCGAGGCGGACGCCGCCGGTGGAGACGCGTACCGGCGCGCCGACGGCCAGGGCCGGCGGGTCGAAGACGGCGGTGGCGGTGACCCCGCCGAGCCAGGCCGGACCGGTCGCCCCGTCGAGCGGGATCGAGGCCACCGCCGCGCGGACGTCCACCCGCCAGGGCAGGGTCGCGTCGAGGTGGGCGCCGCCGCGCAGGGCGAGCCCGAGCTCGACGACGGGCGCGGCGGCGGTGCCGGAGTCCCACAGGACGAGGTCCAGCGCCACGGGGGCGCCCGGCGCGGCGGCGAGCGCGTCCACCGGGACCCGCCACGGGTCGGCCGGGGTGCCGGCGCCGGTCACCACCGGCGTGGCGGTGCCCGCGAGCCGGGCGACGTCGCGCAGCACGCCGGGCCAGCCGTCGGGTGTCCGGCGCAGCTGCCGGTAGTAGGCGGCCAGCGCGCGGGTCGGCGCGGTGGTGAGCAGTCCGAGGTCGACCCCGGGGGTGGTGCCCAGCCCGAGCAGGCGCCGCAGCGCGGCGACCGGGCCGGCGGCGGGGCCGAGCCCGGTCTCGATGGCCTCCTCCAGCAGCGACTGCGCGGCGGAGGTCAGCGACCGGGCGTCGGTCAGGTCGACCAGGTCGAGGTGGTGCGGGTCGTCGCCGATGGCGACGGTGACGTCGCGCAGTTCCAGCAGCGGGGTGATCGTGCCGCTGGCCGCCCGGTAGCGCAGGCCCGCGCGCAGCCCGCCGACCTGCACGGCACCGGCCGGCTCGCCGGCGGCCGGGTAGAGCCGACCGCCGTGGGCGGGCGCGGCGACGAGCACGTCGAGGCGTTCGAAGAGCGTGACCGGGGCCGACCCCGTCAACGGCACCACCAGCAGGACGGCGTCGCCGCGTACGGCCGCGTCGAGCGTGCCGTCGCCGGTGTAGGTGACCCGGGCGCCGACCACGAGGGCGCCGGCGCCGGTGGCGGGGTCGGTGCGGACGGCCACGGTGAGGTCGACCGACGGCGGGCCGGCCAGCACCGGGATCAGCAGCGGGTCGGCGTCGGTGGGCAGGTCGGTGCGCTTGGACTCGTCGGCGCCGAGCAGGCCGGCGACCGAGTCGAGCCAGCCGACCAGGCCGGGCGCGCCGTCCGGGGTCCGCGCGGCGACCAGCGCGGCCAACCAGGACCGGAAGGCCGCCGGGTCGGTGGCGAGGTCGCCCAGGGGCAGCGGCACCAGGCCCGGGGCCAGGCCCAGCAGGCCGGGCAGGTTGGCCGCAACCAGTCGCACCGGTGCGGGCACGCCGTCGCCCACCTCGGCCAGGACGTAGCGCAGCAGCGCGGTGACGAGCAGGGCCAGCTGCGAGCTGCCGGCGGCCGGGTCCAGCACGAGCGGCTCGGTGGCGCCGGGCAGGCCCCGGACGGTGACGGTGACGCGGCTCAGCGCCTCGTCGGGCGGGGCGACCAGCAGGACGGCCGCCTCCACGCTGGCGCCGGTGTCGCCGAGGGGCGCCCGCGCGCGCAGCCGGATCGGGTGTTCCCTGCTGGCGGCGACGGGGGTGACGGTGCCGGCGGACGCCACGAGCAGGTCGAGCCGCGCGGTGACGGCGGGGCCGCCGGCGACCGGCCCGGCCTCGGCCTCGATCGCCAGGGTCAGCGGGGCGGACGCCGCCAGCCCGGCGCGCTCGACGACCAGGTAGACCTGGCCCTTGCCGTCCTGCTCCAGCAGTGGCACGTGCCGGGCGACCCGGTCGGGCCGGCCGGCGGCCTCGGTCGCGAAGCGCGGCCGGGCCGAGGGCAGCAGCCCGTCGATCGCGCGCACCAGCGCGGCGCGCTGCACGTCGCTGGCGACCAGCTTGCCGACCCGCGTCCACGGGTCGGCGAAGAACTCCTCGACCAGCCGGACGCCGCCGCCGGACGGGGCGAGCAGCCCGAGCGCGATGCCGAGGTCCTCGACCTCGGCGGGAATGCCGTCAACGTTGATCATGGGCCCACCCACCCCATTTGTCCCCCCTTGGTTCCCGCCCTCCTCAGTAGATTCGGCGCGGGAGTTCCCGGAGGCTACGGAGGAGCGACCCCGAAACTCTGTCGCCCTTCGGACGTTGCCGACCGTGCCGTCGCCGAGACGGTCCGAAGCGTCAGGCCGCGCTCGCCCGTTGCGGCACGCGGCTTCCCCGCCCGGCCGACCGGGTCAACGACTCGGTCGGCCGGCGGCTGACCGATCGATCAGTCACACGCGTTCCCCGGCACTGGAACGCCTGGCCGGAGTGGACACGTTCGACGACCGTCGACCGTCGTCCGGCGGCGGTGACCGACCGGTCGGTCAGTCGTGATGCCAATAGGCGACTCTCCCCTTGCCGGCCCGCCGCCGCGATCCCGAAGGTTGCCCACGAGAACGTCAGTCACCCGCCGTCGACCCGTGGCGGCGACGCCCGTGCCGCGCACCGCGACGCGCGACGCGGCCGGGCCAACCGGATCCGGCCGGCAGGGTGACGATTCGGAAGAGGGGGGACCACTGGTGGACACCGCCAGCATCGACGCCGAGTACCTGGTGGCCACGTTCGAGGAGGACGACGACCCGGAGCAGCTGATCGGCGACGCCGTCGACTACGACCTGCTCGCGGCGCTGGCAGAGGAGGAGTGACGATGGGCGTGCACCTGGCCCCGACGCTGCGCGTGCTGCGTGAGGAGATCAACACCCGCTGGCCGCACCGGGACAAGGCCTCCGACGGCTGGATCGGCGACGCGGCCCACCAGGCCCGCAAGTCCGACCACAACCCGGACGCCGACGACCGCTCGGTCAACGCGGCGGACTTCGACATCGACGGGATCGACCCGTTGCTGGTCGTCCGGCACTGCATCGAGCACCCGTCCACCCAGTACGTGATCTACAACCGGCTGATCTGGAGCCGTACCCGCGACTTCCGGCCCGCGCGCTACACCGGATCCAACCCGCACACCAAGCACCTGCACGTCAGCGTCAGCCACGCCCGGGCCCTGGAGGACAGCCTGCGCCCGTGGGGCGTCGCCACGGCCCGGGCCGCCAAGCTCGGCGACCGGGTCCTGCGGGCGGGCTGCAAGGGCAGCGACGTGCGGGAGTTGCAGACCCTCGCCAACCGGCTGGGCGCCCGCCTCACCGCCGACGGCGTGTTCGGGCCGAAGACCACCGCCTGGGTCCGGACCTTCCAGAAGTCGAAGAAGCTGACGGTCGACGCCGTCGTCGGACCGAAGACACTGACCGCTCTCCGCAGCGCCACCAGGCCACCCGCGCCGCAGCCGGCAGGCCGGGCCCCGGGGTCGCGCACCGTCCGGGTCGGCAGCACCGGCGAGGACGTGGCGTACGTCAAGCGGTTCGTCGGCGCGCGGCGGTGCGGACCACCGGGCACCCGCTTCGACGCGAAGACCGAGGCGGGGGTCCGCTGGTACCAGCGGATGCGGGGGCTCACCGACGACGGCATCGTCGGCCGGCTCACCTGGGCCGAGATGGGCGTACGCGTCACCTACTGATTCGCGGCGCGGGACCGGGTCGCCCCGGTCCCGCGCCCGTACCGAGCCGCCCCGGGTCGTGCCGACGACCCGGGGCGCGCAATCGATGACCGGAATGTCCGTGGTGTGGCGCGGTCGCCGCGCCGGCGGGGCGGGGGAGTCCATGACCCAGAGCTTGAGCGAAGAGGGCGTACGCGGGGCCGTCCTGGCGACCGTGGGCACGCGGCGGCCGGCCCCGGTGGCCGTCACCCAGAGCCCGACCAGCCGCGTGCCGCACGACCTGCTGCTCGCGGAGCTGCACGACGCCGTCGACGACCTCGTCCCGTACGCGCAGGAGCTGAAGCCGGCGCGCCGCCGGCTGTGGGCCATGCTGAATCCGGCGGCCGGCGCGCCGGCGCCCACCGCGCGGGCGATGGCGCGCCGGGTCCGGGGCGTGGAGATGGCCTGGGCGGTGACCGTGGCGCTCGGCCCGGCCCTGCGCCAACTGGCCGACCTCGCCCGGCCGGGCCAGTACCTCCCCCCGTTCGAGCCACGGCTGCGCGGCTACCTCCACAAGGCCCGCGAGGCGTACTGCGCCGCGATCACCGAGGCGCTCGACGCCGCGCCGCCGTACCGGGTCGAGGCCCGGCAGAACGAGGGCGACCGGCTGGTCGGGGAGTTCTCGAAGACGATGCCGCTGCTCTACCTGACCGACCGCATGGGTCTGGAGGCCGTGATCGGGCAGCTCGCCGACCAGGTCACCGGCCTCGTCGCCCTGCGGGCGGAGCGGGAGGACGACGCCCTTCCCGGACGGGCCGCGGACGCCGAGACCGGCGTCGCCATGACCTCCCCCGGGCAGGAGTGGTTCCTGCGCCGCCGCCTCCTGGCCGACCTGTACGCGGTACGCGCCTACCCCTTCCGCGACTACCTGCAGCCGTACCTGCGGTTCAGCCAGAGGTTGCGCACCATCAGCCTGACGGTGCAGATCCTGGCCACCCGGGAACGGCTGTCGTGGCTCGCCGACCAACCGGTGCTGCCCAGCGCGGCGACGGAACGGGTGGACGGGTACGTGGTCGAACTCGCGGCGGCCCTCACCCATGTGGAACAGAGCTTCCTGCTGCACAAGAACGGCGCGTACGTCGAGGCGGCGGAACGGCACCGGCTCGCCGTCGCGGTACTGGCCACCGTCACCGGCCGACCCGGGTTCAAGGCCGACCTCGACGACATCGCCGACACCATCGAACTGCAGAAGACCGTCAAGGCGATCGCGGCCGGGGTGGCGATCGGCGTGGCCACGGCGATCACCGCAGGGGCGGCCGGCGCCGCCGCCGGCGCGGTGCTGGAGACCGTCATCGGCAGCGGCACGGTGCTCGGCTCGATCGCCGTCTCGGCGGGCGTGGTCGCCACCCGGCTGATGTGGGAGACGCTCGTCGCCCGTGGCGCGTCCGAGCTGCTGCTGGGGCCGGAGTCCATCACGGCGACGTCGTTCCAGGAGGACCTCGCGTGGCAGGCGTTGCAGGCCGCCGTCGTCCGTGTCGTGCTCTGCGGCTCCGGGGACATCTTCAAGGCGGTGGCCCGGTCCGGTGACCGGGCCGAGCAGGTCGCCCGGCTCGTGGTCGAGCAGATCACCACCTTCGGGTTCGGCGAGGCGCAGCACCTGATCCGCACCGGGGAGCTGCGCGGCCTGCGCGACAGCGTGGTGGCCGCGGTGCAGCAGGCCGCCACCACGGGCGCCGTCATGGTCGGCGGGCTGATGGCGAGGTCGTTCCTCGACCGGCTCGGCGCGGCCCGCGGGGCGCTCACCGTCGACGGCGAGCGCCGGCTGCAGGAGCTGGAGGCCGAGCGCGCGCAGGTCGCCCAGGACTTCGAGGCCGTCCGCAACGGCACGGCCGGCCCGGAACAGTTCCGGGCGTGGGCGACCCGCGCGGCGCAGGCCTGGAACGGGCTGGTCGCCCTCGTCGACGGGCTGCCGCCCGGGGCGGAACGCGACGCGGCGCTGCTCCGGCTCACCGCCGCCAAGGGCGAGATCGAGCTGCGCCTCGCCGAGGCCGGGATCAGCGTCTCGCTGACCTGGCCGGACGCCGTACCGACCTTCGAGGGACTGCTGCCGGGCCTGGTGGTCTTCAGCGACGACGCCCGGCCGGTGCTCGACGCCGCCTACCCGCCCGGCACCCGGCGGCCCACCGACCTCCCCGACGCCGTGCTCGTGTCCGGCTCCGGCGGCCGGCGCCTGCTCCTGCTGCCCGAGGGCGACCTGCCGGCGCGGGCCGCGACGCCGGAACGGCTGGTCCACGTGCCCGAGGCGAGCATGCGGCCCGGGCCGTCACCCGAGCCGGTGGTGCTGCCCGGCGCGGCGACCGTGGGCCTGGAGCGCCTCCAGGCCGCCTTCGGCCCCGACAAGGTGGCGAAGATCCTCGCGCAGGCGGCCAAGGGACGGGAGTCGTTCCTGCGTCTGCTCGCGCACCCGGACCTGGCCGGTGTCGGCGCCGTCCAGTCCCGCTCGACCGCCCTGTACGGGCTCGCGTCGCATCCCGCGTCGATCGCGTTCGGGCGGCAGTGGGGTCCGCTGCTGGTGCTGCGGCTGCGCAAGCGGCTCGGCACGGCGCAGGTCGACGACGGGCTCGGCCGGGCCGGCACCCTGCTGGAGCAGGCCCCGGCGGGTGACCGCCCGGCGCTCGTCGCCCGGCTGATGTCGCTGACCAGCCAGCAGCTGCGCCGGGAACTGGCACTCGCTCCCCCGCTGCGCCCGCCACGCCGCAAGATCACGCCGGAGAACCTGGGCGTCGACCGGGCCCACCCCAGTTGGCGGGTCCTGGCCGACGAGGTGGCCCGGGACTTCCCCGCGCTCACCCCGGACCAGCGCCGGGCGATGACCGACTGCCTGCAGGTCATCGAGGTCGCCGAGGCCGGCGAGTTCGACGCGTACCGGCCGCAGACCAGGATCGCGCTCGTCGACTCGTTCGAGAAGATGATGGTCGACGGGCAGATCCGGGTGCCGGATCTGACCATCGTCGCCAACCGCATGCGCGGCCGGCTCGCCGAGCACGTCTTCCTCGGTCCGCTGCCCGTCCTGCAGCAGACGATGTGGTTCCTCGGCGCGCGGATCGACACCTGGCTGACCGGCCGGTCCAACCTGGACGGGCACTGGGTGGCCGGCGACGTGCCGGGGTTCCTCGAGCTGAAGTCCGACGCGATCCACCTCCAGAGCGCCGCGGAGCAGCAGGCGACGGCCCGGCAGTACCTGCGCGACGCGCTCGGGGACTTCGAGAACATCCCGGCGGGCTCGCAGTACCACCTCTGGTTCATCCGGGACCCGGGGCCGGACGGGCGGCGGCGGATGCTCGACATCCTCCTGCCGCCGGGCGGCCCGATCGCGGGGGTGCACTTCGGGCCGGAGCCGCCGCCGGGCGTGCCGCAGCGGTGACCGCCGCAGCGCGACACCACGGCCGCCGATCCGACCGGAGCGTCAGCGACCGGGATCGACACCCGGACTCCCGGCCCGGGCGATCCCCCCGACGAGGTCGTTGACGCGGGCGGGGCCAGGCGCCTCGGCACCGCCGGCGACTGCGGCCCCTGGCCGGACGGCGAGCGTCTGATCGCGCCGCGGCCGTCGGGTGACCCGGTCCCGGGCCCTCGCACGCCTTCGCACCTTGTCCGGCGACGTACTCGACGAGTGGGACGCCACCCTCGACCGATGACGAAAAAACAGGCGTGTCGGCACGGCAAGTCCTTCACATCCGCGTGGAATCAGCAGGAAACGCGGAAATTCTTTCATCTATACATTCGAATGCATCGCCGTCTAGCATCACCTCCGACCAGATCGACATTCCCGGATCTCTGCATCACCCCCCGCACGGGATCCGGCGTCAGGAGAGGGACGACCGATGACACTCCCCCGCCTGTCCAGGCGCCACTGGCGTCTGGGCGTCGCAACAGCCGCGGTCACCGCCGCGGTGGCGTTCGGCACCCCAGCGACCGCCGCTCCCGCCGAGGGGCAGATCCTCCAGGCCGGCGGCGCCACCGCGGTCTCCGGCTCGTACATCGTGGTGTTCAAGGACACCGCGGTGACCCGGGCCGAGGTCACGGGCAACGCCCGCGCCCTGGCCGGCCGGCACGACGGCACCGTCGCCCGGACCTTCCAGCACACGGTGCGCGGGTTCGAGGCCCGGATGTCCGCCGCGCAGGCCCGGCGGTTGGCCGCCGACCCGTCGGTGAAGTACGTCCAGCAGAACCACGTCGTGCGGATCTCCGGCACGCAGAGCCCCACCCCGTCATGGGGCCTGGACCGCAGTGACCAGCGCGACCTGCCGTTGAACAACTCCTACACCTACCCGAACGGCGGCTCCGGCGTCCGGGCGTACATCATCGACACCGGCATCCGGTTCTCGCACAGCGACTTCGGTGGCCGCGCGGTCACCGGTTTCGACTCGGTCGACGGCGGCTCGGCCGACGACTGCAACGGCCACGGCACCCACGTCGCGGGCACCGTGGGCGGCACCGCGTACGGCATGGCCAAGAACGCCACCCTGGTCGGCGTCCGGGTCCTCGACTGCGGGGGCAGTGGCACGTACGCCGGGGTGATCGCCGGCATCGACTGGGTCACCGGCGACCACGACCCCGGCGAGCTGGCGGTGGCCAACATGAGCCTCGGCGGCGGCAAGGACCAGGCCGTCAACGACGCGGTGACCGCCTCCATCGCCGACGGCGTCAGCTACGCCATCGCGGCCGGCAACGACTACTCCGCCGACGCCTGCGGTGTCTCGCCGGCCAGCACCCCCAACGCGATCACCGTGGGGGCGACGACCAGCACCGACGCCCGGGCCGACTACTCCAACATCGGCACCTGCCTGGACATCTTCGCCCCGGGCTCGTCGATCACCTCGGCGTGGCACACCGGCGACAGCGCCACCAACACCATCAGCGGCACGTCGATGGCCACCCCGCACGTGGCCGGCGCGGCCGCGTTGGTCCTCGCCGCCAACCCGTCGTACACCCCGCAGCAGGTCCGCGACAAGCTCGTCAACGACGCGACCAACGGCAAGGTCACCAACCCGGGCACCGGCTCACCGAACAAGCTGCTCTACATCGGCAACATCAGCACGCCGACGCAGGACTTCGCCATGTCGGTGTCGCCGACCTCCGGAACGGTCAACCCGGGCAGCTCGGTCACCGCGACCGTCGGCACCACCACCACGGTCGGCGGCGCGCAGAACGTGACGTTCTCCGCCAGCGGCCTGCCCGCCGGGGCCACGGCGAGCTTCAGCCCGTCGTCGGTCACCTCCGGCAACTCCGCCACGATGACCATCTCCACCACCGGCACCACCGCGCCGGGCACCTACGCGGTCACCGTCACCGGCACCGGCACGGTCACCACCCAGACCGCGTCGTACACGTTGACGGTCAACGGGCCGCCCGGCTGCTCGCAGACCAACGGCACCGACGTCAGCATCGGCGACAACACCACGGTGGAAAGCTCGATCACCATCAGCGGCTGCTCCGGCAACGCCTCCGCCACCAGCACCGTCGCCGTGAACATCGTCCACACCTACATCGGTGACCTCGTCGTCAGCCTCATCGCCCCCGACGGCACCGCCTACACCCTGCACAACCGCACCGGCAGCTCGACCGACAACATCAACCAGACCTACACCGTCAACCTCTCCAGCGAGGCCGCCAACGGCACCTGGAAGCTGCGGGTGCAGGACGCCGCCTCCGGCGACACCGGCTACCTCAACACCTGGACGCTCAACCTGGTCGGCGGGACGCCCCCGGGCTGCACCGGCACGAACGGCACCGATGTCAACATCGGCGACAACACCACGGTGGAAAGCTCGATCACCATCAGCGGCTGCTCCGGCAACGCCTCCGCCACCAGCACCGTCGCCGTGAACATCGTCCACACCTACATCGGTGACCTCGTCGTCAGCCTCATCGCCCCCGACGGCACCGCCTACACCCTGCACAACCGCACCGGCGGCTCGACCGACAACATCAACCAGACCTACACCGTCGACCTCTCCTCCGAGGCCCGTAACGGCACCTGGAAGCTGCGGGTGCGGGACGCCGCCTCCGGCGACACCGGCTACCTCAACACCTGGACGCTGACGCTCTAGCGGCAACGGCGCCACCAGCGCACCCCCACACCGGGGCCCCGGCTGAACTCCAGCCGGGGCCCCGACATCCGTTGCCGACCCGCGCGGCATGGCCTTCGCCGGCGCCAGGCGCTCGCCCTTCCGGCCGCCGTCGGCCGGGCCAGCGGGTCCGGATTGGACCTGGCCGCCGCGCGGGCCGGCTCTCCTACGATGACCGTCCACGCCTCGGACACCGCCGGGAGGACCCCATGCCGGAGCGTTTCGCCGACCTCTCCACGCCGCTGATCGCCGACGCCTGCGTACGGCTGGGCGTGCCACCGCGCGCGGCGCCGGCCGGGATCCGGGCGGTCGTCCCCGGCCACCGCCTCGCCGGGCGGGTGCTGCCGGTGCGCCACCACGGCAGCGTCGACGTGTTCCTGGAGGCGTACGCGGGCGCGGCCCCGGGGGACGTGCTGGTGATCGACAACGGCGGCCGGTCGGACGAGGCGTGCGTCGGCGACCTGGTGGTGCTGGAGGGGGCCGCGGCCGGCGTCGCCGGAGTCGTGGTGTGGGGCCTGCACCGGGACACGCCCGAGCTGGTGGAGATCGGCCTGCCCGTGTTCAGCTATGGCAGCCTGCCGCTGGGCCCGGACCGCCTCGACGAGCGGGAGCCGGAGACGCTCGCCAGCGCCCGGATCGGGCCGCACCTGGTGAGCGCCGACGACCTCGTCATCGCCGACGACGACGGCGTGCTCTTCGTCCCCGCCGCGAACGCCGCGGAGGTGTTGGCGGCGGCGCAGCGGATCCGGGACGTCGAGCGGGTCCAGGCGCGGCGGATCCGCGCCGGCGAGACGCTGCGCGAGCAGACCGGGTTCGCCGACTACCTCGCCTGCCGCGCCACCGACCCCGGCTACACCTTCCGGCAGCACCTGCGGCGCGTGGGCGGCGCGATCGAGGAGTGACCGCCCGGAACCGGGCCCGCAGGTGCGGCCCGGGTTGGGCGCGGGTTCGCCACCGGGCTCGGCGTCGGGGGCGGCCTCGGTTCGCCCCCGGGTCGCCGCCTGGGTCGGCACCGTCTCCGCTCGCGCCGGGCGGCGCCACGTGAGGGTGGTCATAGCGGCTGGACGCGCCACCACCGGGAGCTGCTAGCCTCGTCGGCAGGTCATGAGCGCCAGCGTCAAGCCCCGGCTCGCTGGCCGGCAACCCTCGTCCGCGCAGGGGTGCCCCGGGTGAAGACCAGGCACCGGAGCAGCTTCGGTGCAAGCGTGGCCTGGTTCCCAGGTCAGCAACGACCGAGGAGAGCCATGTCCTTCCGCATCTGCGTACCGACGGTCCCCGCCGCGGCCCCGCCGCCGTTGACCCGGCGCCGCCACGTCGACATGATGCGGGTCTGCAGCGCCTCGTGTCGCCCCGGCGACCCGCGCTAGCCACGCACCAGACCCCCTTCCCAGGACCACCCCAGCGGTACGCCCACCGGGCGCACCGCCGGCGACGCACGCCCGTGCCCGCCGCCGGAGACCCTTTCGGAGACACCTGTGCGATTCCTTCCCGCCCTCACCCGCGCCGCCGCCCTCGGCGTCGCCGCCGTCCTCGCCGCCACCGCCCTGACCGCCTGCGGCGACGACGCGTCCGAGGCGACCGACAACCCGTACAACCTGCTCCAGCCGGGGGTGCTGCGCACCGGCACGCTCACCGACGCCCCGCCGAACGTCTACCTCAAGGACGGCAAGTTCACCGGCTTCGACAACGACCTGCTCACTGCGGTCGCCGCGAAGGTCGGCCTGAAGGTCGAGTTCGTCGGGACGGACTTCTCCGCGCTGCTCTCGCAGGTCAACAACCGCAAGTTCGACGTCGGCAGCTCCTCGATCACCATCACCGAGGCCCGCAAGAAGACCGTCGACTTCGGCAACGGCTACGATTTCGGCTACTTCGGGCTCGACGTGCCGGCCAATTCGTCGATCACCGGTTTCGACCAGCTCGCCGGCAAGCGGGTCGTGGTCGTGCAGGGCACCGTCCAGGACGACTACGCCACCGGCGAGGGCCTCGACCCGGTCCGGGTGCCCGACTACAACGGCGCGATCAACCAGCTCAAGGCCGGCACCGCCGACGCCTGGATCGCGCCCGCCGAGATCGGCGACAAGTCGGCCGCCGACAGCAACGGCAAGATCAAGGTGGCGGGGAAGCTGCTCAGCCCGGCCCCGACGGCGTACGCGTTCGCCAAGGGCAACGACAAGCTGCGCGAGGCGCTGAACAAGGGCCTCGACGAGGTGATCGCCGACGGCACGTGGAGCCGCCTGCAGGCCCAGTACTACCCGGGCCGCCCGATCCCCGCCGACTTCAAGCCGGGCAGCGGCACGGTCGCGGTGCCGTCCGCGCCGGCGGCGTCGGCTTCGGCCGCTTCCTGACACGTACGGACGACGAGCGAGCGGGACGGTAGGAGAACACGATGGATCCGTTGAGCACCCTGTGGGAGACCTTCTTCGACTGGGACTCCATGCGCGAGGCGCTGCCCGAGATGCTGACGGTCGGGCTGCCCAACACGCTGATCCTCGCGATCTCCGCCGCCCTGCTCGGCTCGGTGCTGGGTATGGGGCTGGCCGTCGCCGGCATTTCGCGTACCCGATGGTTGCGCTGGCCGGCGCGGGTCTACACCGACGTGTTCCGCGGCCTGCCGGCCGCGGCGACCATCCTGCTCATCGGCGTCGGTCTGGCGCCGCTGGGCATGGAGGTGTGGGGCCCCAACCCGTATCCCCTGGGCATCCTGGCGCTGTCGCTGATCGCGGCGGCCTACATCGGCGAGATCTTCCGCTCCGGCATCCAGTCGGTGGAGGCCGCCCAGCTCGAGGGGGCCCGGGCGCTGGGCCTGTCCTGGGGCGAGGCGATGCGCCTGGTGATCGTGCCGCAGGGCATCCGCCGGGTGCTGCCGGCCTGGGTGAACCAGCTGATCGCGCTGATCAAGGACTCCAGCCTGGTCTACTTCCTCGGCCTGCTGGCCAGCCAGCGGGAGCTGTTCCGGATCGGGCAGGACTACGCGGCGAACACCGGCAACCAGTCGGCGCTGCTGCTGGCCGGCCTGTTCTACCTGGCGCTGACCGTGCCGCTGACCCACGTCGTGAACTGGATCGACCGGCGGCTGCGGCACGGCCGGCAGGCCGCCGCGCCCGCCGACGCCGACGACGACCTCGACCTGGCGCTGCCGGGCGCGGCGGGAGGAAACCAGCGATGAGCATCGACACGACGACCTCGGTGAGCCTGAGCGTCCGCGACGTGCACCTGGCCTTCGGGTCGCACCGGGTGCTGCGCGGCGTGGACCTGGACGTCGCGCGGGGCGCGACGGCCTGCGTGATCGGCCCGTCCGGCTCGGGCAAGTCCACGCTTCTGCGCGCCATCAACCGGCTCATCGAGCCCGACCGGGGCGACGTGCTGCTCGACGGGCGCAGCGTGCTGGGCGACGACCCGGATGCCCTGCGGCAGCGGGTCGGCATGGTCTTCCAGCAGTTCAACCTCTTCCCGCACATGAGCGTGCTGCGCAACATCACCCTCGCGCTGCGCCGGATCAGGAAGCTTGGTGAGGACGAGGCGGTGGCGGTCGCCCGCGACCACCTGGAGCTGGTGGGGCTCGCGGCCAAGGCCGACGCCCGGCCGGCGCACCTGTCGGGCGGGCAGCAGCAGCGGGTCGCGATCGCCCGCGCGCTGGCGTTGCGGCCGCAGGTGATGCTCTTCGACGAGGCGACCTCGGCTCTGGACCCGGAGCTGGTCAAGGGGGTGCTGGGGCTGATGGCCGAGCTGTCCGCCGGCGGCATGACGATGGTGGTGGTCACCCACGAGATGGGCTTCGCCCGCGAGGTCGCCGACACCGTCGCGTTCATGGATCGCGGCGTGGTGCTGGAGGCCGGCGAGCCGGCCGCGATCTTCGAGGGGGCGGAGCACCCCCGGCTGCGCCGCTTCCTCTCCCAGGTGCTCTGACCCCGCAACAGCCGCCCGGGGCACAGCTGTTTCAACCTGACTGGTGCGGCTCTTCGACGAGTGGAACGACAAGGTCGCGGAGGCGGGGAGGCTGTAGTTGGGAGGGGCCCGGCTCTCAAGCGGGCGTGCCGAACTGCAGCCAGACGCGGACCCGCTCGGTGACCTGGTCGCGCCCTCCGAGGGCGTCGCGGACCTCGGCGGCGAACGCGGACCGGCCCTGTGTAGAGGGCAGCCGGTCGGCCGACAAGGCGGAGTGCCCGAGCAGCCGCTCCAGACATTCGCGCAGTGCCCCAGACCATTCGGCGTCCTGCAACCACAGCGGCGCGCCATTGGTGACCACGGCTACGCCGCCGCCGGCACGCAGCAGCGGCCGGGCGGCCCTGAACAGCGTGTCGCGGTCCATGAGATGGATAGCGACAGCGACGGTCAGCGCGCCGATCGTCCGTTCGCCGAGTAGCCGGCCCAGCGCGGGCAGGTCACTGTCAGCACCGAGCAGCCACGTGGCGTTGGCTCGTGCAACGTTGAGAGCGGCCTGGCGGGCCAAGGTCAGCATGTCCGGCTCCGGGTCCACGCCGATGACGGCCCCCACCCGGGCGGCGAGCGGGAGGCTCAACTGACCGGTGCCGCGACCGAGGTCGACCACCGTGTCTGCGGCGCCGAGGCCGAACGCCCCGACGAGGGCGTCGAGCACCTCGGGCGGGTAACCGCGCCGGTGCCTCGCGTATTACGTCGCTACCTCACCGCTAAAGCCCGTTCCCACTCCGACAGCCTGCCCACAGCAGATGGCGGAAAGCGAGCGATTCTGCTCAGGGCATGGACCACGTCACCTACCAGAAGCTTCGCCTATCTTCGACGATCAAGCACGCCACCGATCGAGCGGTTGTCCTTCCCGCCCGCTCAGGTTGAAAACAGCTCCGTGCCACATCGGACGCTGGTCCACGCCGCCGACGGGCCCCTACCGGTCTCCGTTCCCGGTGACGCCACGTGGCAGTCCCCCGCTCCCGGCGGTCCGAGCAGCCGGCTCGTCCACCGGCCGGACCTCCGCTGCCGGAAACCCGACGACCCACGGCCACCTGCGCGTCGCTGCCCGTGATTCCCACCTCGGCACGGGCCGTCTCTCCGGACGACCGGTCGACTCCTTATTGACCTGCGGCGGAGGTCTGGGCAATATCTTCCACAACACAGGCGGCCACTGGAGTTTCCTTTCACGCACCCCCTTCCCACCCCCGACCCGGCCGCACAGGAGATGCCATGCACCTCGACCACTCCGAACTGGACCGTCGGACCCTGCTGCGGGCCGGCCTCGGCGCCGCCACGGTCGCGGTCGTCGGAAGCGAACTCGCCTTCCCGGCCGCCGCGCAGGCGGACCCCGGCGCCGACCTGGACTGGATCTACAGCTGCGACGAGTGGGGCGCGCGTCCGCCGGCGGACCCGCTGTCGGTCAGCGCCATCCCCACCAACAAGATCATCGTGCACCACATGGCGTTCCCGAACGTCACCGACTACTCCGAGGCGCAGGCGATCAAGCTGGCCCGCGACTGCCAGAACCTGCACATGGACGGCAACCGCTGGTCCGACACCGGCCAGCACTTCACCGTCAGCCGCGGTGGATACGTCATGGAGGGACGCCGGGGCAGCCTGGAGCGGCTGCAGGCCGGCGACCGGCAGATGATCTCGGCGCACTGCCCGGGCGAGAACGGCCGGGCGATCGGCATCGAGAACGAGGGCACGTACGTCACCGAGACGCCGCCGGAGGCGTTGCTGGACTCGCTGGTCAAGCTCTGCACGACCATCTGCCGGCAGTACGGCCTGCACGCCCACGACATCTTCGGGCACTGGGACTTCCGCACCACGCTGTGCCCCGGCGCGGCCTTCTACCGGCAGTTCCCCGTCCTGCGCCGCCGGGTGTTCGAGGCGCTCGGCACCGACCTGGCGGACGTGCCGGCCCGCCGCTGGCCGGACCTGTGGCGGTTCGTCGGCTCGCCGTCGGTGCGGGTCGTGCAGTACCTGCTGGCCCACCGCGGCTACACCGTGCCGGTCAACAGCGTCTTCGACGCCGCCACCGTCGCGGCCGTGCAGGACTGGCAGTACCGCAACGGCATCCCGGTCGACGTCGACGCCACCCTCACCGCGCCGACCTGGGAGACGCTGGCGCCGGAGCTCGACAAGGACGCCACCGGCATCCCGGTCAGCGCCGCCCAGTTCATGCTCAACTTCAAGGGGTGGGCGGACGTCGCCGTCACCGGCGAGTACGACCACGCCACCAAGAAGGCCGTCCAGGACCTCCAGGCGCTGCACGGCCTGCCCCGCAACGGCAAGCTGACCACCAACACGTGGTGCGTCCTCGTCGGCGGCGTCGTGCGCCACTCCTTCCGGCACTGACCGCCCGCGGCCCGTGGGACGGCCTCCCGCTCCCACGGGCCGCGGAACGCGGGCGCGCCTCGCCCACACCCGGCCCCTGATCTGCGACGATGACGCCTTCACGACCGGAGGAGGGTGCTGTGGCGTCTCGGCTCAACCCGTACATCAGCTTCCCGGGCACGGCACGGGAGGCGATGGAGTTCTACCACCGCGTGTTCGGCGGCTCGCTGTCGATGAGCACCTTCGGCGAGTTCGGCACCGACGATCCCGCGCTGGCCGACAAGATCATGCACGCGATGTTGCAGACCGACCGGGGCTACACCCTGATGGCCTCGGACACCGCGCCGGGGATGGAGCACAACCCGGGCAACAACGTCGCCGTCAGCCTCAGCGGCGACGACGCCGACGAGCTGCGCGGCTACTGGGAGAAGCTGACCGACGGCGGCACGGTCACCATGCCGATGGAGAAGCAGATGTGGGGCGACGAGTTCGGCATGTGCGTCGACCGCTTCGGCACCAGTTGGATGGTGGACATCGGCCAGCCCCAGCGCTGACCGCGGGAGCGCTTCCGCGGCCCGGCGGGCCGGCCGGAGGTGTACCGGCGACGCGACCGGGTACCGACCGCTGTCCGACGGGTCCGCGGCGCGCCGCACCGGCGCGCCCGGGCCCGCAGCCGCCGGTCAGGGGGTGCACCGATGCCGTCGACGCCGCCGAGCGCGCCTGCCGCCGGGACCCCTGCCAGCCGCGCGACGCCGCCGCACCCGCCTGCCGCCCGCTTCGCCGGGACCCCCTCCGTCCGCGGGAGGTCGCGCCGGCGGCGGCCGCCCCGGACACCGAGGCCACGCCGGCCGCCGGGCCGATGAGCGGCGTCCGGAACCTGCGGGTCCGACCGGATCTGCTCTACGTGGCGAGCGGCTGGAGCACGCTGGTCACCGACGTGCGCGGCCGGATCACCGGCGCCGGCCCGCAGGGCTTCTTCGCGCGCAACACCCGGGTGCTCAGCACGGAGCGCCTCGCCGTGGACGGCCGCGAGCCGGTGCCGTTCAGCACGGCCAACGTGGCCGGCCACGCCCAGCTCTCGTACGCCGCGCTCGGCGACGGTGAGACACTGCCCTCCCGCGCGGCCTACCTCCTGGTGGAGCGCTTCGTCGGCGAGGGGCTGCGTACCCGGCTGACCGTGGTCAGCTACGCCCCGGTGCCGCTGGAACTGGAACTGCGGATCGATCTCGCCGCCGACTTCGCCGACACCAGCGAGGCCGAGACCGGCCGCCGGGTGCAGTCGGGCGCGGTCGACGCGAGCTGGTACCCCGACGCCCGCGAGCTGCGCCTGACCTACCGGTGCGACGGCCTCGACCGGGCGGTGGCGATCGTCGTACACGCGGATGCGCCCGTCCGGTACGTGGACGGCGCCGTCCTGGTCGCGGTCGCGGTGCCGCCCCGGGGGTTGGGCCGGGTGGAACTCGTGGTCGAGCCGGTCTTCGAGGGACGGCGTCTCGCCGCGCCGCCGCCGACCTTCGCCGAGCCGGACGACGACGCGGCCCGCGCCCGCGCCCGCCTCGCCCGGGAACTGACCCGGCTGAGCAGCAGCAACTTCGACGTCACGGCGGCCTGGCGGTGCGCGGTCGACGACCTGGCGGTGCTGCCGCTGGGTGAGCCGGCCGGGCCGACGGCGCCGATGGCCGGCCTGCCGATCTACCAGGAGATCTTCGGCCGCGACACGATGACCGCGTCGTGGCAGGCCCTGCTCGCCGGGCCGACGATGCTGGCGGACAGCCTGCGGCTCAACGCCGGCCACCTCGGGCGGCGCATCGACGACTGGCGCGACGAGGAGCCCGGCAAGCCGTTGCACGAGGCCCGCCGGGGCCCCGTGTCCGCGCTCGGGCTCGACCCGTTCAGCGGCTACTACGGCGACTGGTCGACCGCGCCGGACCTGCTGATCTTCCTCGGGCAGTACTTCGCGTGGACGGGGGATCTCGACACGGTGCGGGACCTGCTGCCGGTCGCGCGCCGCGCCCTGGGCTGGATCGACCGGTACGGCGACCCCGACCGGGACGGCTTCCTCGAATACCACTGCCGGTCCCGGGCCGGGCTGAAGAACCAGGGCTGGAAGGACTCCGACACCGCGATCGTCGACGAGCGCGGCGAGGTGGTGCCCAACCCGATCGCGACCAGCGAGCTGCAGGCGTACTGGTACGCCGCGCTGCGGCACGCTGCCGTGGTGTTCGCCGCGACCGGTCACCCCGCGCTCGGCGCCCGGCTGGTCAGCCGGGCCACGGTCCTTCGTCGCCGCTTCCACCGCGCCTACTGGATGCCCGAGCGGGGCTGTCACGCCATGGCGCTCGACCCGGACAAGCGGCAGGTGCGTTCGGTCAACTCCAACGACGGTCACCTGCTCGCCACCGGGATCGTGCCGGCCCGGCTCGCTCCCCTGGTCGCCGACCGGCTGCTGGCCGACGACATGTTCAGCGGCTGGGGGGTGCGCACCCTGTCGTCGGCGCACCCGGCGTACAACCCGTTCAGTTACCACCGGGGCAGCGTCTGGCCGGTGGAGGCGGGCACGATCGGCCTCGGGCTGGCCCGGTACGGCTGCTGGGAGCACCTGCACCGGCTCGCCGAGGGGATGTTCGCCGCCGCGGCGCTCTTCACCGAGCACCGCCTGCCGGAGGTGCTCAGCGGCCTGCCGCGCGACGACGCGCACCCGCACCCCGGCGTCTACCCGAACTCGTGCTCCCCGCAGGCGTGGTCCGCCAGCGCGGTCGTCGCGCTCATCCAGGCGCTGCTGGCGCTGCGCCCGGCCGCGCCGCTGCGGACGATCTTCGTCGACCCGCACCTGCCCGAGTGGCTGCCGGACCTCGTCCTCGAGGGCGTGCAGGTCGGCGGGCGCACCGTCGACCTGACCGTCCGGCGTGGACGCGGCGGTCGTACGTCGCTACGCGCCCGCGGCGACCGGATCGCGGTGGTACGTCGGCCCACGCTCCAGGCCATGTCCGCCCGCCGGCACCGCCTCTGACCGGCCGCGGATCGGGACCGCCGGCTCGAAACGCCCGGACGGGCCGGTTCGGGACGACCCTCGCGGTCGTCACCGTCCGACCGGCGTCCCGCACCGTACGCGCTGCTGTCGGTGCAGGTCTGATAGCGGCGGAACCAGCCAGCGGGACTAGGATCCTGTCGTGGCCGACGCGGGGCTCATCCAGGACGACGAGCGGTTACGCCGTCTCGAGGCGGTGACCGATGCTGCCCTGTCCCGGCTCGACGCGGCCGACCTCTTCGACGAGCTGCTCGATCGCGTCCGGGATCTGCTCGGCGTCGACACCGCGGCCATCCTGCTGCTGGACGCGCACGCCCAGCAGCTCGTGGCCACCGCCGCCAAGGGTCTCGAGGAGGAGGTCCGGCGAGGTTTCCGCGTCTCGGTCGGCCGGGGTTTCGCCGGCCGGATCGCGCTGACCCGACAGCCGGTGGTCATCGAGGAGGTCACCCCCGACGCGGTGGTCAACCCCATCCTGCTGGCGATGGGCCTGACGTCGCTGCTGGGCGTGCCGATATTCGCCCGTGGTGAGCTCATCGGCGTGCTGCACGTCGGCACGCTGCGTCGCCGCCAGTTCACCGCCGACGACGTCCGCCTGCTGGAGCTGGTCGCCGACCGGGCCAGCCTGGCCCATTTCGCCCGGGCGAACAACCTGGCGCAGAGCGCCGCCCTCGCCCTGCAGCGCAGCCTGCTGCCCAACCAGCTGCCCGAGGTGCCCGGTCTGGCCATGGCCGCCCGGTACGTGCCCGGTCACGTCGCCGGTGTCGGCGGGGACTGGTACGACGTGTTCAGCCTGCCGTCGGGCTGGCTGGGGCTGGTGATCGGCGACGTGTCGGGGCACGGCCTGCAGTCGGCCGTGGTGATGGGACGCGTCCGCAGCGCGCTGCGCGCGTACGCGCTGGTCTGCGACGATCCGGCGGAGGCGTTGACGCTGCTGGACCGGAAGGTCTCCCACTTCGAGGCCGGCAGCCTGACCACGGCCCTCTATGTCATGGTCTCCCCCGACCGGGGCAGGATCCGGATCTCCACCGCCGGGCACCTGCAACCCGTCCTCGCCGTGCCGGGCCGGCCGGGCGCCCCGGTCCCGGTCCACGTCGACCCTCCGCTCGGCACGGGTCGCCGCCCGCCCGCCCGCCGGCAGACCGAGGTGGACCTTCCGCCGGGGGCCGTGCTGGCCTGCTTCACCGACGGGCTCGTCGAACGCCGCGACGAGGTCATCGATGTCGGTGTCCAGCAGCTCGTCGACGCGGTCCGGCCGGACCCTCCCGAGGAGGTCTGCCGCACCGTCATGGCGACCCTCGGCGTCGAGCAACCGACCGACGACATCGCCCTGCTGGTCGTTCGTCGGCAGCCGACGCACGGCTGATCCGGCCGGGTCCGCCCCGCCGGCCCGTTTGGCGGAGGGCGATCGCGGAAAGAGTGGCGGGCATGAAGTGGGCAAGTCGAGCCGTACCCGCCGCCGTCGCCGCCGTCGCCGCCCTCGCCGCGCGCGACCTGATCCAGCGCGACCACGCGTTGCTGCGCAACTTCCCGGTCCTCGGCCGGGCCCGCTACCTGCTGGAGTCGATCGGCCCGGAGCTGCGCCAGTACATCGTCGCGGGCAACAACGAGGAACGCCCGTTCACCCGCGACCAGCGCCGCTGGGTGTACGCGTCGGCGAAGCAGCAGAACAACTACTTCGGCTTCGGTACCGACAACGACATCGAGTTCACCCCCGGCTATCCGATCATCAAGCACCGCACCTTCGGCCGCGCCGTACCACCGTCCACTCCGGGTGCCGGGCACGACGTGCGGCTGCCGTGCGCGAAGGTGCTCGGCGCCGCCCGGGGCCGGGCCCACGCCTTCCGGCCCGGGTCGGTGGTGAACATCTCCGGGATGAGCTTCGGCTCGCTCTCCGGCAACGCCGTGGAGGCCCTCAACCGGGGCGCGGCGCTGGCGGGCTGCCTGCAGAACACCGGCGAGGGTGGGCTGTCCCCGTACCACCGCAAGGGCGGTGACCTGGTCTTCCAGATCGGCACGGCGTACTTCGGCTGCCGGGACGAGCAGGGCCGGTTCAGCCTCGACCGGCTCCGGGACCTCGTCGCCGGGGCGCCCGTGCGGGCGCTGGAGGTCAAGCTCAGCCAGGGTGCCAAGCCCAGCCTCGGTGGCCTGCTGCCGGCCGCCAAGGTCTCCGCGGAGATCGCCGCGACCCGGGGCGTCGCGCCCGGGCGGGACTGCGTGAGCCCGTCCCGGCACGCCGAGTTCTCCGACTGCGACAGCCTGCTCGACTGGGTGGAGCTGCTCGCCGCCGAGACCGGCCTGCCGGTGGGCATCAAGTCCGCGGTGGGCGACCTCGACTTCTGGGAGGAGCTGGCCACCCTGATGCGCGACACCGGGCGCGGGGTCGACTTCGTCACCGTCGACGGCGGCGAGGGCGGTACCGGCGCCGCGCCGTTGATCTTCACCGACTCGGTGTCGCTGCCGTTCCAGCAGGGCTTCACCCGGGTCTACCGGGTCTTCGCCGAACGCGACCTGCACGAGCAGGTGGTCTTCGTCGGCGCCGGCAAGCTCGGCCTGCCCGACAACGCCGTGGTGGCGTTCGCGCTGGGCTGCGACATGGTCAACGTCGGCCGGGAGGCGATGCTGGCGATCGGCTGCATCCAGGCCCAGAAGTGCCACACCGACACGTGCCCCACCGGCGTCGCCACGCAGAACCCGTGGCTCGCCCGGGGCCTCGACCCGACCCGGAAGTCGGTCCGCGCGGCCAACTACGTCAGGACACTGCGGCGGGACCTGGTCAAGGTCGCCGAGGCGTGCGGCGTCGAGCACCCGGGCCTGATCGACACCGACGCCATCGAGGTCCTCGACGGCCGCACCGCCTCCCACCCGCTGCACGAGGTGTACGGGTACCGTCCCGGCTGGGGTCTGCCGTCCGCCGTCGACCAGGCGGAGATCGTACGTCTGATGACGGCCGAGGCGCCGCGGGGCGGCAGCGCCCCGCCCTCGCCGACCGCGATGCCGTGATCGCCTGTCAGCTGCGCGTCATGGGCTTCCACGTCAGCCGTGGAGCGCCGCCGATCGCGACCGCCACTCCCGGGCCAGCATCGCGAACACGAGCCGGTCGGCCCACTGGCCGCGGAACAGGTAGCTCTCGACATGCACTGCCGCGACTGCTCGCGGCTGCGCGGCTCGTTGTCGAGCATCCAGCGGCACACGTCGGGCCGGCGCTGGTACGCGTACACGTCGTCAAGGTCGTCCATCGTGACCGGCCGGAGGGTGAGCCGGCGCGCGCGAATCGGGGTGAACACGGCCGGAGCGTACGGGATCCGGCCGGTTCGGTCCGGACCGTTTCGGCAGAGCCAGGGGCAGGCGGCCTGGCCGACCTGGCGCATACCGCACTGCTGCAGTCGCGGAACGCGAGGAGTTCGTCCAGATCATCGGCGATCTTGGGACGGCCCGGCCGATTTTGCGCCGTAGGCGAGTTCGAACGCGGCCACGACGCGGCGGACGTGGTCACGGTCCTCGGCGTTCCAGATGTCGGCCAGGGTTTCTTACCGCTGTTTGCAGTCGCGGAGCAGGTCGGCCCACGACCCGGCCGACTCGCGGTAGCCCTCGGCGAGGGTCGTGCGGATCAGTGGGCGCCGCTTTCGATGGGCAGTACATCGGTGACGATGAGCCGATGCCAGGGGCACTGAGCGGCTCAGTCGTGGAGAGTGACGTTGGGCAGTGGGCGGCCAGTGGCGTCGAACAACGCGGCTCCGCAATCGCATCGCTCGTCGGCCAGGGTCTGGGTCGCCGACAGTTGCCAGACCAGCATCTCCGAGCAGTTCGGGCAGTCCAGGCTGACCAGGGTCTCTTCGGGTTCCGAGTCCCAGGCCCGCACCGGGAGGCCCTCGTGCATCAACCCGGTCAGCTCACGCTCACCGGTCAGCGCGACCAGTACCTCGTAGGTGTCGGTGCCGCTGTCCCGCACCGCAAGCGTGCAGCCGAGATCTGCCAGCACACCGGACAGATGATCGAGCTGGCGGACCGGGAAGTCACCGCGGCGCAGAGTCGGGTCGGCCTCGGCCGCGTGGTAGAGGGCGTTGGTGTCGACGTCTGTCGGCTCCGCCCCGAAGGCGCGTACCCGACCAGCCACGAACGCCGCCAGCTGGCCTGGGTGATCCTCACCAGTCCAGTCCATCCTGAACATCACACTGTCGACTCGGACCCCCCGAACCCGCTCGCCGGGGGTCAGGACCAGCTCTTCCAGCTCTGCCACGACGATCACGTTATCAACTGCCGGGCGGCGGACCCGTACCGTTGTTGTGCCGTTGTCGCGCATGACCAACACCAGCCCCCGCGCCCATCTGCGCCGACCTCTCAGGCACTCAGATGATCACCGATGGGCTGCGAGCCCGTCACGCTCGGGTGGCCCGCGACGACGAAGCCCTACCGACCGGCTCGCTCCGTCAACGGGCGTGGCGTTGAAGCCGATGGTCGTCGGCGGTGGTGAGCCAAGAGCCGTCGCCGAGCGGTTCGAAGTCGTACTGTTCAGCAGAGAGTGGGGCCAGCTGCCCTCGGACCTCGCCGGTTCGCGGGTCGACGATGTGCCGCTCGCACCACTCCTCCTCATCGTCGGCCTCGCCGATGACGGTCACGACGGCGGTGTCGTCGTCGAGGTAGCCGCCAACCCACTCGACGCACACGCCGTCGGGGTCATGGCCGAGCGACTCCGCCGTTACTCGCGCGACGACTGCGCCGTCGGGATACGCATGGAAAGCGGCGTCCTGCTGATCGTGGTCCACGGTCATGAAATGGCGGCCGTCCGGCGCTACGGCGACAAGGACCCGATCCGGCCACGGATACTCGGTCAGCTCGATCCGACCGTTCTCGAGGCGACCCCGGTAGATCAGCGAGCCATCCTGCCCTTCCCCCACATTCAGCAGCATGTGCCTGCCGTCTGGATGGGCGAAATGTTTGCCCCCGTGACCGGCCGAACACAAGTCCACCTGCGCCATCACCCGGCCGGTACCCGCGTCGACGGCCAACCACTGATCGGCGCCGGTACCGCGCGCCATCGCGTCAGGTCGGAACACCCACACGATCATTCCGTCCAACGAGTAGGCGCAGCAGCTGTGGGCGATGGGCCACGGTGCCGCAGCGGGGATGAAGTCAAGCTGCCACAGCCTCCGTCCGGTACGGTCGATACACGTCACGTGGTCGGGCATCGCGTACACAGCGCGGCTCAGGTCGGGTGCCACGGCATGGTCGTCCAACTTCGTGTCCGCCCCGACGGGAAAGGTCGCTGCGGGCACCACGTCCGACACCGGCGCTGAGCCGACAGGAATCTCGTAGACCAGCACAAGCCCATCCCGGTACCGGGATCGCACATGAAATCGCGTCATGGCGCGGGACGGTAGCCGACCCGAAGGCGGGCCTCGCGACCGGCGTGCCAGCCCAACCTCGCTGGAATTCGATCGCCGAGGCGGGGCCCTCTCAGCGGCACGACCACCGGGCGCCCGGATGCGCACCGGCGCAGGATCGAGCAATTGGGTCGGGTGGCCCCGGGGAGTCTCACCCCGGGGCTCCCACAGAACGGAGCGTGACAGTCTCCCGTCACTCCGCTCTTCTCATCGAGTCCATACGAACTCGCGCGCCCAAGCCCAGTGCATGAACAAGCCGGATTCTCGTTCGAGGATCCCGGACCACCACGCCTTGAACCGTTTGAAGGAGCGCAGCCTTCGGTACTTCTTGCGCGCCCATCGCATCAGGTAGGTGTTGATGCGTTGCAGGAGTCGATTCAGTGCCGACCGGTAGAACCGGCCGTAGTACGTCATCCAGCCCGCCACGATCGGGTTGATCGCTTCGGCGAGCGCGTCCAGGTCGAGTCCGGTGCGGTGGTGTAACCGCCAGGATCGGATCTGCTGCCCCATCGACTTGAGGGCCTCCGGGCTGACCGCGGGGAGGAAGCCCGTGTAGAACTTCCCTTCCTTGGCGCGTGCCGCCCGGGGGCGGAACGTGTACCCGAGGAACCGAAACGCGACCTGCTCGAACGAGCCTCGCCGTTTACTGTCCTTGCAGTACACGATCCTGGTCTTGTCGGGGTGCAGCCGCAACCCGACCGATTCCATCCTCTCGGCGAGGGCGGCCCACACGGTCCGAGCCTGCCGCTCGGTCACGCAGTGCACCACCGCGTCATCCGCATAGCGCTCGAACTCCACGGTCGGGAACTCCCGAGCCAGGAACATGTCGAACGCGTAGTGCATGAACAGGTTGGCGAGCACGGGCGAGACCGCCGACCCCTGTGGAGTCCCCCGGTCCCGCTCACGCAGGGTCCCATCGGGTAGTGCCAGCGGCGCGACCAGCCACCGCTTGACATACAGCACCACCCACCGCTGGTCGGTGTTCGCCTCCACGGCCTTGACCATGAGGCTGTGATCCACGGAATCGAAGAACTTCTGGACATCAAGATCTAAAACCCAGTCCTTCTTCCAACACCGCGCCCGGCACCGCTCGATCGCCTGCAACGCCGACCGGCCCGGCCGATACCCGTACGAGTCCTCGTGAAAGATGGACTCCGTGCGGGCCTCCAGCGCGAGCGCGACCACCGTCTGGGCGATTCGATCAGCCACGGTTGGCACCCCGAGAAGCCGGGTGCCTCCCCCGGACTTCGGAATCTCCACCGCCTTGACCGGAGGCGGAAAGTACGTGCCCGACGACATCCGGTTCCAGATCTTGTAGAGGTTGTTCCTCAGATCGGCCTCGAAGTCTTCGACAGACACCCCGTCCACCCCGGCGGCACCCTTGTTCGCCTTGACTCGCTGATACGCCTCCCACACCAGTCGCTTCGGAATATCGAAAGGCTTGTCCTGTGGACCTGACATGTCCCGCCCGTTTCCTCCCGGCGCACGGCCGGTTGTTCGCGCGAACAGATCATCGAAAAGCCGGCCCCTTCGCTCCACACCCATTACAGACACTTCACCGCTACTACGAGCCGGTCCGCCAGCGAACAGCGCGACGGTACTCAACGCCTCGCAGTTTCTGCTGCCGGGCGCGCTCCCTCTCGCCACCCCCACCGGCTGACCGGTGCGGGCTGGCCGTGTCGCTGCTCGCCTTCCCACGTTCCGTGCAGGAGCCGCAGACCGGGCTCACGCCGCCTCCATGCCGGACACCACCCGGCCAGTAGACGGGCACCCGCCAGGCTCATCCCGGGACTACTTGAAGGCCCCGGTTTCGATGTCAGCTGCACATTTCGACACGTCGTCAGCGGTTCGCTCACGCTCGTCTTCCCGATCCCCACCTAACGCATGACCTGCGCCTTTTCCTCAACGCTCACCACGACGGTCTTCAACCAACGCAGCTTGAGATGGTTTGACGCCTCCCCCCGCAGGGCGACGCCGAAGGGCCAGACCTTCATCTCCTACACAGCACCGCATCCAGTGGGCCTACCTACATCGACCTCACCTTCCTCGTGCCGCATCAGGCAACGTTTGCCCCGTGACGACGCGCCGCGCGGGGTGCTGGTCCGGGCGGCGTGGTGTCGTCAGGCTGTCCGGGTGGTGGAGCGCGTACGGGTCCGTGAAATCGATGACGACGAAGGTCGACGTCTGTTGCGGATCATCCGTCGGGGTACCGGATCGGTGGTGACCTGGCGGCGGGCGCAGATGGTGCTGCTGTCCGCGCAGGGTATGCCCGTGGCGAAGGTCGCGGAGGTGACGTTCACCAGCGCGGACCGGGTTCGGGACGTGATCCACAACTTCAACGCCGACGGCTTCGACTCGCTCTACCCGAAGTACAAAGGCGGCCGGCCGAGGACGTTCACCCTCCCAGAACGGCGTGAGATCAAGAAGATCGGCAAGTCCAAGCCCGCCGAACACGGCTTGCCGTTCTCGACCTGGAGTCTTGCCAAGCTGGCCGACTTCCTGGTCGCCGAGGGGGTGGTCGACGACATCAGCCACGAGGGCCTACGGGTCCTGCTCCGCGAGGAGGGCGTGTCCTTTCAACGGGTGAAGACCTGGAAGACCTCCCGCGACCCGGACTACGCCGCGAAGAAGGCCCGCGTCGAGCACCTCTACGCGATCGCCGACGGCGAGGTCAGACCCGAGGCCGGCGAGCCCGAGGTCGTGTTCTGCCTGGACGAGTTCGGCCCCTTGAACCTCCAACCCCACCCCGGACGGCAGTGGGCCGAACGCGGCGGACGGCACAAGGACCCCGCCCGGCAGCCGCGGGCACGCCGACGGGCGACCTACACCCGCCCGCACGGTGTCCGGCACCTGTTCGCCGCCTACGACCTGGGCACCGACCGGCTCTACGGCCACATCAAGCCGAGGAAACACCGCACACGGTTCCTGGAGTTCTGCCGCTACCTACGCAGCCTGCACCCACCGCAGACCCGCATCGCGATCGTGCTCGACAACTACTCCCCGCACCTGAGCACGAAGCAGGACGCCCGCGTCGGCGACTGGGCCACGGCCAACAACGTCGAACTCGCCTACACCCCGACCAACAGTTCCTGGCTCAACCGGATCGAGGCCCAGTTCACCGCCCTGCGCTACTTCGCCCTCGACGGCACCGACCACACCAGCCACAAAGAGCAGGGCAGCATGATCCGCCGCTACATCATCTGGCGGAACAAGCACGCCGCCGACGAACGCCTACGTCAGGTAGTCACCAGGGCGAACGTTGCCTGATGCGGCACTCGTTCGTGGCGCACTCAAGAGTTGTGGATGCAGTGGTCCTGTCAGGCGCTCCGGCCTGGCACCTCGGCGTTGTAGGTCTCGGCCAGGGCGTTCTTCGCGCCGGGGTGGGCGGACTTCAGTGGTGCGGCGAGGACGTTGGCGATCTTGTGCACCCGGTCCCTGCGTCGGCCCGACATGTCCTGACCACAGCGACGACGGCGGAGTGCTCCCCGCGAGAGGAGGCACCCCGCCGTGGTGTGAGGTACGCAGCTGATGCTCGGCTGGTACTCCAGCTTCGCGTTCTGCGATCATTCGTCAGGTCAGCACCGCCGGCGCTGGGGCAGGTTGGGTGCCCGGGGAGGCCGACTGGCTGGTCCCCGGGCACCCCGAGCAGGCTGAGGGTTACCGGCAGGCCGGGTACGGGTTCAGCCTGAAGGACGCGGTGGCGCCCTTGCCCTTCTTGATCTTGACGTCGACGGCGTCCGCGCGCCAGCCGTCGCTGCTGGCGATTACGGTGACCGGGCTCTGGTGCTTGTCCAGCCAGAGCGCGTAGCCGCCGTCGGGGCCTGTCTTCAGCACCTCCGTGACGTCGCCTGAGGTGACCACCACCGTGGCACCCTCCAGAGGCGTGCCACCCGCACAGGAGGCCCTGGTCACCACGCCGCTGAGCTTGCCGAAGCGGGCGGGCGCCTCGACGATCATCGTCACCTTCACCGGGTCGACCAGGTCGCCGGCGTCGGTGCCGATCCTGAACGCCGCGGTGAAAGTGCCGGGCTGGGCCACTCCCGCGCTGTCCATGGTGACGGTCACCGTCCGGGTCTGCCCGGGCGGCAGGTCGAACTGGGCGGGGTCGGCCGACAGCCAGGGCACGTCGTCGCCGCACGCGTCGTAGCCAGGAAGCACCTCGGCCGCCGTTACGCCGGTGAAGTCGCCGGTCGAACCGCCGACCCGGTAGAAGCCGCACGCGCTGCCGCCCCGCCGCAGAAGCTGGCTGGAGTTGGGCAGCGGCGTCCAGCTGGAGGTCTGCGGGTCGAACCGGAAACCCACGTTGGTCAGGCCCTCGGCGGTGGAACCGCCGGAGACGAGCAGCTGGCCGCCCGCAGCGGCGTAGCCCGAGCCCCACAGTGCGGTGGGCATGGGCGCCAGGGCGCTCCAGCTGTCGGTGGCCGGGTTGTACACATGCAGGTTTGCGGTAACTCCCGCGCCGTCGCTGAGCCCACCCGCGCAGTAGATCTTCCCGGCGATCGCGCCGCACGACAGCCAGGAGATCTCCTGCGGGTAGGCCGCCTTGGCCGTCCACGCGTCGGTCTTCGGGTCGTAGGACTGGACGGTGGTCCTGCCGCAGTAGCGGTCGTCGCAGCCGCCGACGACGTACAGCTTGTCGTCTACGACCGCCGCGGCCGAGGCAGCCAGCGGCTCGGGATTCGGCGCTGCCTTACTCCATGCGCCCGTCGCCGGGTCGAACACCTCGACGTCCATGGCCGTGCCGCCGGTGTCTGCCCAGCCACCGACGACGTACAGCTTGCCGCCGACGAAGGCGCCCGTGGGCTTTTCCCTCGGCCTGGAGAGCGGCGCGATCGCGGTCCAGGCCTGGGTAGCCGGGTCGTAGGCGTAGCCCGCGGCGGTCATGGCGCTCCTGGTGACACCGGCGACGGAGTACACCTTGCCCTCGTGGACGGCCATCAGGTTGTCCATGATCGGGATGGGGTAGGCCGCCACGTCCACCCACGGCGCGGCCGCGGCCTCCACCACCGCCCCTGCCTGGGCCGTTGCCTTGGTGTCCGCGAGCCGGTGCCAGCCGCCCTCCTTCGGGACGACCTTCGCCGGTACGGCGGCAGCGCCCTGAACCTCGGCGGCTCCCTGGATCGTGAAGGTGCCGTTCGCTTCGGACACGGTGACGCGCCTGGCCGTGGCCGAGGAGTTGGTGACGGTGAAGGTGGCCTGGCTGGCCTCGCCCATCGGATGAGTCACGGTCAGTTCGCCGGGAGAGACCACGATGTCCGGC
Organism: Micromonospora sp. NPDC002717; assembly: GCF_040295705.1. Taxonomy (NCBI): domain Bacteria; kingdom Bacillati; phylum Actinomycetota; class Actinomycetes; order Micromonosporales; family Micromonosporaceae; genus Micromonospora; species Micromonospora sp. NPDC002717. Next base: position 46,650 of record NZ_JBEOVW010000012.1, on the reverse strand, counting down.
GACGCGGCGTACGCGCTCGACGCCGTGGACAGTAGCGCGACCAGGGCGAGGGCGGTCCCCGCCCGCATGAGGGGTTTCATGACAGTTCCGATCTGTGCGGTCTTCATCGGGCCGAACACCCGCCCGCCGGCTTCAGCGTCAGCTCCGCCCTGGCCGCGCCCTGCGTGACGTGGACGGTGATGACGGCCGAGGTGAGGCCGTCCTTGCTGGCGATGATGCGGACGTCGGGCTTGCCGGCGACCGGCAGCCAGACGACGGCCTTGCCGTCGGCGCCGCTCTTGCGGGCGGCCGAGCCGATCTCCAGGTACGCCGACGGCAGCGCCGTCTTCGTCCCGTCACAGGCCTGCGCGAGGACGCTGACCTCGACCTTGGCCCAGCCTGGTGGGGGCGTCACGTCGAGCGCGACGTCCACGCCGGCGGGTGCGTACGGCGAGTCGCCCATGACCACGACCTGGCCCTGGTGCCTGCCCGGCTGCTCGAGCTTGGTCGTGTCGAAGGTCATGCTGATGGTGGTCTTCTCACCTGGGGCCAGAGGGCCTGAGGGCACCTTGGCCGACAGCCAGGAGCCCTCGCCGGTGCCGCAGCCCTCGTAGCCGGGCAGCACCTGCGACCTGGCCATGCCGGGCCAGCCGCCGGCGGCGCCGCCGATGATGGTCAGACCGCACGTGGCGCCCGCGCGGTACAGCGGGTACTTGGTGTTGGGCAGCGACGTCCAGGCGTTGGTGGCCGGGTCGTAGGCGTAGCCCTGGTTGGTGACGAGGCCGTCGGTGATACCGCCGCGGATCCCGCCGGAGACCAGCAGCTTGCCCGCGCCCGCGCTGTAGGCCGAGGCCCACGCGCCGACGGGCAGGTCGGCGATGGGCGCCCAGTGGTCGTAGACCGGGTCGTAGGAGTAGGCGGAGGCGACGGGGCCCGAGGCGGTGGAGTTCATGCCGCCCGCGCAGTAGATCTTCCCGTTGATCGCGCCGCAGGAGGCCCAGCCGACGTTGGCCGGATACGGCGCCGCCGTACGCCAGGTGTCGGTGGCCGGGTCGTAGACCTGGACGTCGGTCCTGCCGCAGTCGCCCGCGAGCGTGCCGTTGCCCGAGCCGCAGCCACCGATCAGGTAGAGCTTGCCGTCCAGGACGACGGTGCCCGCGGCGGCCAGCGGTTTGGCGGGGCTGGCAGCCACGCTCCACTGACGCTTGGCCGGGTCGTACACCTCAGTGACGCCGACGACCTTGACGGAGGCGTCCCAGCCCCCCGCGACGTAGAACTTGCCGTCGATGAACGCGCCCGAGGCCCGCTGCCTGGCCACCTGCATCTGCGGGATGCTGTCCCAGCGCTCGTTGGTCGGGTCGTAGCTGTAGCCGGTGGCGACGGTCTTCGCGCCGTCGAAACCGCCGACGGAGTAGATCTTGCCGTCGTGTGCGCCGACGGTCGGGTCCATGATGCCCACGGGGTAGGGGGCCAGGACCGACCAGTCGCCCTCCTGCCCGGTCGCGGTGACGTCCGCGTCGGTGCGTGGCGGCTGCTCGGTGCTCGGGGTCAGCGCACTCGGCGTCACGTCCGCCCGCACCTCGACCGACGGCTGCCCGGTCGCGGCGAGGGCCCGCGCACCGCCGGAGACCGCACCGGTGCGCGGGCGCAACGGAGCGGTGCCCTTGTTGGTGACGGTGACCGTGGCGGTGCCGGTGGTGCCCAACTCCTGGCCGGCCGTCAGCTTCGCGGTGGACAGCTCGGCCAGACCGGCGGCCAGCGAGAAGTCGGCCTTGGTGATCGCACCGGGGGTGATCTGCACCGTCTTGCTCTGGGCGGTGAACTTCTGGTGCGTGGCGGCGAGCTCCGCGGTACGGGGCAGGAATGCCCAGTAGAACCCGTCACCGGTGGCGGCGTCCTCCGGCGTGGCCCGGGAGCGACCGGCCTGCGAGCCGGTTTCGGTGGAGGCCACCTCGGTTGCGCCGAGCCAGGCGCCGGTGTTGAGGTCGGTCACCTGGCCGACCACCAGGCCGCCGGTGACCGGGGCGCAGGAGGGCTCGCCGACGAGGACGTCGTCGATCTCCCACCACATGTCGAACGAGCCGGTGTAGTGGAAGCGGACGCGCACGTCGCTCTTGCCCGCGGCCTGCGGGATCGGGACCGTGAGGGTGTTCTTGACGGTGCCCTTGGCGCGGGTCCACACCGCGGCCCAGTTCTGACCGCCGTCGGTGGACAGCTCGATCGTCGCGGTGGAGCGCACCCAGGAGGGGGCGAAGTACTCGGTCGCCAGCCGGATCACGGGTTCGCTGGCGGCGGAAAGGTCGATCGCCGGGGTGACCAGGTAGGTGTCCTGCGTCTGCTGGTAGCCGTGCATCTCACTGTTCACCGAGGCGAAGTTGCCCTCGCCGCCCGGCGTGCGGTTGCCGAGGGGATCGGGGTCGTCGAAGACCCACATGCCGCCGTCCGTCTTGGACTCCACCGACCAGCCGGCGGGCGTCTCGGTTCCGTCGACGGTCTCGTAGAGGCCGTTCACCTGGTAGCCGGGCGCCTTGCAGCGGTTGGCGTCGATCTGGAGGGTGAAGTCCCTGGCGAGGTCACCCGCGAACGCCACGGCCACGCTCAACTTCTGGTAGCCGGGGTAGACCGCCTGTACGTCCAGCGTGTAGGCGGTGCCCTCGGGCAGCACGATCTCGTACGCGCCGGTCTGCGGGTCGGTGAACCACGGCCCGGCGGCGAGCCCTGCCACGCTGACCTTCGCGTACAGTGGCCAGCCCTGGCCGGACCCGTCGCGGACCACGCCGTGGAGCTTGCCCTGGGGCGCGGTCTCCAGCACGAAGTCGGCCGAGACGGTCGCGTCCGCCCTGACGGTCACGTCCCGGTTGACGTCGACATAGCCGAACATCGACGCGGTGATGGTGTAGTCACCTGCCAGCAGGCGGACGCTGTAGCCGCCGTCGATCCCGGTGACCAGGTCACGCTCGAGTGGGCCGTCGACGTGCACCTTGACGCCGGCCAGCGGCTTGCCGGTCTTGGCGTCGGTCGCCTTGCCGTTCAGCGTGCCGATGTGCTGCAGCGGCGCGGCGGTGACGGCGGCGAGCACGTCGAGCTTGCCCTCGCCCCAGACGTTGTTGTCCTGCGCGGTGCCGCCGCAGGTCGTGTCCGCGACATGGTATCGATCCGGCATCCATCGACCGGGATCCGGTAGCCCAGCTCGACGGGCTGTTCGAGATCGCCGAGCGCCGCGGCGTCGGGATCGACATCCACCTGCACGACGGCGGCGAGCTGGGCGCCTTCCAGTACGAGCTGATCATCGATCGCACGCTCCGCGCGGGCCTGCAGGGAAAGGTCACGATCTCGCACGGATTCGCCCTCGGTGAACTCCCGCCGCAGCGTCAGGCCGAGCTGCTGGCTCAGTTCGCCGAGGCAGGCATCTCCTGGGCCACGGTTGCGCCGGTACGCTCGGCGCCGTTGCCATGGCGAGCCATGCGGGACGGCGGCATCCCGATCGGGCTGGGCACCGACGGCATCCGCGACCTGTGGTCACCGTACGGCGACGGCGACATGCTCCGCATCGCCCTGGGCTTCGCCCGGCTGCACGGCCTTCGCACCGATGATGACCTCGCCGACGCGGTCAAGCTCGCCACGACCGACGGCGCCCGGTTCGTGCACCGCACCGGGCACGATCTGGTCCCCGGCGCGCGTGCGGACATCGTCCTGCTCGACGCGGAGAACGTGCCGGACGCTCTGATGAGGGCTCCCCGCCGCCAGGCCGTGATCGCCGGCGGGCGGCTGGTGGTCCGGGACGGCGAGCTGCTGGTCTGACGACCTCGCGCACGATTGGCTGGCGGCGGCTGGTCGTCCACGAGCTGGCACCGGAGCGCCAAGCCTCGGCCAGGGGCACGACGTGGTCGGCGGCGACGTCGGATGCGGCGTACCAGGTCGCGCCGCCGTGAGGGCTGTCCCACCGCCCCGAGATCGCCGCACAGGGGCTGTCCACGGCGGAGCGGCCACCCGTCGCGACAGGGCTACCGTAAGCATGTCGGTTCACGCCGCTTGATCGACACGAACCGATGCCTCATCGCAGGCTGTGCGTTCCGATGTGTCCATTCCGGAGGATCGGGGCGACGGTGCCTGGCCCGGGCCCTGTACCGTGTGACGCACTCTGGCGGAATCGCCCGGCGCCCTCGGCCCGGGCACATGACAGCTGACGTGAGGGCGCGCATGACGGCCGCCGACTTCGGCGTCGACCCGACCACCGCAACCAGTCCGGAGCAGTACGTCAGGCTGCTGCGTCGTGTCCGCGACCAGTCCGGTCTCGCCTATCGCGAGATCGCCCGCCGCGCGCAGCGCAACGGGGCCGTGCTGCCGGCAAGCACCCTGGCGACGTTGCTGGGCCGGTCGACGCTGCCCCGCCGTGATCTGGTGTCGGCGCTGCTGCGGGCCTGCGACGTGCCGGACGACCGCGCGACAGCGTGGCTGGCCGTCTGGGGCCGGCTGGCCGCCGCCCGTACGGCGGCGACGCCCCCGGCGGCCACGCGGGCGCGCTCCTCGGGCCGGCCCGGTCACTCCCCGATCGGTCCGGCCGCGCGCGTCGCCGGTCCGAGCGGCCCGGTCGGCGGGCCGGACACCGCGGGCGTCGGGCCGACCTCCCACACGCAGCGCTCCGCCGCCCTACGCCTGATCCCCGCAGGTGGCGAGACCGGGTCGGCCGGCCCGGAACGGGGGCGGGTCGCCGCGTCCGGCGGCGGTCGGGACCGGGCCGTGTTACGGGGGCTGTCGTGGCCGGCGGCAAGCGAGCCGCCGCCGGTGGAGAGCGGGTCGGGGACACCGGTCCCCTATCAACTGCCACCTGCGCCCCCGTTGATGACGGGCCGCTCGGCGGAGGTCGGCCAACTGCTCACGGCCACGGAGACCGACGCCGCGGTGTGCCTCGTCGAAGGTGCCGGCGGGGTCGGCAAGTCCGCGCTCGCCCTGCACGTCGCGCACCGGATCGTGGGGCGTTACGACGGCGGTTGCCTCTACGCGGACCTGCGCGGGGCCACCGACGGCGTCGCGGCGGCCGAGCCCGCGGACGTGTTGGGCCGGTTCCTGCGGGCGCTGGGCCTGCCCACCGTCCCCGCCTCGCTCGACGAGTCCTCGGCGTTGCTGCGCACGTGGACCGCCGGACGGGGCGTGCTCGTGGTGCTGGACAACGCCGCATCGGCGGCGCAGGTCCGACCGCTCCTGGCCAGCGGGCCCGGATGCACCACGATCGTCACGAGCCGGTGGATGCTCCCCGATCTCGACACGACGGCACGGATCCGCCTCGGCCCGTTACCCGACGACGCGGCGCTCGCCCTGCTCACCGGGCTCACCGGCGCCCACCGCGTGCAGGCGGAGCCCGCCGCGGCCGCGACGGTGGTCCGCCGGTGCGGCGGGTTGCCGCTGGCGTTGCGAATCGTCGGCGCCCGCGCCGCGGCCCGGCCGGACGCCTCGCTGACCAGCCTCGCCGAGCGGTTGGACGACGAGGGCATGCGGTTGGACGTCCTGGAGGTCGGTGACCTGTCCGTACGGGCCAGCCTGCACCTGGGCTACCAGGTGTTCGGGGACGCGCGGCAGGGCGGACGTCGGCAGGCGGCCCGGCTCTTCCGGCTCGCCGCGTTGCCGGACTGGACGCACCTCACGCCGTACGGCTGCGCGGCACTGGCCGACCTGCCGGTGACCGTCGCCGAGCAGGCCCTGGACGCGTTGGCCGACGCGCACCTGATCGAGTCGGCCGGTGCCGGCGGATACCGGTTCCACGACATCGTCCGGCTCTACGCCCGGGAGCGGGCGCAGGCGGTGGACGACCCACACCACCGGGAGGCGGCCCTCGGCAACCTCACCGCGTGGCTGCTCGCGGCCACCACCCGCGCGGCGCGGCTGCTCTACCCCGACGACCGGTTCGGCATCGACGAGGCGACCGGCCCGACTCGACCCGGCCCGCCCCTCGCCGACGCGGCCGACGCGTGGACCTGGTTCGAGCGGGAGCACACCAACCTGTTGCTGGTGGCCGGCCAGCAGGCGACGGCGGGACGGGCCCTCACCGAGGTCCGCGACCTGGCCCTCGTGGCGGCCAAGTTCCTCGACTACGCCGGGCACATCGCCGAGCAGCAACAGTTCGGCCACCTCGCCGCCTCGGCGGCGAGCCGGTGTGGCGACCGCTCGGGCGAGGCCGCCGGGCTCAACATCGTCGCCGTCGCGCTGCTGCGCCAGGGCCGGCGCGACGAGGCGATCCCCATCCTTGAGCGGTGCCTGGCCGTCCAGCGCGAACTCGGCGACCGGAGCCGGGAGGCCGCCATCCTGAACAACCTCGGCAACGCCCTGCGCGACGGCGGCGACCTGACCGGCGCCCTGAACCACCTGCGGGCCGCCCTGGTCATCCGGCGGCAACTCGGCCACCGGCACAAGGAGGGGTTGGTGCTCGACAACCTGGCCTTGGTATACCAGCGCCTCGGCGACCACGCCCGGGCCGTCGCCTGCCACGAGGCGGGACGCGCCGTCGCCGACGGCGGCACCGATCCGTTGCGCGAGGCCCAGGCGCTGGTCAACTTCGCCGAGACGCTGCACGCCGGCGGTGACCACCGGGAGGCGATCGCTCGCGCGACCGAGTCGCTGGAGATCTGCCGACGCTACGAGCACCGGCGGGGCATCGGCTTGGCGCTACAGGTGCTCGGCAACGCCCACGCGGGCCTCGGACACCGCGCCGTGGCGCGCCGGCACTGGCGGGAGGCCTTGGGCCGGCTCGACGGGCTGGACCCGCAGGCGTGCACCCTCCTCCGCGCCGCCCTGGCGGCGGACACGACTGCCTGACCGCCGCTGGCGGGCAGCGCAGTTCCGGGTGTCGACGCCACCCCGGGGCGCTCCCGCCCACGGCGTCACGACGCGCGTCTGGCGGCTGCCGGGCGGGCGCTCGCCGTGCTCAGCAGCGTATCCGTGGTGCCAGCCGGACGTCGGCGGGGCCGGCGCGGTCCAGGTAGGTCGACTCGGCGAAGGCCAGGAAGCGCTCCGCGTCGGCCGCGGTCGAGGCCAGACCGAAGGAGACGCGTACCGCTCCGCCGGTCGGCAGCCGCAGCGCGGCGAGATGCTGGTCGATCGTCCCGGCGTGGGCGAGGTTCGTACGGCGCAGCGAGCGGCGGCTGATCCCGAAGGCGGCCTCGGCCGCGCCCGGGTTGCAGAAGCAGCCCGTACGCAGGGCGAAGCCGGCCGCCGACGATTCGAGCGCGACGAGCCGCTCGTCGACCAGCGAGCCGTCCGGGTAGCGGAAGTTGAACGCCACGGTGCCACCCCGGGCGTCGCCCGTCGACGGCCCGTAGACGTGGACGAGCGGCTGGCCGTTGCGGTGTCGCAACGCGGTCAGCCGCTCCAGCAGCCATCCGGTGAGCAGGCCGACCCGGGTGTGGACGAGGTCGACGCCGATCGAGTCGAGCCAGCGCAGCCCGAACTCCACGTCGGGGAGGCTGAGGAAGTTCGGTGTGCCGTCCTCGAACCCCGACTCGTCCCCCATCGGCTGGTGCCAGTCGCCCTGGACGCTGACCGCCCGGATGGTGCCACCGGCGAACCAGGGTCGGCGCAGCCGGGCCAGCGCCTCGCGCCGGGCCAGCAGCGCCCCCACCCCGGTGGGGTAGCCGAAGAGCTTGTACCAGCTCAGGCAGACGAAGTCCGGCTGCACGACGCTCAGGTCCAGCCGGTTCGTCGGGGCGAAGGCGGCGGCGTCGAGCAGCACGTCGTACCCGCGCTGCCGGGCCAGTTCCACCCACCGGAGCGGATGCTGCACGCCGCTGAAGTTGCTCTGTGCCGGGTAGGCGAAGAGCCCGGTGGGGCCGGACCTGCGCCGCCGGCTACGGCCGGCGGCCAGCGCGGCGATCACGTCGGACTCGGCCACCCGCAGGTCGGGCCCGGCCAGCGGCACGTAGCGGACCGGTGCGTGGGCCGCGCGGGCGTACTCCCGGATGCCGTTGACGGAGTTGTGGTTGTCCCAGGTAAGCACGAGCGGGCGGCCGCGGCCGAAGACGTACGCCTCGCCCACCAGGCGGCAGGCGCCACTGGCGTTCGGGGTGAAGACGACGACGTACTCGCGGGGGTCGGCGCGGAAGAAGTCGAGCACCGCGCGTCGGGCCGAGGCGAGCAGTGCGCCGGTCGCCCCGGAGGTGGGGTTCTCCGAGTGCGGATTGCCGTACGGGCCGGCGAGCAACCGGTCGTGGTGGGCGGCGACCTGTGCCCGCGCGGCCACCCCGGCGCCCGTGTAGTCGAGGTAGACGCGTCCGTCGCGGTCGAGGTGCCGATACTCGGTGGCGCGTAGGTCGTCGATCCGGGCGGTGCTCGCGTACGCGGCGGTCGCGGCGATGCCCACGCCGGCCGGTGCCGGGGACGCGTGTCCCTCAGCCATGAGGTGGAGTGTGGTCGGACCGGCCCAGAGCGCGCCTGTCGAGTTTGCCGTTGGGCAGGGTGGGCAGCCGTTCCCGCCGCTCAAAGACGGTGGGTACAGCCACGGCGGGCAGCCGGTCGAGCAGGTGCGCGCGCAGGGTCCGCTGAGGCACCGGTTCGGCGCAGACCACGTACGCGACGCCCTGGTAGGGGACGGCGACGCCGGCGAGGAGCACCGCCGGGTGGGACATCAGGGCGTGCTCGATCTCGGCCGGTTCGATGCGCATGCCGCCGACCTTGAGCTGCTCGTCGACGCGTCCGTGGTAGCGGAGCAGGCCGTCGGCGCCCAGGCTGACCCGGTCGCCGGTGCGGTAGACCGGTCCCCCGGACACCACCCCGGGCGAGGAGATGCACAGCTCGCCGTCGTCGATGGAGATCGTGGTGCCGGGGATCGGCCGCCCGATGGGGACGGGGTCCTCGCCCGGCGCGCACCTGTGCACGGTGCTCCAGACGGTGCACTCGGTGGGACCGTACTCGTTGTAGAGCGTCGCGTGGGGCATCCGTTCGTGATGCAGGTCGACCAGGCCGGGCGGGCAGCTCTCCCCCGCCACGATCACGGTGGTCAGGCTGGGCACCGGCGAGCGCAGCACCAGCCGGTACAGGGACGGCACCATCAGGGTGTGGGTGGGCCGGTGCGCGGTGCCGGCCCGGACCAGCGCCCGCACGTCGAACGGCCGGTCGCTCGGGATGACCAGTGTGCCCCCGGTGCACAGCGTCCAGTAGATGCCCGCCACGGAGCTGTCGAACGAGATGGACGAGCACAGCAGGAACCGCTGCGGCGCACGACCGTAGTACTCCAGCCGGGCGCCGGTCGAGTAGCTCAGCGCCGCCCGCGACACCGTGACCGCCTTCGGCACGCCGGTCGAGCCACTGGTGAACAGCGTGTACGCGTCGGGCCCGTCCCGCCAGCCGGAGCGGGCCGGGCGCAGCGACGCCAGCAGGCTCTCGGTGAGTGTCACCCGGGCACCGCTGCCCGCGGCCATCAGCTCGCGGCGCGCCGCCGGGAAGGCCGCGTCGACGGGGACGTAACGTGCTCCCGCCCGCAGTACGCCGAGCATGGCCACGACGGCCCAGCACGACAGCCGGGTGTGCACGATCACCGGCTCCCCGACGGCCACGCCCCGCTGCTGGAGATGGAGGGCGACCGCGCCGGACAAGCCGTCCAGGTCCGCGTACGTCAGGGCCTGTTCGGGATCCGTCACGGCCGGCGTCTCCCGGCGGGAGCGCAGCTGAGCGGCCAGCGCCTCGGTGATCATCGTCGCCCGGCCACGACCGGCATCCGCTTGATCCCGCCCAGCCAGGTCGACCGTACGCGCTCGACCTCGCCGGCCGGCTCGAAGGACGCGAAGGTGGCAAAGAGTTCCTCGAAGAAGACGCGCAACGTCAGTCTGGCGACGGCCGCTCCCAGGCAGTAGTGCCGCCCGTCCCCGAAGGCCAGATGCCGGTTCGGGTGGCGGTCCAGGTCCAGCGTGTCGGGGTCGGGGAAGACGGTCTCGTCGCGGTTCGCCGACCCGAGCCACACCACGACGGCGTCGCCCGCCGCGACGCGTACGCCGCCGACGGTGGTGTCCCGTGTCGCCAACCGCATGAAGTGCCCGGCGGGGGACGTGAACCGCAGCGCCTCCTCCACCGCGCGGCCGACCCGCTCGGGTCGCCGGGCCCACTGCTCGTAGCGGTCGGTGCGGATCAGCTCGGCCAGGGCCGCGCGGGGCACGTGCGGGATGGCGGCGCTGCCGCCGAGGAGCAGGCTGTAGCAGTTGGCGACGATCGCTCCGGGGCGCAGCGGCATGGCCCCCAGCAGGTCCACCAGGTCTCCGCGTGGGCGCCGACGGTGTTCGAGCACCAGGTGGAGCAGGTAGGCGAAGAGTTCCCGGTGCCCGCGGTCGAGGGTCGCCGACGGGCCGTCGGGCAGCGCGACATCCGGGTCGTGCTCGGCCACCGACATGGACACCCACCGGGCCAGGGCGGGCCAGTCCGCGGCGGGGATGCCCATCAGCGGCCCCAGGAAGGCCAGCGGCAGGGCGGAGGTGAGCTCGGCGAAGTCCAGGGTCCCGGCGGCGGGGCGGAGCATCTGCCGGACGAAGGAACGGATGGCCGGCGCGTGCCGTGCCACCGCACGCGCGGTCATCTGCCGTTGCAGCGGCCCCCGGATGAGGCCGTGCCGCGGCGGGTCGGTCGCCGCGAACTGCTGGTTCTGCGCCGGCTCCGCCCGGCCGAGCATGGTGAGCATCACCCCACCGGTGGAGGTGAACCTGGCGTGGTCGGCCAGGACGGTCCTGGCGTCGGCGTAGCGGGTGACCGCCCAGAAGCCCGACCTGCCCTCGACCGGCTGCCAGCCGACGGGATCCCACCGGCGCAGCGTCCGCCAGGCGGCGTGCGGGTCGCCGGAGCCGTGCAGGGCGGGGTCGGCGAGGTCGATCCGGCCCGGTGGCCGGGTCTGGAGGCAGGGCGGGGTCCTCATGCGGCCAGCACCTCGTCGACCAGTTCGGCGATGGTCGGCTTGAGGAACAGCACCGCGGCGTCGACCTCGACGCCGAGCTGCTCGTAGAGGTCCATCAGCAGGTCGGCGGCGAGCAGCGAGTCGCCGCCGAGGGCGAAGAAGTCGTCCTCGACACCCACCGGCGTGACGTTCAGCTTCTCGCTCCAGAGCCGGGTCAGCATCGACTCAAGCTCGCTCCGCGTCGGCACGGACATCCTCCCAACTGTCGATGAATCGCCGGGTCAGGGCCTGCATCTCGGCCTCCCGGTAGGAGCGGCGGTACCGCAGGCAGGCGGTGTAGCCGCCGCCCGCACCCGGCTCGAGCCAGAACGCCAGCCCGTTGACGGGCAGCACCGGCCCGCCCAGCCCGAGCCCGGCCGGGATCGTCAGCGGCTCGATCCCGGCGCCGTCGGGCACCTGGATGACCTCGAACTGGGCCAGCGCCGGTCCGCCTCCGGCGAACAGCGCGTCGGCCTGCGGCACCGCGTCCAGCAGTACCGGAAACGGAATCTCGTGGGCGTACGCCTCGGCGAACGCGCGGTGCACCGCGCCCACCGTCGGTGTGCCGAGCCGCACCGGCAGCACGTTCATGTACAGCCCCACGGTGTCCCAGTCGGACCGCTGCCGGCCGTGGGTCAGCACCGGGACGACCGCCTCGCCCGGGCACAGCGGGCCGAGGGCCCGCGCGAACGCGGTGAGCAGGACGACGAACGGCGTGCTGCGCACGGTCCGGGCGACCGCTTCCGCCTGCTGCTGGGTGATGCCGCTCGGCGTCCTGATCTCGGCCGTGCCGGTGTCGCCGCTGGGGCCCTGGGCCAGGGTCGGCACGTCGGCCAGCATCCGGCGCCAGAACGGCAGGGACCGGTTCACCCGCCTGGGCGCGGGGGTGGACGCGCTGGCGTGGTAGGTGGGGGCCGGGCCGGTCCCTGGTTTCATCACCTCGCGGAGCAGCAGCCGCATGGACCACGGGTCGGACACGGTGTGGTGCGCCACGAGAAGCAACTCGCGGCCGGCCAGGTACGCCCAGAGCAGGCACCGCGCGTCGGGCGGGTACCGGCCGGCGGCGGCCGCCGCCCACACGTCGTCGACGGTTCGCAGCGGCACCGGCCCCTCACCGAGTACGGGATGCCGGGCCAGGAGCGCGTCCAGGGCTCGGCGCAGGGCTGCCGGGTCGGGCTCGGCGGGCAGCCGTGCCCCGCCCAGCGCGACGAACCGGTCGGTGTCCGCCGGCCCGCCCGCCCAGGACAGAATGTGCTGCGCGTATGGCTGGTCATCCACCTCGTACACCTCCCATGGCCTTTCCGGCCGGGTCGACCGGCGACCGCCCGTGCGGCGCCGGGAGTCTCGGCGGCGGCTGCCCGCCGTCCGACGTGCCGGCCTCGTCCGGCAGGTCGCGCCACCGCCGCAGCGGCGAGAGGTAGAGCAACAGACCGGACGCCCACACTCCGGCGGCGGCGATCCACAGCGTCGGGCGCACCCCCAGCCAACTGCCCAGCAGTCCGCCCGTCAGGGCGCCGACCGGCATCACCCCGAAGATCACCCACCGGACCGACGCGGTCATCCTGCCCAGCAGGTCCGGCGGGCAGACCCGCTGCCGGTAGCTGATCGCCGCCGCGTTGTAGATGGCGAACACCGCGCCCAGCCCCGCCATGCCGGCCGTGTAGGCGATCGCACCCCAACCGGGCTGGGCGACCGGTACGAGCAGCACCGTCCAGCCGAGCCCCAACGGGGCGATCCAGATGATCCGGGCCGTGCCCACCAGGCGCGCCAGCCGCGCGGAGACCAGGCCGCCGCCGATCCCGCCCAGCGTGGTGAGCGCCAACACCACACCGACCATGTGCTCGCTCAGGTGGAGGTCACGCACGAGGTACAGGACCGCCAACGCGAAGATCATCTGGCTGAAGAGGTTGAGCGACGCCGAGGCCGCCACCAGTCTGGGCATGATCGGGTGGCGGAACACGAAGGAGAGCCCGGCGCCCAGCTCCCGGCGGAAGTCCCGACGCCGCGCCACGGCCGGCGGTTGCTCCGGACGGCGGAGCAGCATGAGGGACACGGCGTTGACCACGTAGGCGAGCGCGTCGATGCCCACGGTACGCGCCACGCCCAGCGCCGACACGAGTGCGCTGCCCACGCCGTATCCGGCGATCCGCGAGACCGAGTACGTGGTCGTCAGCTTGCCGTTGGCGTCGAGTAGCTGGTTGCCGGCGACGACCGACGGCAGGAAGCTCTGGTGCGCGGTCTCGTACAGCACGGTGCAGACGCTGGACAGCAGCGCCACGATCCACAGTTGCGCCATCGTGACCCAGCCGGCCCACGCGCCGATGGCGACGGTGGCCACCAGCCCGGCCCGCACGAGGTGACAGACCACCATGACCCGGCGTTTGCGCATCCGGTCCACCCACACCCCGGCGGGCAGCGAGAGGAACAGGTAGGCGATCATCCGGGTGGCGCCGAGGACGCCGACCTCGACGGCGGAGGCGTCCAGCACGGTGACGGCCAGCAGCGGAATGGCCAGCATCGAGACGGCGTCGCCCACCTCGCTGAGGGTCCGGCCCGACCACAACACCATGAAGTCACGGTGTCGCCACAGACTCTCGCTCATGCCGGGTCCTCGACCGCGCGCAGCAGGAGGTCGGTCATGGTGGTCAGGAAGCGTTCCACCTCGGCGCGCCCGTACCCGCTGCGCATCACCCGCATGGTGAGCTGCACGCAGGGGTGCACCCAGGCGATCAGGTAGAAGCTGGCCCCGCTGTAGGCGCGGGGCGGGAGGAACTCGACACGCCGGGGCGTCACCCCGGACGGCGCGGGGTCGGCGTCGGCGGGGGCCGGGATGAAGGTGAAGAAGCTGCCGTGGTCGAAGTCCATGGGCGCGACGGCGAACGGGTCGTAGACGCCGTGCTGCATGGCGCGCACCGCCGCGACGTTGACCTCGCGGGCCATCGGGCGCAGCGGCCCGTCGGGGTCGCAGGCGGCGAGCATGGGCACCCACTGGGTCATCGACGACACCAGGTGCCGCACCCTGGGATCCATCCGGTTCGCGGCCAACTGCCACAGCAGTTGGTCCGTCCGGCCCGTGGTCGCGGCCAGCGCCTGCGCGTAGACGGTGAGCAGCAGGGTGGGCACGGTGACCTGCAGGCGCCGCGCCGCGTGGCGAACCGCGCCGTACGGGATGCCGGTGTGCGCGCGAGCCCGCACCAGGGCACCCCGGGACACCGGGACCCGCGGTGCGGCGGCGACGATCCGCTGGCGGTACTCGCCGGCCGCGGTCAGCCTGGCCCGGAAGTCGTCGGCGCGCTGGAGTTCGGCCACCACGCGGGGCGCGGGGGCGTCGGCAAGGCGGTCACCGCGCAGCAGGGCGTGCAGGTCGGACTCCAGGATCCGCACGGCGGCGCCGTCGGCCGCGAGGTGGTGGATCACCAGATGGACCCGCGGCGGTCCACCGTCGTCGGAATCACGTACCGAGGCCCGCCACGCCGGCTGGGCGGCCAGGTCGAACGGCTCCCGTACGGACGCCTCGGCGAAGCGCACGAACGGGTCGCGCAGGACCACCTGCCGCACGGCGTCGGGCTCGTCCGCCGGCCGGTAGACGGTGCGCAGCGACTCGTGCCGCACCGCCAGCGCGGTGAGCGCCTGGCGTACCTGCTCCTCGGTGGTTCCGGCCGGAACCGGCCAGAGCACGTCCTGGTTGGACTCCCAGAGTTGCTCCGGAGGGCGCACCGAGAGGGCTCGCCACATGGAGAGCTGACCCATGGTGAGCAGGTGGCCACCCTGACCGCGCATGACTCCTCCAGCGTCTAGGGGGTGGGTGGTCACCCGCGGTGACCACCCACCGTGGTTCACGGATCTCAGCCAGTGCAGTCGTCCTTCCGCATCGCCCGCACCTCCTCTCGTGAGAGCGGTCGGCTTCCTCCGGCGGTGAGGTCGGAGCCGGAGGCGCGTCGCCGACGTGATGGAACGTCAGGGTCAGGTCCAGCTGACGCCACGCTTGTGGACGCTGCGCATGCGCTTCTCCTTTCCCTTCGTGGCGGCCCCGTGCCCGCCCGTGATCTCAGCGTCGGCCGCCGCCCGCCTCGGCGGTAGGGCTGGCGGCGGTCGAGGTCGTTCGGCCTTGTTCGATCGGGACCTCGAACGTGGTCGGCGTGCAGGCAGACCGCCGCGGCCACAGCGGCACGAGGGCGAGGACCGCCGCCGCGCCCGACAGTCCGCTGAACCCGATCACCGCGGTCGCCGGCCACCGCTCCGCGGCCAGACCCGCCATGACCATCGCCGCCCCCTGGAGCCCGCTCAGACCGGTGATGGCCACCCCGAACGCGCGTCCCCGGTACTGCGTCGGCACGGCCCGGCCGAACAACGCGTTCAGCGGGATGGCGAAGGCGCTCGCGGCGCCGGCCAGCACCAACAGCAGGAGTACGACCCACAGTGGAGGGACGAGCCAGGTCGCCGCCAGCACCCCGGCGGAGAGCGCGGCCAGAGGCAGGATCAGTCGTGGCCGGGCCGCCGGAGGACAGAGCCGGGTGAGAGCGACCCCGCCGAGGGCCATCCCCGTCGGCGCCGCCGCCAACAACAGCCCGACGGTGCCGGCGCCGCCTCCGTACTGTCGGGCCAGCGGCGCCATCAGTCCTTCGGCGGCGTAGGTGAAGGCGCTGGCCGCCCACAGGACGAGGACGTAGGCGCGCAGCCGGGGATCGGTGAAGATCACCCGCAGGCCGGCCGCCCGGTCGCCGCGGGCCGGACGGCCGGGCGCCCGGGGCGCGGGGCGGGAACGAACGCCGATCATGATCAGAAGGGCGGAGACGAGGAACGTGCCGGCGTCCACCAGCAGCGCTCCGCGCAGCGACAGCAGCGCCACCAGGCTCCCCCCGGCGGCGAAGCCGAGCACCTGCACGACCTGGGCGCAGACGTTGTCCACGCCGTTCGCCACCGCGTAACGGTCACCGTCGAGCACTTCGGGCATCAGCGCCGCCCTCGCGGCCACGAACGGCGGCCGCATCAGGTTGACCGCGAACAGCAGCGCCACCAGGGCGGGCGCGGGGAGGTCCGGCAGCGCCGCCGCCGGGACGAGCGCCGCCCGGGCAAGGTCGCACACGACCAGGACCCGCCGCCGGGGGAACCGGTCGGCGAGGCCGGACAGCAGCGGCCCGCCCGCGAGCCAGGCGAGGTAGGAACTGGCGTAGGCGGCCGCCGCGAGCGCGGCCGAGCCGGTGCCGGTGTAGACGAGGTACGCCACGGTCACGGCCGTGAGCTGGTCACCCGCCAGGGACAGCAGGTACGCCACGAACAGGTAGCGGTACTCGCGCACAGCGAACACCTCGGCGTACGTCGCGGCGCGCTCGGTCACTCCGCCCCCGTCCTGTCCCACCACCGGCTGCCCTGCGGGCACTGGGTCCAGAACGTATCCACGCCTGCGCCGTTCGGGCCGGGACCAGGCGTTCGGGGATGTTCGGATCCGTACGGGTGGGCTCGGGCGGCCGGTGGGCTCCGCCGAGGCAAGCCGCGTGTGGTCGCGAGCCCGGAAAGATCCTGACCGTCAGTTGCATGGAGCCACTGCCCCTGGGCGCGGTCTGCGCCATGGCCGTGCGTTCAGCGCCGCGACGTGCCGAGCACATGATCGGATCGGACCTCTACGGTCGGGCACGGCCGGCGTATTTCGTCCAGGCTTGACGTCGAGAGGAGGCCCTGTGATCGCGGCACTCAACCGCCTTGTCGACCTGGTCGAGAAGCACCTCACCGAGGAGTTCGACGTCAACGGACTGGCCAGGACGGTCGGCACGACCGAATACCACCTGCGCCGGATGTTCTCGTCGTTGGCCGGCATGCCGCTGTCGGAGTACGTGCGCCGGCGCCGCATGACCGTCGCCGCTGCCGACGTCGTTCGGGGCGAGGACGATCTGCTGAGCATCGCCGTCCGGCACGGATACGGCTCAACCGAGGCGTTCGGACGTGCGTTCCGGGCGGTCCACGGCGCCAACCCCGGTGACGTTCGCCGCGACGGAGGTCCCCTTCGCACACAACCGCAGCTCAAATTCCGCCTGACCGTCGAAGGGAGCATCCCCATGGACACCCGCATCGTGGACCGCCCCGCGTTCCGGCTCGCCGGAACGCGGCCCGGGTTCCGCTCATCCACCAGGGCATCAACCCGCACATCCAGCAGCACATCACCGCGCTCCCACCGCAGGAGCATCTCCGGCTGAAGGCCCTCAGCGACACCGACCCGGGAGGGCTGCTACCGGTCTGCGACGACCTCGACCCCGACGGCACCGAGGGCAGCGAACTGATCTACCTGCACGCGGTCGCTGTCTCCCGGGACACGCCGGTCCCCGACGACCTCGACGCCATCGAGGTACCGGCCGGCAGGTGGGCGATCTTCCGGACCGCCGGACCCCATCCGCAGGCCCTGCAGGACACCTGGGCCGCGACCGCGACCGAGTGGTTCCCCTCCAACCCGTGGCGTCTGCGGCCGGGTCCCTCGATGGTTGCGATCCTCGAGCGCGCGGACGACTTCAGCACCGCGACCTGCGAGCTGTGGCTACCCGTCGAACCGACGTGACGGACCTGCGGGAATCCAGACAGCAAGGATCCGGCCCGGCCTTCCCGTTACCCATATGGGAGCCGGGCGGGTGCCGGCGGCAGTCTCAAGAATTGTCCCGGCGGCGGTCCGACGAGGGGTTCGCCACTGTCCGGCAGGCTACGGCTGCGTGGACGAAGGTCGCTTCCCCAGCGTGCGCACCGCGGTCGAAGACACCGCGGCCAGTTCGGGCTGCGCAGGCAGAAACACCGTGGGGACACCCAGCGACTGGTTCATCGCGGCGAGCTGGTACTCGGTCCAAAGGTCGGTGGTGTTACGCACGCCGCGAACGATCACTCCTACTTCATGGCGACGGCAGTAGGTGGAGGTCAACCCGCTCCAGGCCGCAACGGTGACGGAGGTCCATTCGACCGGCAGAATGGCCCGAACAGCGGCCGCTCGTTCTTCTTCGTCGGTGCCCGGACGCTTGCTGCTGTTGACCGCGACGAGCACGACCACTTCGTCGAAGAGGTCGCGTGCCCGTTTCACCACATTCAGATGCCCGGGAGTGAAGGGATCAAAGCTGCCGGGGTAGACGGCTCGCACGCGTACGCGACCGGGGGTGCGTGCTGTCGAACGTGACCCTGCCGACGGTTCGGGTGTCACGGCCGCAAGACCCCCTGCACGTCGCGGATGACCTGCTCAGAGGCCAGCGGGAGGCTCGCGGCTCGCACTTCACTGCTGCAGCCAGGCACGGCGAGTCGTTCGCCGACTCGACCCAGGTGGGCGTACAGGTTGCCCCCGGGATGCGCGATCTGCTCAGCTCCATGCCGGCGGAGCCAGACCCGCACGCCTTTGTCGGTGCTCATGGCCCGACTGTAGGTATCGGCTGTCGGATTCGCCTGCCCCTGGGTGTGGGCGATGTGTCACAGCGCCGTGGATACGTCTGGCACTCGCCTGGCTGAGGGTCGGCAAACGCTCGGCCGGGGTGCAGCGGCGGTACACGGGCACCGCGGGTCGTGGCGAAAACAGCCAGGTCGGGGCGTTCCTGGCCTACGCATCACCCGCAGGCCGGGCGCTGATCGACCGCAGGCTCCACCTACCCGAGACGACCTGGTGCGACCGCCCCGATCGCCGCGCCGCCGCCGGAGTCCCCGACCAGGTCGCCTTCGCCTTCTCGATGTCCGAGAGTGAGTCGACACGCAGAGGCTTCAGGGGAGGTCGACCGGCCCGTACCGGGTCCGGGTGGCCCCGGTGCTCAGCGCCCAGTAGCGGTCGCCGAACGACCAGTGCCACCATTCGGTCGGGTAGTTGACCATGCCGGCGGACGAGAGCGTCCGGGCGAGGATGTCGCGGTTGGTGCGGGCCTGCGGGGAGATGTGGGGTGATCCGGTGAAGCAGGCGTTGGCGCTGTCCACCGGGCTGGCGTTGACGTTCGTGCCCAGGTCCAGTTCGAGGCCGTCGGCCGTGCAGAGGGTGAGGTCGACCGTCCCGCCGGTGCTGTGCGGAGCCACCTCGGGCGGCGAGATGTACTTGCTGGCCTCGACGTGCCGGCGCGCCGAGTCCCACTCCGGGTACCTGCGGCGCAGTTCGTCCTTGTAGCTCTCGAAGTAGGTCGTCTGCAGGCTGAGCGGCCGGTACCCCTCGATGATCAGCAGCCGCAGTCCTCGGGGCAGGGTCCGCTGGGCGGCGAGCAGGCGCTGGACCGTTGCCTCACGAAGGTGCGCGTAGGCCCCGGCCTCGTCGGCCAGGCGATCGTCGACCCGAAGGTCCGCAACCTGGCGCACGTCGACCAGGGCTTCCCCGTTGTCGCCCAGCGGGATGGCCGAGATTCGCCGATCAGACAGCAGGATCATGACCGGCACCGGCCGGCGGCGTCGATGATTGCGCTGGCCACGGCTGCGGCCGCGTGGGGGCGGCCGTGTCGACGGGCGGCGTTGGCCAGTTCCTGGCGTCGTTCCGGGTGGTCGAGCAGCACCATGATCTCCTCGTAGAGGCGGTTGGCGGAGGCGTCGGGGCCGGCGAGCATGCGGGAGGCACCGGCGTCGGCGAGGTGTCGTGCGGTCCGCCGTTGTTCGTCGCCGCTGGTGGGGATGAGCGGGATGAGGACGCATGCCTTGCCCAGGGCGGTGAGTTCGGCGACGGTGCCGGCGCCGCTGCGCGCGACGACGATGTCCGCGGCGCTCAGGACGTCCGGCAGCTCGCCGTGGACGTAGTCGACGACCCGGTACCTGCTGCGCAGGTGTTCCGGGAGGGCGGCCGCGACCTGCCGCATCCGGTCGAGGGAGTAGTCGCCGCACTGGTGCAGCACCTGACACTTCGGCAGGAGTCCGGGGAGGATGTCGGCGATCAGGTTGTTGACCTGGACGGCGCCCTGGGCGCCGCCGGTGACGTACACCAGCGGCAGGCGGGGGTCCAGGTGGTATGCGGCGAGCGCCCGGTTGCGGTTACCCGTGAGGATCTCGGGTCGGACCGGGTTGCCGGTGATCACCGCGCGGGTCCGCGCTCCGGCGGGCAGGTGGTCGATGGAGGATTCGTGGCTCAGCAGGACTCGATCAGCGAGGCGGGCGAGGATCCGGTTCGCCAGCCCGAGCGTGAGGACCTGCTCGTGCATGACCAGCGGGCGGCGGGTCATCCAGGCGGCGATCCCGATCGGGACGGAGACGTATCCGCCGGTGGAGAAGACCACCTCGGGCCGGGTGCGTACCACGATCATGATGGCCTGGACGATGCCGAGCGGCACGCGCAAGGCGTCGGCGACGTTGCGGCCCCACTCGTGCAGGTTCGGCGAGCGGCGCAGTTTGCCGGTGGTGATCGCCGTGAAGGGAATGCCCTCCTGCCGGGCGATTCTGGCCTCCAGTCCGTGGGCGACGCCCACCCAGCGGACGTCGGGTTCGGTGCCGGCTGCCGCTAGCCGGTCGCGGAGCGTACGGATCGTGGTCAGCGCCGGGTAGGTGTGCCCGCCCGTTCCGCCGCCCGTGACGATCATGCGGAGACCACGGAGATGTTCCGCGGTGTAGACGGCCATCAGCAGGGACTCTTGCATGGGGAGGCGGTGTCGCGTCGGTGCAGTGCGCCCTGGACGAGGATGTCGAGCAGTGCCGGGTAGCCGACGCCGGCCCGCTGCCAGATCTGCGGGTACTGGGAGGCGGCGGTGAATCCGGGGAAGGTGTTGACCTCGTTGATCACCGGCTCCCGGTGGTCTCCGGTCCACCCTGTGCCGTGGTCGGCGTCCGGATCCGGGAGGAAGAAGTCGACGCGGAGCAGCCCACGGCATCCGAGCGCGTGGAACGCCTGCACGGCCCGGTCCTGCAGTAGTCGGGTGGCGCCGGGGTCGAGCTGGGCCGGAATGTGGAAGACAGCACCGCCGTCGTACTTGGCGTCGTAGTCGAAGAAGGAGGCGTTCGCCACCCGTATCTCCAGCGGCGGCCCGGCCTCGACGCGACCGTCGGGGTGCTGAAGGACGCCGACGTCGATCTCGCGCCCACGCACGGCGCGTTCGACGAGAACCTTCGCGTCGCTCTCGCGCGCGAGCCGCAGGGCGGCGGGCAGTTGCGCCCATTGTTCGACCTTGGAGACGCCCAGGCTGGAGCCGGCCCGGGCCGGTTTGACGAAGACAGGCAGTCCCAGCCGGTCCTGATCCCGCGACGACAGCTCCTCGTCGGGGCGCAGCGTCACCCCGGCGGCCACGCGCAGGCCGTCGGCGGCGAGGAGTTTCTTCGTGACCGACTTGTCCATCCCCGCGGCGCTGGCGAAAACACCGTTTCCGACAAACGCGACGCCGAGCCACTCCAGCATCGACTGGACGGTGCCGTCCTCACCGTACGGGCCGTGCAGCGCCGGGAACACCACGTCCTGGTCGCCGAGGGTCCGCAGCGCCTGCGCGAACGTGGCCCGGTCGCCGTTCACCCGCCACTGGCCGTCCCGCTCGATCAGCACCTCCGTCACGTCGTACGTGTCGCGGTCGAGATGGGCCAGGATGCTGTCCGCCGAGCGTCGGGAGACGTCGTGCTCCCCGCTGCGCCCACCGAACAGCACCGCCAAACGAACAGTCACGATGTTGCCGCTTCCCCGTGTAGGTGTGCGCGCGCCACCCGCGCGCCGATTCCGGTCAAGACCTCGTGCGGGATGGTGCCGGCCCACTGCGCCCACTCGGCGGCCGTCGGCTCGGCCGGTTCGGGCGAGCCGGGCTCGGCGCCGGGGCCGAAGACGACCACGGGATCGCCGAGCGCCACCGGTAGATCGCCGGCATCGACGACGCACTGATCCATGGCGATGCGGCCGACGATCGGGCATCGTCGACCGGCGAGCCAGACCCACGCGCGGCCCTCGGCGGTGCGCGAGAGACCATCGGCGTACCCGAGCGGCAGCAGAGCGAGCGTGGTCGGCCGATCGGTCACGTGGTCGGGCCCGTACGAGACGCCGGTCCCGGCGGGCACGCGTTTCAGGTTGATCACCTTTGACCGTAGGGTCATGGCGGGTCGCAGGCCGAAACGGCGGGGACCGGCCGCGCCAAAGGGGTCGATGCCATACATGGCCAGGCCGATCCGACAGAGATCGAACCGGGTCTCCGGGGCGGCCAGTGCCGCCGCCGAATTCGCCAGATGCACCACTTCCGGATCAAGCCCGGCATCTCGGACGATCCGCAGTGCCTCCCGGAACGTCGACAGCTGCCGCGCGATGCTCGGGCAGCCCGGCACGTCGGAGTTGGTCAAGTGGGACCACACCCCGTGCACCCGGACGCTGCCCTCCGCCTCGTGCTTGCGGGCCCAGGCGACCAGCTCGGGCCATTCGTCGCCGGGGGCACCGTTGCGGGACAGACCCACGTCCGCCTTGAGCTGGACCATGGCGGGCACACCGAGACCCGTGGCCGCGTCGGCGATCGCGCGCAGATGGGTCAGGGTCGACACCGCGATGTCGACGTCCGCGGCGATCAGACGGGTGAAGTCCTCGTCCGGCCGGTGCAGCCAGCTCAGGACGGGCGCGCCGATGCCCGCCGATCGAAGTGCCAGCGCCTCCGTCGCCGAGGTCACGCCCAGCCAGTCGGCGCCGGCCCCCAACGCAGCCCGCGCCACCGGCACCGCGCCGTGCCCGAACGCGTCGGCCTTCACCACGGCCATCAACCCGGTACGTGCGATCGCTGCGATCGTCCGAACATTCTGCGCGATCGCCGCGAGATCTATCACGGCCTCGGCCAGCTCGGCACTCTCACTGATCACACCGGTCCCCGCGCGCCGACCGCGCGTACCCGGCGTCACCCGGCAGCCCTGGGTTCGACGGGCGGTTCGTCCGGCGGTTCGGCGGCCCCGTGCCCGCCGACAGCGGCGGCCCGGCGCACCGCAAGCGTCTCCCGGATCCGCCGCCGGACCGCCCGCCGCTGTCGCTCCCCGCGGCGGCCTGCGTGTGCTGGTTCCAGGATCATGTCCGGCTCCTGACTGACATGACCGGCACGGTAGGCAGCCCGTGGTGAAGAACCCTTGAAGACGCTGTGGGCCAGCTGTGCGGACATCCCGCTCGCCGCTCTCCGGAGCCGTCCGCATCAGTTCTTCACAGGTTTCGGTTTTACTTGACCCCGCCACCACTAGCCGGAACGGGGAAACATGAGCGCGCGGATCCTGGTCGCCGAGGACGACCCCAAGCAGGCCAACCTGGTACGGGTCTATCTCGAACGCGAGGGGCACAGCGTGCTGCTGGTCGGCGACGGGCGGGCCGCGCTGGACCAGTGCCGGTCCCGCCGGCCGGACCTGGTGGTCCTCGACGTGATGATGCCGGTCGTCGACGGCCTCGACGTGTGCCGGGTCCTACGCGCCGAATCGGAGATTCCGATCCTGCTGCTGACCGCCCGCACCACCGAGGACGACGTCCTGCTGGGCCTCGATCTCGGTGCCGACGACTACCTCACCAAGCCGTACAGCCCGCGGGAGCTGGCCGCCCGGGTACGGGCGCTGCTGCGCCGGGCCCGGGTGGTGAGCGCCGACAACCGGGCGGTGCTGCGCGTCGGCGAGATCGAGGTGGACGCCGGCCGGTTCGAGGTACGCGTCGGCGGCCGGCCGGTCGCCCTGACGGCCAAGGAGTTCGGCATCCTCGAGGTGCTCGCCGGCGAGCCCGGGCGGGTGTTCACCCGGGCGCAGATCATCGACCGTGCCTTCGGGTTCGATCATTTCGTGCTCGAACGCACCGTCGACGCGCACGTGATGAACCTCCGCCGCAAGATCGAGGCCGACGTTGCCGAACCGCGGTACGTGCAGACCGTCTACGGCCGCGGCTACCGGCTCGCCGAACCGGCGCCGGAACCGGCGGCGACGCCGACGCCCGAGGGGACGCCCGGAGCCAGCCGGTGAGTTTTCGGCTACGGGTGCTCTGGCTGGTCATCCTCGTCGCGGTGAGCGCGACCGTGGCGACCGCGTGGCTGACCCTGCGGCAGGCCTCGCAACAGATCAACGAGTCGGCCACCGTCGACCGGGCGCAGCTCGACCAGGTCGTCGCCCGACTCAAGGCGTACGGCAGCCGGCACGGCACCTGGGAGGGCGTGCCCGGCCTGGTGCAGGACCTGCGCGCTGAGACCGGTCAGCGGATCCACCTGGTCGCCGATACGGGCCAGGTGATCGTGGACACGGACACCCAGGAGGATCGCACCGCCCGGCCGCTCGGCACGATGGTCGGGTTCGTCGACCCGCGGCCGGTGCTGAATCTGGCCGCGTTGCCGACGGAGCCGGCGGGCCGGGAGAAAGGCGTGGTCGGGGCGATCGCCTCCTACCGCACGGGCGTGCTGTTCGCGGCCTGCCTGACCCGGGAATCCGTTCCTGTCGTCGCCTCACCTACCAGCACGGGAGTTCCGCAGTTCGACGCGGAACCGAGCACGACCGACGTGCGCGGTCGCCAGGGCGTCGACGAGATCGTCCGCAGCTGTCGCGACATCGCGGCCCGGCCGAACCTGGACCGGGCGGCCGGCGCCGACCGGGTGCAGGGCTGTGGCGCCCTGACGGCGGTGGAGCCACTGGATTCCTGCCTGGCCCAGGTCTTCACCAACCAGATCAGTGACGTCGCGCCGGTACCCGCCCGGGTCTACCTCGGCGCTCGTGGCGATCCGGCGTCCGCGCTGGCGGCCGGTCCGCTGCTCGCCGCGGCCGTGGGCGTGGCGGCGGTCGCGATCATCGGCACCGTACTGCTGAGCCGGCGGGTGCTGCGCCCCATCGACACGCTCACCGCGGCCGCTCAGCGGCTCGGCCGGGGCGACCTCACCGGACGGGTTCCGGTGCGGGGCAACGACGAGCTGGCGGAGTTGGCCCGGTCGTTCAACCGGATGGCCGACTCCCTGCAGCGCGGGGAGGAGCGGCAACGCCGACTGGTCGCCGACGTCGCACATGAACTGCGCACCCCGCTGGCCAACCTGCGCGGCTATCTCGAGGCGCTCTCCGACGGCGTGGTCACGCCGGACCAGGAGCTCTACGCCTCGCTGCTCGAAGAGGCGGTGCTGCAACAGCGCATCGTCGACGACCTGCAGGACCTGGCCCTGGCTGAGGCCGGCAACCTGGCGTACCACCGGGTCACGGTGGATCTGGCCGAACTCCTGGAGACCTGCGGCACCGCCCACCACGCCCGGGCGGAGTCAGCCGGGGTGTCGTTGCGCGTGGCGGCCGAGCCGGTTGCGGTACACGCCGATCCCGACCGGCTCCGCCAGGTGGTGGGCAATCTCGTCACCAACGCACTACGGGCGACCGCTGCGGGCGGCAACGTCCGGCTGGTCGCGAGCCGCACCGAAACGCAGGCGATCGTCCAGGTCGTCGACACCGGCTCGGGAATCGCAGCGGACGCGCTGCCGCATGTGTTCGACCGGTTCTGGCGGGCCGACGCCGCACGGGGCCGCCGTACGGGAGGCAGTGGCCTCGGCCTCGCCATCGCCCGGCAGATCGTCACCGATCACCAGGGCACCATCACGGTCGCGAGTGAGGTCGGCGTCGGGACGACATTCACCATCACGCTCCCCCGCGTTCACTAGTGCTGTGACCGGGGTGGTTCACCGTGATCGGAAGGCGGCTCGCGGGACGAGCGCACGCGAACCGGCTGGTATTACTGGGGCATGCAGGAAGAGATTGCACGCTCCGCGATCGACACGTTCATCTCCGCGTTCAACACCTCGGACGACAGCTATGTGACTGCCCTGCTCTCCCAGGCTCTGACCTCAGACGTGGTCTTCTGGGGGCCGTTGGGTCGCAGCGAAGGAATCGCGGCGGTCGAGCGGTTCGTGCTGGACATCCGGCGCCACCCGGCGGGGACCGGCACGATGGTGCGCTGCTCGGCGGTGGACATGCCTGACGAGTGGGCCCGGTACCAGTGGGTCTTCACCACGCCGGATGGAGGTCCCCGCCTGGCGGGAACGGACGTCGTCCATCTGCGGCGGAGCCTCATCGACCAGTTCATCGTCTTTGCGGGGGAGATCGAACCGTCCGCCTCCTGAGTCATCCTTCTGTCGCTGTCCTTCTCCTGAACTTGCCCCCTTCGGCGTTCGGGGGCTGCGGTTCGCGGTTGGTCAGGCTGCGGTGTTGAGGGGGCGTCCGCCCCAGCGGATGCCCTTCTCGCTGCGGACGCGGGCGCGTTCCTTGCGTTGGGCGGTGAGTACGTCGGGGTGGCGGGCGTTGGTATTGCGCCAGCGCAGGTAGCGGTGCAGTGCCGGGGTTTGCGCGGGGCGGCTGCGGTGGTGGGAGTTGGCCAGGGTGAACTGCCGCAGCGGGCCGAAGTGGACCAGCGGGTGAAGGGTTGGCCGAGCCTGGTGGGGCGGGTGGTGGCCGTCCGGATGACGAAGTCCTCGTCCTCACGACTGAGTAGGCGGGGACGGCCTCCCGCCCACTGAGGGTCCAGGCAGGCCAGGCCGATCTCGTTGAAGCGGTGGATCACATCGCGCACGGTGTCCTCGTCGGCCTGGACCAGCTGGGCGATCACCGGCACCCGGTTTCCGCCCGCCGAGGCGAGCAGCATCATCGCGCGCCGGTAGCGCACCGAACTCGTGCTGCCCTGCGCATGATCTGCTGCAGCTTCTGCCCCTCCTGGTCGGTCAGTCTGCGTACACGGACAGGCTCGGCCACCGGGCCTCCAGCGATCGGATCGGACGTCGCCGCACATCCAACCGCCACGACCGCCAACCCGGTGAACCTGTGCGGTCACAGCACTAGCGAACGGCTCAGGCGGGGTGAAGTCCAGCTCGGTCGGCGCTATCCCGCCCGGTAGCGCCATCGGCCCCACAGGTTTGGCCGTCGGCGATCGGACGCGGTAACGGCTGCTTCCGCACCCACGCCTCCGCCTGCTCCCGCACGGGGTCGCGTTCGCCGCAGTAAGCATCGAACGGCCCGACGAACCGCGGCTCCGTTCTTGGCCAGGTGGGCCCGCTCGACCGGTACCGATCCTTTGGTCACCACAGGGCGTTCCGCCCGCAGGGGCACCTCCTACTGCGACTCGGCGATGTCAGCGGACCTGCCCGGCGCTGTCGGCGGCGATCGGCTCGCGATCGACAACACCTCGTCGTGCTCGAACGGCAGTAAGGTTCGCGCATGCCAAAAGCGCCAACAGGTTCGCAATGGACGATCAGCTTCGCCGACCAGACCGCCGTCATCGTGGAGGTCGGCGGGGGCCTGCGGACCTACCGGGCCGGAGACCGCGAGGTCGTCGACGGGTACGCCGAGGACGTGATCTGCCCGGCCGGCGCCGGTCAAGTCCTCGCGCCCTGGCCCAATCGGCTGCGCGACGGGCAGTACGCCTTCGGCGGCCACACCTACCAGCTGCCGCTGTCCGAACCGGCGAACCGCAGCGCCGTCCACGGCCTGGTCCGCTGGGTCCCCTGGCGGCTGCTGGAGCAGACCCCGTCCGCCGTCACGCTCGGCTTCGACCTTCCGGCGCAACCTGGGTATCCGTGGAGCCTGAGCCTGACCACCCGGTGGGAACTGGCGGGCGGCGGCCTGACGGTGACCCACACCGCGACCAACGCCGCCGCGGAGCCGGCGCCGTTCGGCTTGGGCGCCCATCCCTACCTGCTGCCGCCGGTCTCGGTCGAGGAGACCTGGCTACGCATTCCGGCCCGGTCACGGCTGCTCGTCGACGCGCGCCATTTGCCGATCGGGGAGGCGAAGGTCGCCGGCTCGGAGTTCGACTACACCGTCCCGAAGCAGATCGGGACCGGCCGCCTGGGCACCGCCTTCGGCGACGTCATCCTTACCAGCCAAGATCGGCATACCGTCACGCTCGGCACTCCGGACGCGCCGGTGACCAGTGTGTGGGCCGACCCTGCGTTCGCCTGGTGGCAGGTGTACACGGCCGACAGCGTGCCGTCACCCCGCCACCGGCGGTCGATCGCGGTGGAGCCGATGACCTGCCCGCCGGATGCCCTGCGGTCAGGTCGCGACCTGATCGTGCTCAAGCCGGGCGAGCTGTGGAGCGCTTCCTGGGGCATCACCCCCCACTGACGCCCACGCCTGTACCGTGCCTGGCCCGGCAGCGTCGACCGCGGTTGGCAGAGTTGGTTCAGCGACGGTTACGAGATCGGCGGACCGCCCATACCCCGCCAACGATCGCCGCAGCAGTCGGCAAGAGACAGCAGAGCGTCAGGACGAACACGTGCCACGGCTTGAGGGCTCCCATGGCCGAGAGGATAGGGACCACTTCCCAACACCGCTGTCCCTGAGCGGGGCCTGATGGCCCGGATGGGGCCCGACTGGCTGCAGGCCGCGCTGATCTACCAGCACGCTGCGGCCGAAGCTGACCGGGCCATCGTCCAGGCGCTGCACGAGGCAGTGCGGGCTGACCGAGAGAAGGCCAAAAGCCGGGAAAGGGCAAGAAGCTGACGGACCAGCCGGCGAAGACGAAAGACAAGGCCAACCGCGAGAAGCGGCAGAAGGCCGATGGCGACGGACTGGGAGGATCCGCTTTATGACACCCCTGCCCCAACCCGACGACCTGGCGTCGCTGGTCCTGCGTGTCGACTTCACTGAAGACGCGGCGTGGGACGCGCTCAAGGCTGCCATCATCGCTGGCGACCCTTACCCCAACGCCACTTTCGTCAACGACCCACGGTACGACGGGGTGAGCATCCAGGATCTGGTCCAAGCGGATGCCGACGCAGCCGACGACGACAAACTGACCTACCTGTTCCTCGCCGATGCCACCACCATGGCTGACGACGAAAATCCGCTGCTCGCTGTCGATCTGTACGACGAGCCGGGCCGCACCTTCCGGATACCGCCCCGCTGGTACGCCGAGGTCTCGGCCAACCTCTCCATCGCGAACATGGACTTCGCCGACTTCGCAGACTCCGTCGACGCTTCCGGCGTGTTCCGGGGCTTCGAGCGGGCCTGAACGCCTGACGCGGCGTGGGCAAATGGCACACCGCATGATCGTTGACCTTGGAACATCGAAGGCCCTGACCGGATTGATGTCCTGGCCAGGGCCTTTCGCGTAGAGCGGGGTGACGGGAACCGTGATAACTGAGGGTGACTGTTGCGCCCGAGCCGCCGTGCATCGCGGCATACATCTCGTGTCTCGGGATCGCTGCCGGATCCGGCTGGCTCGACGAGGTGAAGGCCGACGCGCGCTGCATCCGGGTCGGCCAGCCGTGCTGGTGCTGTGGATCGAACGGGAGCTGCGGAGGCCCGCTACGAGAACGGACGGTCGGTGGCACTCATCGCCCTGGACACCTCATCCAGGGTCGGCAGCGCGCCTTGTGCGCCCCGGCCGCGTGTCGACAGCGCCGCCGCGACGGCCGCCCAGCGGGCGGCTTCCGCCACGGCGCGGCCGGGCCGCGTCACCAGGGCGGTCGCGAGGGCTCCGCAGAAGCAGTCGCCCGCGCCAGTCGTGTCCACGGCCTCGGTACGGAGCGCCGGAACGTGGTCAACGCGGCCGTCCGGCTCTATCACGGCCGCGCCCTGCGACCCGAGCGTCACCACGACGGTCGCCGCGAGCCCAAGCTTGCCGACGGCGCTCGCCACGTCGTCCAGGCTCTCTGGCAGGGACGTGCCGGCCAGGACCGCCAACTCGGCCCGGTTGGGCACCAGCACATCCACCCGGCGTACGAGGGCGTCGGGAAGCGGAGTTGCGGGCGCGGGATTCAGCACCAGGAGGCCCCCGGCCAGCGCTGCGGCCCGCTCCAGCGCGGGCGTCGCGACCTCGCACTGCATCAGGGTGAGCGCTGCCGTCGCGATCATGTCCCGGTGCCGGTCGACGCGGGCCGCGTCCAGTGCGCCGTTCGCCCCGGGGTGTACCACGATCACGTTCTCGCCGGCGCCGTCCACCGTGATCAGCGCGGTCCCTGTGGGGAGGTCATGGACGACCGCGAGCCCCGACACGTCCACGCCCCGGCCGGCGAGCCGCTGCCGCACCTGCTCACCAGCGGCGTCGGCGCCGACGCATCCGACGAAGCCGACGGGCGTACCGAGGGTGGCGATGGTCATCGCCTGGTTCGCGCCCTTGCCGCCGATACCCTCCCGGTATTCCCGGGCGGCCAGTGTCTCCCCGGGCTCGGGGAGCCGGTCGGTCACCACCATGCGGTCAAGGTTGGCGCTGCCCACCACCGCGATCTTCGGGCTGTTCAACGCACCGTCGCCTCTCTGTCCGTCGCCCATGCCAGGACGATCTCGCGCCACGCCGTGTCGTCGAGGCGGCTCACCACCGTCACGGCCACGTTCCCCTCGGGGGTCATGTCCGAGCGGCCGTCCGCGTCGACGGCCACCGTGGCGGGCGTCTCGACCGCCACCACCTCCGGTCGCGCCACGACGGCTGCGGCCACCAGGTCGTGGCAGTGTCGGCTGGCTGTGCCGGACCAGTAGTGCGCCAGCAGTTGCGCGCGCATCCCGGGCCAGCCGTTGCCGCCGTCGAGCACCCGCCGGACGGCCTCCGGCGGGCAGCTCGCCCGGGTGGTCGCGTCCGTCGGCACGACCCGTACGCCCTGGCCGGGCGGCTCGGCGAACAGTTGCCGGGCAGCCCGGGGGTCGCGGGCGAAGTTCGGCTCGGCGCCCTGCACCACGCCGGGCAGGGAGAATGCCCCACCCATCACGGTCAACCGGACGTGCGCCGGCCAGTGGCTCACCTGCCCGGCGAGGCGCCCGGCGGTGGTCAATGGGCCGAGTACCAGGTAGTCGGTGTGCGCCGGCAGTGACGGGTCGACGCGTATGTCGCCGTCGAACTCGGCGCCGTGCGTGGGGATGAGCGGCCCGAGACCGTACTCGCCGTGCAGCCGCGCGCCCGACGGGACCGCGGCCCGCGCGGCGGGGTCGATCTCGGCGCCTCGCAGCAGCAACGGCCGCCGGGCCGGAGCGAGCGCGCGAAGCGCATGGTTGACCGCCGCCCCGACGACATCGGCGGGCCGTGCCCCGCCGGTGGCGATGATCGCCGGTATCTCCACATCCGGCAGGCGCAGCAACCAGGCGAGTGCCACCAGGTCGTCCACGCCTCCGTCGGTGTCGACCACGATGCGCCGGGGTGTCCCGGTCATCGTCCCGGCCTCCGC
Source organism: Micromonospora sp. NPDC002717 (assembly GCF_040295705.1). Lineage (NCBI taxonomy): Bacteria > Bacillati > Actinomycetota > Actinomycetes > Micromonosporales > Micromonosporaceae > Micromonospora > Micromonospora sp. NPDC002717. The sequence goes on along the minus strand of NZ_JBEOVW010000012.1, from coordinate 15,774 downwards.
CGACGACAGCGGCTCCGCGACGGCTCAGCCATCGGTCACGCCGAAGCGGGTGCGGAGCCAGCCGGCGACGGCGCCGATACCGGACCAGGAGACCAGCCCGAGCATGCTCAGCAGCAGCAGCCCGACCATTGCCTGCGGGATGTTGTCGGTCTCCTGGCTCTGTGCGACCAGGTATCCGAGCCCACCCTGGGCGCCGATCAACTCGCCGATCACTGCGGCGGTGACTCCGGCCAGGGCACCGAGGCGGAGCCCGACCACGATGTGCGGCAGGGTCATCGGCAGTTCGAGCTGGAAGAACCGCCGCGGGCCGGAGAGTGCGAGCACCTGACACAGGTGGCGGTAGTTCGTGCCGATGCCGCGCAGCCCGGCCAGCGTGTTGATCAGTACCGGGAAGAACGTGACCAGCGCGACGAGGGTGATCTTGCTGGTCACGCCGAGCCCGAGCCACAGCACCAGGAGTGGGGCGATCGCGATCTTCGGGGTGATCTGGATGAACACCAGCAGCGGCATGGCCGCTCGTTCCAGCCAGTGCCATCGGGCCATCGCCACCCCGGTGAGCACGCCGACCGTCAAGCCGATCGCCACTCCCTGTAGGAGTTCGGCACCGGTCACCCGGAGGTGGACCAGCAGTTGCTCGCCGGTGAGCATCCGCCAGGTGTACGTCACGATCTCGATCGGGCCGGGGAGGGTGTACGTGGGCACGTGCGCGAGGTGGACGTAGCCCTGCCAGGCCAGTAGGAAGGCCGCTACCGACGCCGTGCCGAGCACGGCGCGCGGTAGCTTGCCGAGTCGCTGCTCGGTCACGAGGTGGCCTTCACGAAGTCGGACGCCCGCACGTCGCCCTGGATCAGGCCGTACTTCTTCTGCGCGTCCACGGCGTTCTGCCAGGCCGTCGGGTCACCGTAGCCGAGCCCGTGCGCCTTGGTGGCGTCGCTCTGCCACAGGTCCTTGACGAAGACCTCCTGCATCACCTGGGTGACCGACTTTTCCTGGCCGGCGAAGCTGGTGGCGTACTTCTGGATGGACATCTCGACGGCCTGCGGCAGCTTGCCGTCGATGAGGTCCTGCAGCGCGGCGTTGAGCGCGGTGGTGAATCCGGTGACGGCCTTGGGGTTCTCCTTGGCGAACTGCTGGCCGGTGATCACGACGTTGCCGAACGACGGGAGGTACTGGTTGGACAGGATCTGGGTGACCTGCACTCCGGCGGCCTGCAGGGTGTAGTAGCGCAGCCGCGAGAAGACGATCGCGTCGACCTGCTTGTTCTGCAGTGCCGAGACGATGGCGCCGGTACCGACGACCTTGACCGTCAGGTCCTTCTTCACGTCCAGGCCCGCCGAGGCGGCAATCGCCGTCAGCTGGACGTAGTTCGGGGAGCCGAGGCTCGTCACCGCGACCGTCTTGCCCTTCAGGTCGGCCGGGTTGGTGATGCCGGAGTCGGCGAGGGTGAGCAGTGCGCCGATGCCCTGCTGGTACGTGGTGTGCACGACGAGGTCCGGCACGCCGTTGGCCACCGCCTGGATCACGCTGTCGGCGTTCGGGAAGCCGAACTGGACGTTGTTGGCGGCCACGTTCTTGGTGATGGTGGCGGCGTCGGCGTACAGGAATTCGACGTCGAGGTTCTGCTTGGTGAAGTAGCCCTGTTCCTTGGCCCAGTACAGCGGCGCGTAGTAGGGGGCGGCGGCGCCGTCGATCTGGATGCTGACCTTGGTCGTGCCACCGTCGGTGCCGCCGCCGGGGGCCTCGACGCCGCCGCAGCCGGCGGTGAGGGCGATGACGGTGCTGGCGGCGATACCGGCAAGGAGGGATCTACGGTTCATGGAGCGCATGGGTGTACCTCGTATTCCAGTTCGATGGGGGTTCGGCCTACGACGGACGGGTCGTGTGATCAGGCCGTGACGGGATCGCGCCACCGCAGGGCGCGGGCCTCCACGTAGGAGACCAGCTGGTAGAGGGCGAGTCCGACAGCCACGATCACCACGATCGAGGCCATCAGCATGGGGACCTGGTAGGAGGAGTTGGCCTCGACCAGGAGGTAGCCGAGTCCCTGGCTTGAGGAGATCCACTCGGCGAGGACCGCTCCGGTCATGGCGTCGACGGCGGCCACCCGGGCGGCGGCGAAGATCGACGGCGACGCTGCGCGGATGTCGATGCGGAACAGTCGGGCTACCGGGTTCATCCCGACGATCGTGGCGAGGTCCCGGTAGCCCGGGTTCACCTGCCGCAGCCCGGTGGCGGTGCCGACCAGGATCGGGAAGAAGGACAGGCTCACGATGAGCACGAACTGGCTGGTCAGGCCGAGGCCGAACCAGAGCACCAGCATGGGCGCGAGCGCGATCTTCGGCATCGCCTGGAACACGACCAGGAACGGGGAGAGCATCGCGTCGACGACCTGCGACCGGGAGACCGCCACTCCCAGCGCCGCGCCGATCACCGCCCCGATCGTGAAGCCGACACCGATGTTGCGGACCGTGTATCCCAGGTGGGTCCACAGCGTTCCGGTCCGTACCAGGTCCAGCAGTTGCGATCCGACCTCGGCCGGGCTGGCGAGCAGATATCGCGGGACGTCCGCCACCGCCTGGTACGCGCCCCAGGCGCCGACGATCACGAGGACGTACAGCAGCGCGACGAAGGGCTTGGCCACGAGTCGCAGGCGGCCGCGTCGCGACCAACCAACCGGTGCCGGCGCGACGGCCGGTGCCGTCGGCTCGGGTGTCGAGGTCTGAACCGTCACAGTTCCCCCCGCAGCATGGCCTGGAACTCCGCGAACCGCGGATCGAGCTTCGTACGCGCGTCCCGGGGCCGGGGCAGGGGGACGTCGTGGACCGCGCGTACCCGGCCGGGGCGGGGTGAGAGCACGACCACCCGGTCTGCGAGGTAGGTGGCCTCGTCGACGCTGTGCGTCACGAACACGATGGTCTTGCCGGTCGCGGTCCAGATGTTGAGCAGGTCGTCGTGCAGCTTCTCCCGGGTGATCTGGTCGAGTGCGCCGAAGGGCTCGTCCATCAGCAACAGCATCGGATCGTGGGCGAGCGCCCGCACGATCGAGGTCCGCTGCCGCATCCCGCCGGAGAGTTCGCGCGGCAGCGCGTCGGCGAAGTCGGTCAGTCCGACCAGGCTCAGCAGTTCGCGTACCCGAGGCTCGTACTGCTGCCGCGGCTCCTTCAACGTCTCCGGGGCGATGCAGGCGTTACGTAGGACGCTGCGCCAGGGCAGCAGGACCGGCTCCTGGAAGACGTAACCGATGTCCCGGCCGGGTGTCGGCTGGCGTGACCACTCCGCCTGCCCGGAGGTGATGGTGTCGAGGCCCGCCATGATCCGCAGCAGGGTGGACTTGCCGCAGCCGGACGCGCCGATGATGGCGAGGATCTCGCCCTGCCGCACGTCGAGCGACACCTCGTGGAGCGCGCGCACCACCTTGCCCCGGTCGGACCGGTACTCCTTGGTGATCTGCGACAGCCGCAGCAGAGTCTCCTGCCCGGCCTGTGGGGAACGGCGTTCGGTGATGGGGTTTCCGGTTGGCACACTCATGGCTGTCCACATCCACAACTTGTTCGGAACACGGGCTCGGCGGGCAGGGCGATGTGCCGCGCCGGTCGGTACGGGTCGCGTATTCGCTCCTCGAGAAGCGTCAGGGCGCCGGCCGCGAGCGCCGGCAGGGGCTGCCGCATGGTGGACAGCGGTGGCGTGGTGTAGGCGCTGACGTCCGTGCCGTCGAAGGACACGATGGCGACGTCTCGCGGTACGTCGAGTCCCCGTTCGCGCACGGCGCGCAGCAGGCCGAGTGCCTGCCGGTCCGAGGCGACGAAGACGGCGGCCGGGAAGGTCAACCGGTCGAGCAGTTCGTTCCCGGCCGCCCGGCCGCCCTCCGGCGTGAAGTCCGCCGGTACCTCCCACACGCCTTCGGTGACGCCGTGGTCGGCCAGCGCCTGCCGCCAACCGGCGGCCCGGTCGCGCCCGACGATGGTCTCGCTCGGGCCGGACAGGCACGAGACCTGCCGGAAGCCGTGCTCGACCAGGTGGCTGGTGGCCAGCCGGGCGCCCTGGTGGTGGTCCACCGCGACCGAGTCGTACCGGGCCGTCGCGTCCGCCGGCACCCGGTCGAGTACCACCACCGGGCAGGGTGCGTTGGCCAGGGCGGATGCGGTGGACGGGCTCTCGTGGTGCGGCACCCACAGCACCCCCTCGGCCCGGACATCCCCCATGGCGGCGAGTCGCTCGCCCTCCTCGCCGCCGTCGGAGTGCAGCAGGAACAGCAACTTTCCGCGGCGTGCCGCCTCGGTCTCGATGGCGTTGGCCAGTTCGGCGAAGAAGGGGTTGCCCCCGTCGGGCATCAACAGGCCGAGGAAGCCGCTGCGGGTACGGCGGAGCGCCTGGGCCACGCGGTTCGGGCGGTAGCCGAGGTCCCGGATGGCTGCCTCGACCCGGGCCCGGGTGGCCGGTGCGACCGGGCGTGGACCGCCGTTGAGCACGTAGCTGACCACCGACGGCGAGGTCTGCGCCCGCCTGGCCACATCGGCTCGAGTCACCTTCATGAACACCTCCGGGGGAAGGAGAGCCGAAGATACGTCCATCACACCGGGTAGTCAATACGTGTTGATAACCTCGGCCCCGGCCGACGCTCGTCGGCGTCACCGGCACGCGTGACCGTCGCCCCGGCGAGACAGAAACGTTACTTCGGCCAGTCGGAAGTCATCCCGGCCGCCAGGCGCTCTCGGCACTCTGTAGCGCGCCCTCCAGACCGGATCAGCGGTCCCGGAAACAGCGCTGGGTAGCCGGAGAGCAGAAGCCGTCCGGCGGGAGGCCCGCGCCACGGCTAGCAAGCAACGCTTGACCACACCGCTTTCCACATGCTGAAACGCGCCGACTCTCCGAGCGGTGCGAAAGCTCTTACGCTGCCCGGGACAGAGGGTTCCACCCCTTGACGAAGCACGGCCGGTGACGCATAGTCGACTCTTCCCAGACGGAAGAGGTACATCCGCGTCGTGGAAACGAGACTGCACGCCTCGACCGACAACTCGGGTATTTCAGTCGCCATCCCGGGCGGCGAGACCGACTCGAGAGCTCGGTTCTGGACCCAGGAACAACGAACCAGCATCGATTTATCTGTCACTCTCGGTGATATCCGGCTGAGTAACCCGGTCATGCCCGCGTCCGGCTGTTTCGGCCCGGAGCTCGGCACGCTGGTGCCGCTGGACGAGCTGGGCGCGCTGGTCACGAAGACCGTCTTCGCCGCGGTGCGCTCCGGCAATCCCGCACACCGCATCACCGAGACTCCCGACGGAATGCTCAACAGCGTCGGCATCCCCAGTCCCGGTATCGACGAGTTCCGCTCCCGCGTACTCCCCCGTTACCTCGCCACCAACGTGCCCACCATCATCAGCGTCGGCGGGCTGACCGTGGCGGAGTACTGGACGGCGACGGAGCAGCTGGCCGGCCACGGTGCCGCGGCGCTCGAGGTGAACGTCTCCTGCCCCAACCTCGAACACGGCGGCCTGGCCATCGGCACCGACGCGGCCACGGTCGAACGGGTCGTGTCCGGTGTGGTGGCCCGCTCGCACGTACCGGTGTTCGTCAAACTCACCCCGAACGTGACGTCGATCGTGGACATCGCCCGCGCCGCGGAGCGCGCCGGCGCCACGGCCATCACGGTGGCCAACACCTTCCCGGCAATGAGCGTGGACGCCACCCGCCGTACGGCCGTGCTCGGCAACGGCGTCGGCGGACTGTCCGGTCCCGCGGTGAAACCGATCGCGCTGCGCCTGGTCTGGCAGGCCGCCCGCGCGGTCGACATCCCGGTCATCGGCTGCGGCGGCATCAGCTCGGCGCGGGACGTCCTGGAATTCCTCCTCGCCGGGGCGAGCGCGGTCCAGGTCGGGACGGCCAACTTCGCCCGCCCGTACGCCATGGCGGAGATCGTGCGGGAGCTCGGGCCGCTGCTGGCCGCATCGGGCACCATGTCCGTCTCGGAAGTCGTCGGCTCGCTACGGGTCTGAGCCCGCCGAGCCCATTCGAAGGAGACAGCGTGCAACCGGTCGTCAGAGCGCTGGAAATGCTGCGGACCCTCGCCCGTCACGGCGACGGGATGAGCATGAAGGACCTACACGAGACGCTCGACATCCCGCTCGGCAGCGCGCACCGGCTACTGGCGGTCCTGGCCGAACAGGAGTTCGTCACCCGATCCCCGGTCAACCGCCGCTACTTCCTCGGCCCCGCCGCCCGTCAACTGGCGGAGCAGAACAGCCGCCGTACCTCCACACTGGTCGCCCCGCACCCTGCGGTGCTCGCCGCGGCCGCCGAGTCCGGGGAGACGGTGTTCCTCGCCGAACTGGTCGGCAACCGGGTGGTCTGCATCGCTCTCATCGAAAGCGTGCACCCGCTGCGACTGTTCGTCCGGATCGGCCAGGAAATGCCGCTGCACGCGGCGGCGTCCGCCCGCGCTCTCCTCGCCGACATGGACACCGACATCGTCCGCGCGCTGCTCGCGGAACGGCCGCTCACCGCGTTCACCCCGGACACCCCGGCCACCCCGGACGCCGTGATCGAACACCTCGCGGTCGTCCGGGCCCGAGGCTACGACGTCTGCGACGACGAACTGGACCGAGGCGTGTGGGCGGTGGCCGCGCCTGTTCGCTCGTCCACCGGCACGACCTGCGCGAGCATCACGCTCGCTGCGGCCGCCGACCGGATGCGTGATCCCGTCGCCCGGGCCCGGGCGACTCATCTGGTGCTCGCCACGGCGGCCCGGCTCAGCGCCGAACTCGGTTACAGCAGCGAGTTCACCCCGTCACCGCTGATCGTCGATGCCGACCAGACCGACAGCACCGCGACCTACCGAGGGACCCCATGACCAGAGCCGCACCCAGCACCATCGGCACCGGCGACACGACCGCCTTCCAGAACCGCCACCAACGTTGGCTGGAACTCGCCCGTGATCTGCGCGCCGCGGCGTGCCTGCCCGGCGAGTTCACCCTCGCACCGGCCGGCCCGATCGACGTGTACATAGATGTCTTCCTGTTCGAAACCCGCCCGACGATCCTGCGGCGGATGGCCGCCCTGATGGCCGACCTGTTGGACGCCACGACGGACCGGCTGGCCGGCCGGGCAGAGGTGGCACCGCTCGTCACCGCCCTGTCCCTGGAGACCGGTCTGCCCTTCGCGGTGGTCCCCACCGCTGCTGCCGGCGACCACCCGACGCAGATCGAGGGAGAACTGCACGCGGGCGAACGCGTCGTCCTCGTCGAGGACGTGATCATGTCCGGCTCACGCGCCACCAGCGCCGTCCACGCGCTTCGGGACCGCGGCGCGGTGGTGCCCGCCGTACTGGCGGCCGTCGACCGCAGCGGCGGCCAGGGCGAGGCTGCGGCCCGCTGCCCCGTCCGGGCCCTGTTCACCCCAGCGGACCTGCACATCCCCGATCAGCCACGAGTCCGGGACCGCCAGGGCACAGTCGACGTACCAACAGCGTGACCCGTTTTCCACCGCTTCACCCGAACTCCGACCGCTGTCAGTCCACTGGATCCTGAAAGGGGGACGGCGCTTCCTCCCCATGGCCAACGCCGAGGGTCACCGCGCCACGAACGCCATGAACACTCACCCAACACCGGCGAGCCAGCTCGCCGCAGCTGTCGACGAACTCCACCGGGCGGTCGCGGCCGACCGTGCCGGTGCCGCGGCGGCCGTCGAACTCGTCGGCGCGGCGATCGCCGACGACCTGCGGCCGTACACCCCGACGGTGGTGGTCGTGCGGGACACCCTCGACGACGGCGTGCTGGCCCACGTCGTGTCCCGGGAGCTGGACCTCCCCACCGTACGCATCTACGAAGACTCCGGGCTGCTCTCGCTGAGCCCGCCCCCGGACCCCGGAGCACGCGTCGCACTTCTCGGCGCCTCCTGGCACGACGTGGCGGCGCTGCCGGCGCTGCGGCTCCTGCTCGCCCACGCCCACGCCGAGGTGGTGGCGGTCGCGGCGGCGCTACCCGTCACCGACGCGGTCCTGGCAGCCGTCGACGGCACCCCGGTCGTCACCGCCGCAGCCTCCTCGCGGACACAGCGATGAGCCTGGACACCGTCGCCGTCGCCCTGCCCCGGGCCGACGCCACCCGGTTGGCCGACCTGCTGACGCAGTTCGCCGAGATCAGCGAGAGCACCGACGGCGTGACGCGGCTCGCGTACACCCCGCTGGAACGCGCGGCGCACCGGATGTTCACCGACCAGCTCTCCGCGCTGGGCCTGCGAACCTGGACCGACGCGGCGGGCAACAGCTACGCCGAACGGCCCGGCGATGCCGGGCCCGCCCCTGCCGTCGGCACCGGCTCCCACCTGGACAGCGTGCCCCGGGCCGGACGGTTCGACGGCATTGCCGGGGTGGTGGCCGCCATGGAGGTCGCGCGGCTTCTCGTCGAGGCGGACGTACGGCACACCCACCCGATCAGGTTCGTGGCGTTCGCCGGTGAGGAGGGCGCGCGGTTCGGCCAGGCGTGCACCGGCAGCCGGATCGCGGCGGGCCTGCTGAGCTCGTCCGATCTGGCCGACCGGCGGGACGTCCACGGAGTGAGTCTCGCCGAGGCCATGCGGGCTGTCGGTCTCGATCCGAGCCGCGTCGAGGAAGCGCGCTGGCGCGCGGACGACTGGGCAGCGTTCGTGGAGCTGCACATCGAGCAGGGTGGCGTGCTCGAAGCCCAGGGCGTGCCGATCGGCATCGTCGACCTCATCTCCGGCAGCACCCGGTTCCGCCTCGACCTGCACGGCCGCGCCTCGCACACCGGCGGGACGCCGATGCACCAGCGGGCCGACGCCATGACGGCCGCGGCGGAGATCACGCTCCTCGCCGAGAGCATCGCGACCGACCCCCGGCACCACGGCACTCGGGCCACGGTCGGCCGGCTGGAACTCGAACCGGGCTCGATCACCACGATCCCCGGCGAGGCTCGGCTCTACGTGGACATCCGCGACGTGGACAGCGACCGGCAGCGGTCGACAGCGACCGAGCTGATCCACGGCGCCCGCGCCATCTGCGACCGCCGCGGAGTCGGCCTGGACATCGAGTTGCTCGGCGACGCCTCCCCGGTGGTGCTGCCGATCTGGCTGCGCCGCCGGATCGCCGAGACCTGCACCGCCACGGGGACGGCGTACCGGGTCCTGCCCAGCGGCGCCAGCCACGACAGCCAGATGATCAACAAGGTGGTGCCCGCGGGGATGATCTTCGTGCCGAGCCGGGCCGGGCTGAGTCACGTCCCCGAGGAGTGGACGAGCAGCGCGGATCTCGCCGCCGGAACCGACCTGCTCGCCCGCAGCCTGCTCGCCCTCGATCACGAACTGACCACGACGTCCCCGGCGGAGGGGCCATGCTGAACACCACCAGCGGACGACTCGTCCCGCTCGACCTGCCGCCGGCGCACCGGCCCCCACCCACCTGGCACCACGCGCCGGTCCTGCGCCACGAACCGGTCGGCGACCGGTACCGGTTCCTCCGCCTGCACGCCCCGACCATCGCCACCCGGGCCCAACCCGGCCAGTTCGTGATGCTCACGGCGGCCCGCGCCGACGAGACCGCCCCCGTCCTGCCGCGGCCGATGGCGATCTACGACACCGCACCCGAACACGGCACGTTCGACGTGATCTACGGCGTCGTCGGCGGCGGTACGCGCCGGCTCGCCACCTTCGCCGTCGGCGAGACCATGCTCGCGACCGGTCCGCTCGGGCAGGGGTTCCACCTCTCCCCCGCGACCAGCCGGGTGCTGCTGCTGGGCCGGGGCATCGGCACCTGTTCGCTGACCATGGTCGCCGCGGTCAACGCCCGCCGTGGCGGTACGACCGTCGCCGTCATCAGCGCCCGCCATCCCGGTGCGCTGATCGGCGCCGACACCCTGCGCCGGGACGGCGTCGAGCACCTGCACCAGGTCACCGACGCGGACGGGACCAGTGAGCCGGACTTCCTGTCCACCCTGCTCACCTCGACGCTGGACGCCGACCCTCCGCAGCTCATCCTCACCTGCGGCTCGCAACGGCTGACCGACCTCGCCGCCGACCTCGGGAACCGGTGGAAGGCGGAGGTGCAGGTATCCGTCGAGGCGCACATGGCGTGCGGCCTCGGATACTGCCACGGCTGCTCCTCAGGACAGCGGAGCGTGGGGGCTGAGGCGCCCCTGGTGTGCCTCGACGGGCCGGTGTTCAGGTGGGGATCCGCGGATGACTGAGCCTGGCGGGAACCTGCGGCCGCTGTCCCGGCAACCGCTGCTGCCACCCACCGTGCTGCGGGGCGTACGACCCTACGGCGAGGAACCGGTGGACCTGCTGATCGACAACGGCCGGATCGCCGCGCTCGATCCCGCCGGGCAGGGACCCGCCGTCCACAGCATCGACTGCCACGGCCTGATCGCGCTGCCAGCGCTCACCGACCTGCACACCCACCTGCGCCAACCCGGCGCGGAGGACGCGGAGACCATCGCCACCGGCACGCTCGCGGCGGCCAAGGGCGGCTACGCGACGGTGTTCGCGATGGCGAACACCCAGCCGGTGGCGGATGATCCGCGACGCGTGGAGTACGTCGCCGAGGTCGCCGAACGCACCGCACACTGCCAGGTACGGCCCGTGGGCGCGGTCACCGTCGGCCTCGGCGGCACCACGCTGGCACCGATCGAGGCGATGGCCGCCTCGGCCGCCCGCACCCGGATGTTCTCCGACGACGGCCGGTGTGTGGAGGACCCCGCGTTGATGCGACAGGCGCTGCGCCGGGCGGCCGACGTCGGCGGGTTCATCGCCCAGCACGCCCAGTCCTCGCCGCTGAGCCCGAACGCCCAGGCCAACGACGGCGCGGTCGCCCGCGAGTTGGGCCTGCCCGGATGGCCCGCCGTCGCCGAAGAGGCGATCATCGCCCGGGACTGCGTGCTGGCGGGCGCGGACGACACCCCGCTGCACATCTGCCATGTCTCGACGCGAGGCAGCGTGGAAGTAATCCGCTGGGCCAAATCGCGGGGCTGGCCGGTCACCGCGGAGGTCACCCCGCACCATCTCCTGCTCACCGACGAACTGGTACGCACCGGTGACACCCGCTACAAGGTCAACCCGCCGCTGCGCAGCGCCCAGGACGTGACGGCCCTGCGGGAAGCGCTCGCCGAGGGGATCATCGACGTGGTCGCCACCGATCACGCGCCGCACCCCGCCGCCACCAAGAACCGTCCCTGGTGCGAGGCGCCCCCCGGCATGCTCGGACTGGAGACCGCGCTGCCGGTCGTCGCGGAGACCATGGTGCGCACGGGCCTCATGTCATGGCGCCGCCTCGCCGAGGCGATGGCCATCCGGCCGGCGGCGATCGGCGGAACAGCTGTCGGCGGCGGGGATCCGCTCCAGGTGGGCATGCCCGCCACGCTGTGCCTGGTCTCCACCGACGCCGACTGGACGGTCGACGCGGCCCGACTGGCCAGCCTGGCCAGGAACACACCGTTCTCCGGTCATCGGTTCTCGACTCGGGTTGCCGCCACGATCATCGGCGGCAGGCTCGCCTGGTCAGCCGACCCGGTCCGGACGACTCAACCCACGCCTGACCCATGAAGTCGAGTCTTCGCTGATTCAGGCCAATGGCGTGTACCACTGGGCGCCGGTCACCCGTATCCGCCTGGATTGCTTGCGGTTCCACTCCACCCGCATGCCGTGCTTGCGAAGCACCGGAAAGGCGATCTCGTCCAGTAGCCGTTCCAGGTCGGCCTGGTAGCGGGCCTGCTGTTCGGCCTCCGGCAGGGCGGCATAGGCGACCTCGTCGAAGTCCGCTGGCGGATAGGCGCCGTAGCCCAGGTAGACCTCGCCGTCCTCGCTCGCGAGCAGCGACTCCGTGTCCTGCTGGTGGTACCAGAGGTACCCGTGCCAGTGCCGGGAATCGTCCCGCTCGTCGTGGATCTCAGCGGCCGCGCAGGTGCCACAGCAGCTGAAGTTCTCCCTGGCCAACACGCCGAGCTCGTTGAGATCGACGAACGCGCGGGTGAGGTTGCTCCGCACCTCGCCCCACTCACGCTGCTGCTCCCGCCGAGCAACCAAAGCCTTTTCGTACGCCGCCCTGAGCTCCTCGTCGGTGGCGCCGTGGCGCTGCTCGTCCTCATCGAAGAAATCCACGAACTCGTCGGCGTCATCCTGGCCACGCACGACCCAGTCCCAGATTTCGGCCTCGATCTCCCCACGGCCCGGCTCCGCAATCCGCTCGGCCAGGAACCTGACACCCTCAGGGCGATCGTTGTAGATCCATTCAGTCACGGCGACGATCTTTGCACGGGCCTGTGACAGGTCTGAGCCAAACGGAAACCGGCACGCGGCAAGCGTCCATCGTGCTCATGGATGCGCATGTGGGGCCCAGGTACTGACCCCGGCTCCAGAGAAGGGCCGGGGCCTGACTCGGGCCCCACATGGTCGGGATCTGCGAAGGCAGGCCCGCGTGGACCCACGCCTCGACCGCCCGGCTTCGCGGTCACCGCCCGCCGGGCCGGCCGCCGCCGCGCCCGCCTGCCGGCCCGGCGCCTCGGCGTTGATGAAGACGCCCGCGACCACTGCAGCCAGCAGCATGATGCCCGCCGAGGTCCAGGTGGCCGCGGAGGCGCCCGTCCGGATCTTGTGACTCGGTCTGACTGCTCGCTTACAAGCTCTGTGCGGATCGTCCGGCGTCGTCTGTGCGCGTTCGCTACCTCGGGCAACTGTCCGTGCCCGGCGGCCGCCGGGCGTTCTCGTCCCAGCGTGTTGCTGTCACTGTTGCTGTCGACAGTCGCCTACGCCGCCGCGACGACGATGAACAGGGTGACGGATGCGAAGAAAGGACGAGTAGCGAGGTGGTCGAGCCATTGGTCGGCTGCCTTTGCGCCTAGGTAGCCCGCACTTACTGCGCGCTCAGTTACTCGCCGAAAACCCAAGACCTTATCCGCCGCCTCGGCGTCTTGGAAGGTGGCCGTGATCGGGATGACCTTGGTAATGGCAAAGCCGGCACTTGCAGCGAGTCGAGGAAGCTGTCGACCAATGCACCCGTTGCGCACCACTTGCTCGGTCACGAAACGCGTGTAGGCCCGCGCAAGAGCTAGGTCGGAATAATCGACGATGAGCGTGTCCCAGTCGGGCTCGGCGAACACGGCGCACCCGCCGGCACGCAGGACTCGCCGTGCCTCGGCAATAACCGTCGCCGGATCTACGACATGTTGCAGCACCCGATCTGTGTGTGCCCGGTCAACGCTACCGCTCGACATGTCGAGGGCGTGGATGTCGCACTCACGGACCTGAACTTGTGGCAGCTCCGCCGCGCGAGCGGCGGCTTGCTCGACGTGCACGGGATCGTGGTCGAGGCCGATGACTCCACCGTCAGGTCCAACCGCTTCCGCGAACGCAGGGAGATCAGCGCCCGGACCGCATCCGAGGTCCAGCACTACATCATTACGGCGGATTGCGAGCTCGGAGGTCGCCAGGCTCTTGTATGACCGCCCGAGATCCGAGGCGGCAAGGCGTACTAGGTAGTCGTCTGGGCACGTCTGTTCGAATAGCGACTCGGGCATTTGGCCACGCTAGTCTCTGCCTCGCCTTCACCGCTGCCCTGCACTGGAACTACGGCGCCCACCAGTCCACCAACTACAGGTAACGGGGTCCCGGCCGGCCTGGTCATCGCGCCGGCCACGCCTAGTCACCTGGGCAGACGTCGTCACCAGTGGTCGTCGTTGGTCGCTCCCGATCGACCTCCGACGGCCTGGTGACGGCCTGGACCTGGTCTTCGTCGACCCCTTGACCCCCAGGCAACCAACACGGGACGTTGACCTGCGGCTACGAATCCGCTGAGCTGCCAGGACGATCCCCCAGTGTCCGTGGCAGTCCGCCGGCGTCCGTCCCGATCGTCACCCAAATAGTCACCCAACCGTGCTGGGAAGACTACGAGCGGACCGGAGGGGATTTGAACCCCCGGTGGGGCATGGCACGCCAGCGGCCCCACGCGCCTTCGAGCCGCCGCGCGTGCACGGCATCCGGCATCTCAGCGCTGCAATAACCTGCCTCTGCCACCGGTCCACCGACAGTCTGCCCTGGCACTGTCAGCTTGGGAATCGGGTTGATCTACACTCTCGGTGACTATCTGGCCCGACCAGTGGCTACGTACCGTCGATTGAAGACCTCGTGGCATGTTGGGTCGTGCCCCTGTTGACCCCTACAACGGGCACGGGTCGGGCACGACCTTGCCGCAAGCGTATGGTCAAGCCGTGGACTACGGGGACTTCGGGTTCTTTGGTGCCGTTGCTCTACTACTCTGCGGTGGTCTTGGATGCGTAGTCCTCGTGGGACTCGCGGGAATGCTAGCGGTGTGGTGGCGAGAGAAGTGATGGCGCCAGCCTTCGCCATCGGAGGGGAAGCTGACGCTTCGGTGTGAAGGAACCACTAGCCGTCCATGAGCTGCGTCAGCAGCGGCGCTGAGCTGTCCGAACGGTCCACCGGAGTCCACGAACGTCCACCGCCGAACGTGGCCGTAGTCGCTCAGTTAGTCACCCGGGCGCTGTCGTATCGGAAGCTACTCCGACTGCACCGGCAGGACTGATGCGAACGGGTTGTACTTTGCGCGCCGCGCCTCTTCGATCTCTAGGGCTCGGCTGAGGATGGCAATCGCGCACCTCCGGGAGCAGGTCACGGCTGCCATGTTTGTCTGGACGGCTCGGCCCCCGTTGTGATCAACCGATCGCAAGGTCGTCTCTGCGACCTGGACCCAGCTTCCTGCCAACTGTGAGTTCCAGCTCTCGTTAGAGCAATCCGGATTGGCGCAGGTAGCCATGTGGTTCCTCCCCCTGATCGGCAGAGGAGAGCCTACGCCCGCTTGTCGCCGCCACGCCCGATAGCCACGCCGTCTGCCGTCGACCCGCCCTCCTGGGGATCGGGCCGTCGCCCGGTCTGCCACGTCAAGCGGACCTTGACGCACGAACGGACGCTGCCGGAACAGCCTGAGTCGGTGTCGGCTCTCGTGTCACGGACCGCGCCCCCGGCGGACACCGCCACAGTGGCGCAGTTGACCCAACCTCGCCCGGCACGGACCCGGCTCCCGGGGTCGAAGCTGGCCACCGGCGGCCACCCCTCCCCTCCCCGGCGAGGGGTTGATCTGACCCGGAGCGGCTGCGGAGCCGGCTCCTGGACGACCGGCATGCCTTCGTGCGGCCACCGCCCCCATGCTTGGGGCTTGCCGCGCGGACCCGGCAGGCCCTTCCCTGCGCCGCGCTGTTCAGGCGCGGCGCAGGCCGGCTGCCGGCGACGAACCTACACCACTGTCCCCGCTATCCCGTCTGCGGCGGCCCCGGGTTCCCCGCTCTCCGCGCCAGCCGCCGGGCGTGTTGCGTGGCCGGCGTGGAGCGACAGCGGAGCGTCGGACGCGCGCCCAGGCGGCGGCGCGTGCGGCCCGTCAAGGGCCGCCTTGAAGACGTACAGAAAGTTTGAACCACTTCGCCGGCAGCCGGCTGTCCTGCGCGGGAGTGTCAAGTTAACGGCTGATCTTGGTTGTTGAGGTGGTCAGTGGTTGGCCGGGGTGAGCCGGCCCTCGAAGGCGATCTGGAAGGCGTTCAGGGGCGCTTTCCAGCGCATGGTCCAGCGCCGGCGGCCGGTGCCGGTCGGGTCGAGACTCATCAAGGCCATGTAGACGCACTTGAGCGCGGCCTGCTCGTTCGGGAAGTGGCCGCGGGCGCGGACGGCCTTGCGGATGCGGGCGTTGACGCTCTCGATCGCGTTCGTGGAGCAGATGACCTTGCGGATCTCCACGTCGAAGGCCAGGAACGGCACGAACTCGGA
>NZ_JBEOVW010000011.1:65233-237804 GCF_040295705.1 Micromonospora sp. NPDC002717 | reverse complement strand
CACGACCGCCGACACCTCGCCCAGCCAGGCGCGGGCCGCGGTCTTCTTCGCCTCCGTGATGACCCGTTTGGACAACTCGCCGTCGCAGACGTACGACAGTCCGGCCTCGCGGGCTTCCTGCCGTGCGCGCAGCCCGTCGTTGAACACCACCCGCGCACACCCGAACGCCCGAGCCAGCTCAATCTGCTGGCCCGGCGTCGGATAGACGCGGAACTGGTAACGGAGCTGCACGAAAAGCACCGTATCTGGTCGGGCTCGTACCTCGCGGGCTCCGTCGGAGGGGCACCGCTGAGTGTCGTGAAGCAGTACATCGAGCAGCAGAACCGTCCGGCTTAAGGCACTGCTCGGGCCTGACGGCCCTCCCAGCGCGGGCCTTCACCCCGCCCTGAAGGGCGGAGCACTGGCCCGCATTCCGGTAGCCCACCCGGCGACCCCCCCAGGCAGGCGGCCGGCGCGCCCCGTGCCGGACCCGAAGGCCGCCGGCCGGGTGGTGAACCTGGCCGTTGCGCCGCCGGGTCAGACCGGGCGGCGGCCGGCGAAGCCGCACTCGACGCGGTGGTACCAGCGCACGTCGGTGTCTCCCTCCAGCCAGCACCAGAGCACCGGCCGGCCGTCCCGCTCGCCGGGGAAGTCGAGCAGCACCGGCGCGATGCCCTTGACCTGGATGTCGTGGGAGTGCAGCTCCTCGACGAGGGCGTGCAGCCGGGCCTCCAGCCCCTTGGCCTCGGCCCGTCCGCCGAGCGGGCTGGCGCCCCGGTCGGCCAGGTCGGCGCGCAGTTCGGCCAGGTCGGCCCGCAGCCGGATCAGCTCGTCGACGCGCGGGCGCAGCGTGGCGATCAGGTGACGGGCCTGGGCGAGGGTGAACACCGGGCCAGTATGGAGCACCACGTCCGGGCGGCCGGCCGGGACGCCGCAGGACCGCGCGGTCCCCACCACCTCCCTCCATGTAGCTAACCTTCCTTGACGGGGCATCAATGCGTAGCTAAGTTTCGACGCAACCGACGGGAGGTCGACATGGAGCGCAGGAAGTTCCTGGCCGGTGCGGGTGCGGTGACCGCGGGCGCGGTCGCGGCGGCGGCCCCGGGCACGCCCGGCAACGCGGTGCCCGGCATCCGCCGCGTGGAGACCGGCCTCGACGTCCTCGTCGGGTCCGACTTCGCGGACCTCGCCGGCCAGCGGGTCGGTGTGATCTCCAACCCCACCGGGGTGGACGCGTCCTACCGCCACCTGGTCGACCTGATGCACGCCTCGGACGCGGTGCGGCTGGCCGCGGCGTTCGGCCCCGAGCACGGCTTCCGCGGCTCGGCACAGGCCGGCGGCAGCGAGGGCACCGGCGTCGACGCCCGCACCGGGATCACCGTCTACGACGCGTACGGGGCCTCCCAGGCCAAGTGGGAGACCATGTTCACCGAGGCCGGCGTCGACACCGTCGTCTTCGACATCCAGGACGTGGGCGTCCGCTTCTACACGTACATCTGGACGATGTACACCTCGATGGTGGCCGCCGCCCGCGTCGGCAAGCGGTACGTCGTGCTGGACCGGCCGAACCCGGTCGGCGGCCGGGCCTACGGGCCGATGATGACGCCCGCCTACACCTCCGGCGTGGGTCTGAAGGAGATCGTCCAGCAGCACGGGATGACCGTGGGCGAGCTGGCCGGGTTCTTCAACGCGGAGTTCCTGCCCGCCGCGGCGGGGCGGCCCGTCGACCTCCACGTGGTCCGGTGCCGGCACTGGAAGCGCGACAAACTGGCCGCCGACATCGACCTGCCCTGGGTGATGCCCAGCCCGAACATGCCCACCCCGGACACCGCGCTGGTCTATCCCGGCACCGGTCTGTTCGAGGGCGTCGCCTCGCTCACCGAGGGCCGGGGCACCTGCAAGCCGTTCGAGCTGATCGGCGGCCTGGCCGGCGACTTCGACTACCACTGGTCAGACCGGCTCAACGCGCGCGACCTGCCCGGCGTCGAGTTCCGCGAGGCGTACTTCACGCCGACGGCGGCCGGGCAGAAGCCGGCACTGCTCAACAAGCTCTGCGCCGGGGTGGAGGTGAAGGTCGTCGACCGGGCGACGTACGACCCGATCCGGACGGCGGTCGCGATGCTGGTGGAGGCGCGCAAGTACCCGGCGTTCGCGTGGCGGAGCGACTCGTGGGACGCCGTGCGACCGTACTGGGTGGACAAGCTGACCGGATCGCCGCGGCTGCGCACGATGATCGACGCGGGCGCCGACGTGGCCGACGTGGTCGGCGCCTGGGCCGACGAGCTGGCCCAGTTCGACCGGCGGCGGGCGCCCCACCTGCTCTACTAGGGACGTCCGGCTGACCCGACGCTCAGCTGTTCGGCGGCCTGCCGCCGCCGGTCCGGCCGGTTCACCGGAAACGGGCTCACGTTGGTGACCGGCTCGATACTCTCGGCTCTCGGGATCCCCCACGGACATCCGGAGCCACTCGATCGGCGAGATCGCCGGTGACGCAGGCGATCGACGTCCCGCCGCACGACCGGCGGCATCTCGCCACGACTGGCGCGGGACACGTCACGCCGATAGGAGCGTCATGCCCGGGAAGTCACGATCGCCTGTCCTGCACCTCGTGGTCTGCGGCGCCGAGCCCGCCGCCGGACTCGCCCCGTTCGTCGCGGCCTGCCAGGAGCTGAGCTGGGAGGTCCACGTCATCGCCGCCCCGGACGCGACAGCCGCGATCGACCGGGCCGCACTCGCCGACCTCACCCGCCACCCGGTCCACGAGGAGGAGCAGCCGGAGACGCTGTACCCGCTGCCGCCGGCCGACGCCTACGCGGTCGCGCCGGCCAGCTTCGACCTGGTCAACAAGTGGGCGTACGGCCTCAACGACAACCTGGCCCTGCGGCTGCTCAACGAGGCGACCGCCGTCGGCCTGCCGGTCCTCGTCGTGCCCGCCCCGGAACCGACGCTCGCCCGGCACCCCGCCTTCCTGGAGAGCCTGGCGCGGCTGCGGCACTGGGGCGTGACGGTCACCGAGCCCGCCGAGGCGGCCGACGAGGTCGGCGACCCCTTCCCGTGGCACGCCGCCGAGCAGGTGGTCTCCGCCTGGACGCGGTTCGCCCGGGTCCCCGCGCAGGCCGGCGCGGGCCGGGCGCACCGCGCCGACGACCTGGCGCTGCGCTCCGGCTGATCCACCACGGACCCGTGGGGTGGGTGCCGACGCCCTCCGCCCACAGGAAAGGCCGTCAAGCCCGGCGTCAGCCGGTCCCGGCCATCGCGGTGAGGCGGCGGGCGAGCACGGCGACGGCCTCCCGCAGCTCCGGCGGCTCCAGCACCTCCGCCTCGAAGCCCAGCCGGGCCACGTGCACGGCGAGCCAGTCCAGGTTCTCCCCGCCGACGACGAGCACGCACCACCCGTCGCGATCGTCCTCGACCCGCCCCACCTGGGGCGGCACCAGCTCCCGCACCCGGTCGGGCCGGGCGTGCACCCGCACCCGGGCGAGATACCGGTACGGCGCCTCGGTCACGGAGCGCTGGACGTAGGCGACCGGGTCCGGATGCTCCCTCGCCCGGAAGCGCCAGGTCGTCGCCACCACCTCGCGCATCCGGTCCAGCCGGAAGGTGCGCCAGTCGTCGCGGTCGACGTCCCGGGCCATCAGGTACCAGCGGCGGCCGGTGGTGACCATCCGCACCGGCTCGACCGTGCGCTCGCCCTCCCCGCCGTCGCGGCCGGCGTAGCGGAACCGCACCCGCACCGCGTCGCGGCAGGCCCGCGCGAGCGTCAGCAGCAGCTCCGCGTCGATCTCGACCCCGGGGCCGACCAGGGTCTCGGTGGCGCCGTGCACCGCCCGCACCTCGGCGCGCAGCCGGGGTGGCATCACCTGGTCGAGCTTCGCGAGCGCCCGCAGTGCCGCGTCGCCCGCCCCGGCGACCGTGCCACCCGACGCCAGCCGGAGGGACACCGCCGTCGCGATCGCCTCCTCGTCGTCGAGGAGCAGCGGCGGCAGCCGGGTGCCCGCCCCGAGCTGGTAGCCGCCGCCGACGCCCGGCGTCGCGTGCACGGGGTAGCCGACCGCGCGCAGCCGCTCCACGTCGCGGCGCACCGAGCGGTCGGTGACCCCCAGTTCTGCGGCGAGCTCGGCGGCCGTCCAGGACGGCCGGTGCTGCAGCAACGCCAGCAACCGCAGCACCCGCTCGGTCGTCGCCTCGACGGTCACGCGTTCATCGTTCCACAGAACGCGGAACGATCCTGTCCGCTATCTGCGGGAGGCTGGCACCATGACCGACCAGACCTGGAATCTCCTGCTCCGAGATCAGCTCTCCTGGCACTGGACCCGCCAGCTACGCGGTCGTCTCGACGGACTCACCGATGACGAGTACTTCTGGGAGCCGGCGCCCGGCTGCTGGAGCGTGCGCCCGCGCGGGACCGGCGCCGCCCCGGTGCAGGCCGGGTCCGGCGCGATGACCATCGACTTCGCGGTGCCGCAGCCCGATCCGCCACCGGTCACGACGATCGCCTGGCGACTCGGGCACGTGATCGTCGGCGTGCTCGCGGCGCGCAACGCCGCGCACTTCGGTCACGCGCCCACCGACTACCAGTCGTTCGAGTACGCCGCGACCGCGAAGGCGGCGCTCGCCCAGCTCGACGCGGAGTACGCCACCTGGCTGGCCGGGGTCGAGTCCCTCGGCGAAACCGGCCTCGCCCGCCCGTGCGGGGAGGCCGAGGGGCCGTACGCCGAGCGTCCCCTGGCAGCGCTGGTGCTGCACATCAACCGCGAGCTGATCCACCATCTGGCCGAGGTGTGCCTGCTCCGCGACCTCTACCCGCACAATGACCAGCAGACCCGACGGGAGGCGAGCTGAGATGGCCCGCGACGTTCAGATCACCTTCGACTGCGCCGACCCAGCCAAGTTGGCGGCGTTCTGGGCCGAGGCCCTCGGCTACCAGTTGCAGGACCCACCCGCGGGCTTCGCATCATGGGAGCAGGCCCTCGACGCGATGGGCGTGCCGCCCGAGCGCCGCAACGACGCCTCGGCGCTGGTCGACCCCGAGGGATCCCGGCCGCGGCTGTTCTTCCAACGGGTGCCGGAGGGCAAGCAGGCCAAGAACCGCGTACACCTCGATGTGCGGGCCGCCCCGGGGCTCCAGGGCGACGCGCGGATGGCGGCCCTGGAGGCGGAGGCCGAGCGGCTCGTCTCCCACGGCGCCACCCGGCTCCAGCGCCACGAGCCCGCTCCCCCGCTCGGCGCCGGTCACATCGTGATGGCAGACCCCGAGGGCAACGAGTTCTGCCTCGACTGACCGGCCGCGCGGCGGGCCGGCGACATCGCGCGCTCCGGACCGCGTCGATCCGTCCGCGCCGGTCGTAGCGACCACCGGCCGACAGGCGTGTCGGAGTCCCGACCCGCGAGGTCGGACTCCGACGGGTCAGTCGGCCTGGGCGGCCAGTTCCCGGGCCCGGTCCCGGGCGGCCTCCAGCGCGGCGAGCAGCGCCGCGCGTACGCCGTGCTTCTCCAGCTCGCGCACGGCGGAGATGGTGGTGCCGGCCGGCGAGGTGACCGCCTCGCGCAGCTTCACCGGGTGCTCGCCGGAGTCGCGCAGCATCACCGCGGAGCCGATCGCGGTCTGCACGATCAGCTCGTGCGCGACCTGCCGGGGCAGGCCGAGCAGGATGCCCGCGTCGATCATCGCCTCGACCAGGAGGTAGAAGTACGCCGGCCCGGAGCCGGACAGCGCGGTCACCGCGTCCTGCTGCGACTCGGGCACCCGGATGGTCGAGCCGAGCGGCTTGAACATCTCCTCGGCCAGCGCGAGGTGCGTCCCGGTGGCGTGCGCGCCGGCGGAGATCGCGGTCATCGCCTGGTCGACCAGGGCGGGGGTGTTGGTCATCACCCGCACCACGGGGGTGCCGTCGGGCAGCCGCCGGTTGAAGAAGCTGGTGGGCAGGCCGGCGCAGAGCGAGATCACGAGCTTGTCGGCGGGCACCTTCGGCCCGATCTCCTCCAGCAGCGCCGCCGCGTCCTGCGGCTTGACCGAGACGGCGAGCACCTCGGCCTCGTCCACCGCGGTCAGGTTGTCGACCACCCGTACGCCGTAGCGGGCGGTCAGTTCCTCGGCGCGGGCGGGCCGGCGGGCGGTGGCCAGCAGCCGGTCCACCGGCCATCCGGAGCGCAGCAGCCCGGAGAGCATCAGCTCACCGATCTTGCCTGCCCCGATCACCGCGACCGTGTGCACCCCGGACGACATCGCGGGCGTACCCCCTCCTGTCGTGGCCGACGGCGCGGCGGACCTGCGGCCCGCCGCGCCGTCGACACCTCGATCAGCTGCCGAAGAAGACCTCGGCCTCGGCGTACCGCTCCAGCGGCACGGTCTTCAGCTCGCGGGTGGCCTCGGCGAGCGGAACGCGGACGATGTCCGTGCTCTGCATGGCGACCATCTTGCCCCAGTCGCCCTCGTGCGCGGCGTCGATGGCGTGCAGGCCGAGCCGGGTGGCGAGCACCCGGTCGAAGGCGGTCGGGGTGCCGCCGCGCTGGATGTGCCCGAGCACGACCGTGCGGGCCTCCTTGCCGGTCTTGGCCTCCAGCTGCTCGGCGAGCCACTGGCCGATGCCGCCGAGGCGGACGTGACCGAACGCGTCGAGCTCCTGGTTGTGCAGCACCATCTGGCCCTCCAGCGGGTGCGCGCCCTCGGCGACCACCACGATCGGGGCGTACTGGTGCTGGAAGCGCTTCTCGACGTAGCCGGCGACCTGGTCGACGTCGAACTGCCGCTCGGGCAGCAGGATCACGTTGGCGCCGCCGGCCAGGCCGGCGTGCAGGGCGATCCAGCCGGCGTGCCGGCCCATCACCTCGACCACGAGGGTGCGGTGGTGGCTCTCGGCGGTGGTGTGCAGCCGGTCGATGGCCTCCATCGCGATGTTGACCGCGGTGTCGAAGCCGAAGGTGTAGTCGGTGGCGCCGAGGTCGTTGTCGATCGTCTTCGGCACGCCGATCACGTGGACGCCGAGCTCGTGCAGCTTGGTGGCCACGCCGAGGGTGTCCTCACCGCCGATCGCGATGAGCGCGTCGACGCCCTGCGCGGCGAGGTTGTCCTTGATCCGCTCGACGCCGTTCTCGATCTTGAACGGGTTCGTCCGGGACGAACCGAGGATGGTGCCGCCGCGCGGCAGGATGCCGCGGACCTCCGCGATGCCCAGCGGGCGGGACAGGCCCTCCAGGGGGCCCTTCCAGCCGTCCCGGAAACCCACGAACTCGTGGCCGTAGCTAGCGACGCCCTTGCGGACCACCGCCCGGATGACCGCGTTGAGACCTGGGCAGTCGCCGCCGCCGGTGAGCACGCCGATACGCATGATCTGCTCATCCTCCTGGAGCATCAGGTGAAGCCCGATTTGCCCCAGGATATGTGTCGGATCAGACCATCGGCGCCGTTGCCGGCCCGGGGCGGGCCGTCAGTGCGCACTGTAGTCGGCGCGGGTGTACGTCGGCACCGCGCCCCGGGCCGTCCCACCCGCCGGTCGGCCTACCGGTCAGTAGCTGACCTCGCGGTTCTCCCCCGCCTTCGGCGGCTTCCCGGTCACCGCCGCCCTGGCGTAGCCGAACAGGTTGACCACCGTGCCGGACGGCGAGTCCCAGTACTCCGCGGAGCCGGCGTGCACCTTGATCAGCGTGAGCCCGGGGGTGTCCAGCCCGTCCGGGAACCAGGCCCTGAGCAGGGGGTTCCACAACTGCTCCGCCCTGGCCCGGTCGTAGCCCTCCCGCGCGGTGCCGGAGATCGAGACCCAGGCGCCGCGCTTCGAGTCGGAGAACGCGACGTTGACCTCCGGGTTGACCCGGATCTGCCGCACCTTGGCGGAGTCGGCGTACGCGAAGAACCACAGGTCCCCGTCGAACTCCGCCTCCTGCAGGCCCATCGGCCGGCTCACCATGCGGCCGTCCACGGCGATCGTCGTCAGCATGCAGATCCGGGCCTCCCGGACCAGCTCGGTGACCCGGCGTCGGACGTCGGCGGCGCTGCTCGGTCGGTTGCTCATGGGACCACTCCCTCGCATCGGCTCGACGTCGCACCGGTGCCCGGGACAGAACCGACCAAACCTACTAGCCGGTCATCGCGCGCCAGCGCGCCAGGTTGTGCCGGGCGTCGACCAGCGCGTCGTGCCGGGCCGACGCGGCGTCCGGCAGCGTCGGCCGGCCCCGGTCGTCCCAGAGCTGGCGCAGCTCCTTGGTGAACCGGGGGATCTCCCGGGGCAGCGCCGGCATCGCCCCCCACAGCTGCGCGAGGACGACGTGGTCGTACGCGGCGTACCAGGCCCAGAGCTCCAACTGCTCGCCCGGCCGGTCCCTGACCGGCTCGACGAGGAAGTCGTACAGCTCGTCGCGGATGCGCTCCCGCGACCGCCAGGCGCGGTCCGCCGGCGACGGCAGCTTGTCGAGCACGTTGCGGCGCACCCAGGGCACGGCCCGCGAGTCGTCGAACTCGGTCGACACGGCGTAGAACTCGCGGCCGTACTCGTCGACGACGCCGATCGACACCAGGTCGACGATGCGGCCGTCCTCGATGAACTCGCAGTCGTAGAAGTAGCGGTAGACCATCACCGCCATCCTCGCCCACGCCGGCCCCGTGCCGGCGACCGGGGTTGCCGCGCCCGGCCGCCGGCGGCACCGGGGCCCGCCGGCCGGCGGGCGCGAGGGTGGTCCCGCCCCCCGCGTCCGCCGACCGTGGTCACCGGTGCGACCGGATCCGCCCCCGCCCCCCGGCGGTCCGCCCGGGAACCGGATCCGGCTCCCACGATGCCGGTCGTCGCAGCTCGGGAGTGTCACGGAAGTGATTTGAGGGGTGTACAGCAAGCGACAGGACAGTCATGATCTGATGTGTACCGCTACCGGACGCCGAACCGGTGTCAGTTCACCTCGTCGAGGGCCTTCAGGTTCACCCGGTGAGCGAGTTGTGGTCCTGGACCGGGGAGGGGTTGGGCCGTGGAGATGCGCCTGCCGGAGCCGGGTGACGCGCTCACGGGTGTGGAGATGTTCGCCGGGCTCGAGCCGGAGGTCCGGCAACGGGTCATCGCGGCGGCGGTCCCCCGGACGTACCGCAAGGGTCAGTTGCTGTTCGTGGAGAACGACCCCGGCGAGTCGCTGATCGTGCTGCGCCGGGGCGCGGTGGCGGTCTTCCGCACCGCGCCGACCGGCGAACGCGCGGTGCTGTCGGTCATCCGCCCGCCCGACGTGCTGGGCGAGGTCTCCCTGCTCGACGCGTCCACCCGCTCGGCCTCGGCCGAGGCGATCGAGGACTGCGCGGCGCTCGCGCTGTCCCGGGGCGCGTTCATGGAGCTGGTGCACTCCAACCCGCGCATCCTCGACGCGGTGATGCGCTCGCTGGGCGGGCTGATCCGCCGGCTCACCGAGCAGAACGCCGACCACGTCTTCCTGGATCTGCCCGGCCGGGTGGCCAAGACGCTGGTGCGGCTGGCCGGCGAGAGCCAGGCCCCGATGATCACGATCGAGCTCAACCAGAGCCAGCTCGCCGAGATGGCCGGCGGCTCCCGGCAGAGCGTCAACCAGGCGATCGGGTCGTTCGCCAACCGCGGCTGGCTGCGCACCGAGGGCCGCCGGATCGTGGTCACCGACGTCGCGGCGCTGCGCCGCCGCGCCGGCATGAACGACCGCTGAGGCGTACGCGCCCCGCTCGCCGCACCGCCCCGTCAACCGCGCGGAAAAGGGGCCGGAGCGGCTGCTCCGGCCCCTTTTCACGGGTGCGAGGCGTCAGGGCGTGGCGCTGCCCGGCCCGACCCAGTTGGTCGTGCTGCCCGGCCCGACCCACTCCGTGCCGTCCTTGCTGCCGCCGCCGGACTGCTCGCTGACGATGCCCTGCGCCTGGAGCGTCGCCAGCGTGGCGGCGTCCACGTCGACGGAGTCCCCGGCGAGGTGGCTCACCCCGTTGCTGTCGGTCCAGTCGCTCTGCAGCATCACGTACACCATCGGGCGTCCCCCTGTGGTCGTTGTTCGACAAATCAGCCGCCTGACTGTAGCCGCACGACCGGCCGGTGGACTGTCCACAAGCCAACAGCCCGGTACCCGACAGCTGGGGCCTGTGGTGATACTGGCACCGGATCGGCGCCGACCCCGGCGCCGGCGGGACCGCCAGTGGAGGGTGTCATCGCCACGCAGTGTGACCGCTGTGGACGCACGGCCGCCGCCGGCGACCGCTTCTGCGGCGGCTGCGGCAACGAGCTCGGCGCGGTGTGTCCGCACTGCCTCCGCCCGCTCGCCCGGGACGTGGCGTTCTGCACCTCCTGCGGCGCGCCCCGGCCCGGCACCGACCGGCGGGCGGCAGCCACGCAGGAGGACCGCCGCCGGGTCAGCGTGCTCTTCGTCGACCTGATCGACTTCACCCCGTACGTCGAGCGGGCCGACCCGGAGCTGGTCCGCGGCATGCAGACGGGGTTCTTCTCGGCCGCCCGCCGGGTCGTCGGCCAGTACGGCGGCGTCGTGGAGAAGTACATCGGCGACGCGGTGATGGCCCTGTTCGGGGCGCCGGTGGCGACCGAGACCGACGCGCTGCGCTGCGTCCGGGCCGGTCTGGAGCTGCAACGGGTGCTGACCCGCTTCACCCCCACCGGTGCGGACGCGCTGCGTTTCCGGGTCGGCGTGGCCACCGGCGAGGCGCTGGTGGACGTGGCCGCCGCCCGCGACGGCGGTCAGGCGATCGTCGCCGGTGACGTGGTCAACACGGCCTCCCGGATGCAGTCCGTCGCGCCGCCCGGCGGGGTGCTGGTCTGCGGCACCACCTACGCGCTCACCCGGGACACCATCCGCTACTCCGAGCAGCCGCCGGTCATGCTGCGCGGGCGGTCGACGACGACCGAGGTGTGGCTGGCCCTCTCCCCCGTGCGCCGGCAGCCGACCGACCGGCAGCCGGACACCACGCCGCTCATCGACCGCGAACACGAGCTGGGGATGCTGGTCAACGCCCTGCACCGGTCGCTGCGCGACCGGCGCCCCCAGGTGGTGACCGTCTTCGGCCGGGCCGGGCTCGGCAAGAGCCGGCTGGTGCGCGAGCTGTACCGGCACGTGGACCGGCTGGTCGACGAGCCGCTGACCTGGCGTACCGGTCGGTGCCCGCCGTTCGGCGAGAACGTGACGTTCGCGGCGCTGGCCGACATCGTCAAGGCCGAGGCCAGCATCCTGGACACCGACCCCGCGTCCACCGCCGCCCAGCGGCTCGCCTCGGCCGTCGGCGAGCTGGTCGGCCCGGGTGAGCGGGAACGCGTCGTGGACGCGCTGCGACCGCTGGTCGGCCTGCCGGGGACCCCGCTGCCGGCCGAGGAGACCGAGTCGGCGTGGCGGCGCTTCCTGCTGGCGCTGGCCGCGCGCCGGCCTACCGTGCTGGTCTTCGAGGACCTGCACTGGGCCGACGACGCCATGCTGCGCTTCGTGGAACTGCTCGGCGCCGCCGCCCGGGACGTGCCGCTGCTGCTGCTCTGCACCGCCCGGCCGGAGCTGGTCGACCGGGACCCGAGCTGGGCGGGCACGATCACCGGCTCGGTGACCATCACCCTGCCGCCGCTGCGGGACACCGGCATCGCCTCGCTGTACGCCCACATGTTCGGCCAGGCGGCGTTCTCCGCCGACATGCTGACGCCGCTGGTCGAGGTGGCCGGCGGCAACCCGCTCTACGCCCACGAGTACGTGCGGATGCTCATCGAGCAGGGCGCGCTGCGCCAGTCCGGGCGGAGCTGGTCGCTGGAGAAGCACCTCGACCTGCCCATGCCGGAGAGCGTGCACGCCGTCATCGCCAACCGGATCGACCTGCTCGACGCCAACGAACGCACGGTGCTGCTGGCCGCCGCCGTGGTGGGCGTGCAGTTCTGGCCGGGCGCGGTGGCCGCCGCCCTGGGGCAGCCCGTCGAGTCGGTGGAGCGCGCGCTGCGCCGGCTGGAGCAGCGCGACTTCGTGCACGAGCAGGCCGCCTCGACCATGGCGGGGCAGCCGGAGTACCGGTTCCGGCACGTGCTGGTGCGCGACGTGTGTTACCAGCGGCTGCCCCGCACCGAGCGGGTGGCGCGGCACGAGCGCACGGCGGAGTGGCTGGACACGCTGTCGCAGAGCCGGGACACGGACCTGGCGGAGGTGCTCGCCCACCACCGCTGGGCGGCGCACGAGATCGCCCGGACGCTGGGCATGGACACCGCCCGGTACGCCGGCACCGCCCGCGCGGCGCTGCACCGGGCGGCCCGGCGGGCGTACGCGCTGCACAGCCTCGACGTGGCGGCGAGCCACGCGGGCCGGGCGCTCGGGCTGGCCGACGAGTCCGACCCGGTCGGCCGCCTCCAGTTGGAGCTGCTCAGCACGGAGATCTCCTTCTACCGGGACGGCAACGCCTTCCTCTCCGGTGGTGGCCCCGAGCAGGTGCAGGCGCTCGCCGACCGGCTGCTGTCGCACGGCGACGAGGCCTGCGCGGCGCGCGCCTGGACGCTGCTCGGCCAGGCCGCGTGGCTGCGCGCCGACCGGCCCGCCGCGCTGGCCTGCCTGGACCGGGCCGTCCAGCTCTTCGCCCCGCTGCCCGACAGCCCGCAGAAGGCGGACGCCTACGCCGAGCTGGGCCGGCTGCACATGCTCAACTACGAGCGGGACCCGGCGGTGGCCGCGGCCGACCGGGCGGCGGAGATCGGCGAGCGGCTGGGGCTGACCGAGACCCGCACCAACGCCCGGATCACCTCCGCCACCGCCCGCTACCAGGCGGGCGACCGGTCGGGCCTGGACGAGCTGCACTCCATCGTCGAGGTCAGCCGTGCCAGCCAGCTGATCGCCCTGCCCCGCGCCATCCAGAACCTCGCGTACGCCGTCCGGGAGGAGGGCGACTGGCTGCGGTCGGACGCCCTGCTCTCGTCGTCGCCGACGCGCAAGGCCAGCGGGCAGACGCTGACCACGATTTCCTCCGCGGAGGCCATGCAGGCCTGGTTCGAGGGCGACTTCGGCCGGCTGCTCACCGCGGCCGAGGCGTTCGTGGACACCCCCACCGGAAGCTGGGACATGCAGGTCCGGGGCCTGCGCTCCTGCCTGCTGGTCCTGCGGGGCGAGCCGGTGCCGCCGGCCCGGTCCCAGGCCGACCCCGCCGCCGACGACGTCGCTGCCGCGCTCGACGCCGCCCGGCGCAGCGGCTTCCACCGGCTGCACTGGACCATGCTGGCGATGGGCGCGCTCTGCCGGGCGTTGCAGGGGCGCCGGGACGAGGCGGCGGCGCTGATCGACGAGCTGGCCACCTCCTGGTCGGCGGTGCCCGCCCTGGCCAGCGGCGAGTGGATCGCGGCGGCCGCCTACGCGGCCAGCCTCGCCGGGCGGGACGCGGCGGCCCAGGTGCACGCGATGCTGGACCGGGTGGGCCACCGTACGCCCTGGTCGGAGGCGGCGCTGCGGACCGTGACCGGGGCGCTGGCCGCCGCGGACGGCGACCACGGGAGGGCCGCCGAGCTGCACCTGGCGGGCGCCGGGATCTACGCCGGCATCCCGGACGTGACCGACCGGATGCTGGCGCTCACCTTCGCGGCCGCGGAGCTGGAGCGGGCCGGCGAGCCGACGGCCGGCCGCCCGGAGCTGGCCGAGCTGCGCGCGTTCGCGCTGCGCAACGGCGCGCCGGGCTTGCTGGACCTGGCCCGCCCGCCGGCGGCCCCCGCCAACCCCGCCCTGGCCTGCTGACCCGCCGCCGGGCGGCGCGTGCGCGTCAGGCGGCGACCGGTTCGCGGGGGCTGGGTTCGGCCGGCTGGGTCTTCAGCTTCTGGGCGTACATGTCGACGTACTCGCGGCCGGAGAGCTCCATCAACTCGTACATGATCTCGTCGGTGACCGCGCGCTCGACGAACCGGTCACCGGTCATGCCGGCGTAACGCGAGAAGTCCAGCGGCGCGCCGAACCGGATCCGCACCCGGGCGATCTTGGGGATCAGCTTGCCGGGCGGCTGGATCTCGTCGGCGTTGAGCATCGCCATCGGGATCACCGGGGCGCCGCTCTCCAGGGCCAACCGGGCCACCCCGGTCTTGCCGCGGTAGAGCCGCCCGTCCGGCGAGCGGGTGCCCTCGGGGTAGATGCCGGCGATGCCGCCGGCGCGCAGCACCTGCAACTGGGTGTCCAGCGCCGCCCTGGCCGCCCGGCCGCCGGAGCGGTCGACGGGGATGGTGCCGGAGCCGACGAAGAACATCTTCGTCAGCCAGCCCTTGATGCCCTTGCCGGTGAAGTATTCGGCTTTGGCGATGAATGTGACTTTTCGCTTGACGATCAACGGCGTGAAGATCGAGTCGGAGAACGACAGGTGGTTGCTGGCGAGGATCACCGGACCCGTGTCGGGCACGTGGTGCAGCCCTTCGACCTGTGGACGGAAGATCAGCCTCAGCCACGGGCCGAGGATGACGTACTTCATCAGCCAGTACAGCACCGGTGTCCTTCTTCTGGAGGGGTCGCGACACCCGCGCCGCCGGGGCGGACCGGGTCGCCGGGCGGGCCCGACGACCCGCGCGGGCGCTCCCGGCGGGCAGGCGACGTCAGGGATGAGCCTACGAACCGGGAGCGGCGCGCCACAACGCACTCCCGGAACCGGGTCCCGACGTGTCACGATTCAAGGCACGGCGCCCGGGGCGGTGCCGAGGGGGCTCAGGCGACCGCGCCGCGGGCGCGTGATGAGGAGGATGTCCGGTGTCAGCGGGTGGGGCCCGCCGGGGACGGCGGGACAACGGGCTCGACGCGAGCGAGTACGCCGTCGCCGGCGACGTGGATCCGCGCGTCGGCGAGCACCTGCTCGACGTCCTCGCCGCCGGCGGGATCGCGGCCTACCTGCAGCCCTCGGCCGACCTGAACCCGGTCACCCGCACCACCACCGTCCCCGCCCGCCCCGTCGACCGGCTCTACGTCGACCGGTCGCACCTGACCACCGCCCGGGACTACCTGACCCAGCTCGCCGACGAGACGGCCACCGAACGGTCCCGCGACGCGGAGCCGGACATCGACGCCGAGTGGGCCCGGATCGTCGCCGGCTTCCACACCACCCCCGCGCCGGGCGAAAACCCGTGGCCCGCCGCGGAGGACGTGGACGACCCGCCAGGGCCCGCCACGGGCCCGGTGGCCCTCGCCGCGCCGGACGAGCCCGCGGGGCCGACCGCCACCGACGTGCGTCGGCTGCCGTACGCCGCGGACGTCTCGGGGATCTCCGTCGGCCCGGGCCGCCAGGACGAGCCCTCGCTGCTGGACGGGCTGGACACCTTCGGCGCG
The DNA here is from genome assembly GCF_040295705.1 of Micromonospora sp. NPDC002717. Classification (NCBI taxonomy): domain Bacteria; kingdom Bacillati; phylum Actinomycetota; class Actinomycetes; order Micromonosporales; family Micromonosporaceae; genus Micromonospora; species Micromonospora sp. NPDC002717. The sequence continues at coordinate 222,591 of NZ_JBEOVW010000011.1, read as the reverse complement.
GACCTGCCCGACGGCGACGCGGACGACGAGCGCTACACCCCGCCGCCGCCCCCGCCCCTGCCGCGCTTCTCCAAGTACACGGTGGTCGGCGTCCTGGCGATCGTGGTCGGCTTCGTGCTGTTCCTGTTCCCGTCGATCTTCCCGGTGGCCGACCCCTCGGTCGTCAACCTGTTCGGCTTCACCGGCATCCTCGCCGGCTTCGTCGCGTTGATCTGGCGGCTGCGCCCCGGCGGCGACGAGGACCACGACCCGGACGACGGCGCGGTCGTCTGACCGCCCCGGCCGGGCGGGAGCCGCGCCCGCATCCCGGGACGACCGCCGCCCCACGCCGCGGTCGTGACAGTGGTGTAACTTACTGTCAGTAGGAATACCGCTGTCCGTCACTTCCCTCGCCGACTGCCCGGTTGTTCCTCCCTTGCGGCGGTCCCTCCTCTGCGGATCGGAATGCCCGACATGCGACAGAGTTCCCTCGTGGTGGTCGCCAACCGCCTGCCCATCGACGACGGCGCGGCCCCGGACGGCGCGTGCGAGTGGCGCCGCAGCCCCGGCGGCCTGGTCAGCGCCCTGCACCCCCTGCTGCGGCACACCCCGGCGACCTGGGTGGGCTGGGCCGGCGGCACGGGGCCGGCGCCCGCCGTGCCCGACGTGGACGGCGTGCGGATGCACACCGTGCCGCTCAGCGGCGACGAGCTACGCGACCACTACGAGGGCTTCGCCAACGCCACCCTGTGGCCGCTCTACCACGACTCGGTGGAGCAACCGGAGCACCACCGGCGCTGGTGGGAGGCGTACCAGCGGGTCAACCAGCGGTTCGCCGAGTCGACCGCCCAGGTGGCCGAGCCCGGCGCGATGGTCTGGGTGCAGGACTACCACCTCCAACTGGTGCCCGGCCTGCTCCGGGCGCTCCGGCCGGACCTGCGGATCGGCTTCTTCCTGCATGTGCCGTTCCCGCCGCCCGAGCTGTTCATGCAGCTCCCCCGCCGCGCCGAGCTGCTGCGCGGCATGCTCGGCGCCGACCTGGTCGGCTTCCAGCGGGCCCAGGCCGCGCACAACTTCGCCCAACTGGTGGCCAAGGTGCTCCAGTTCCCCGCCACCGACCGTCGGATCGCCGTCGACGACCGGGTGGTCCGGATCGGCGCGTTCCCCGTCTCCATCGACACCGTCGAGATGGCCGCGCTCGCCGCCCGGCCCGACGTGGCCGACCGGGCCCGCCGGCTGCGCCACGATCTCGGCAGCCCCGAGCAGGTGATCCTCAGCGTCGACCGGATGGACTACACCAAGGGCATCGAGCAGCGGCTCAAGGCGTACAGCGAGCTGCTCGCCGCCGGGCACGTCAAGGTGCGCGACACCGTGCTGGTGCAGGTGGCGGTGCCGAGCCGGGAACGGGTCGGGCAGTACCAGATCCTCCGCGAGCGGGTGGAGCGCGAGGTCGGGCGGATCAACGGCGAGTTCGGCCGGGTCGGCGAGCCGGCGATCCACTACCTGACCCAGCCGTTCGACCGGGCCGAGCTGGCCGCCCTCTACCGGGTCGCCGACGTGATGGCGGTGACCCCGCTGCGGGACGGGATGAACCTCGTCGCCAAGGAGTACGTGGCCGCCCGGGTCGACGACGCGGGCGCCCTGCTGCTCAGCGAGTTCGCCGGCGCCGCCGCCGAGCTGCCGCAGGCGTACCTGGTCAACCCGCACGACCTGGAGGGGCTCAAGCAGGGGCTGCTCTCGGCGCTGCGGGCGAGCCCCGACGACGTCGGCGCGCGGATGCGGGCCATGCGGGCGCACCTGCACCGGCACGACATCCGGGCCTGGGCCCGCTCCTACCTCTCGGCGCTGGACGAGAGCGGCTCGCTGCTCACCCGGCTGGGCGCCGCCGACTGACGCCGGAAGACGGGGCCCGGGGTCAGGGCCGGCTGTCCGGGGCCGGGTCCTTCGCCAGCCAGTCCAGGATCGCGTCGACCGGCTCCCGCCACCGGGCGTCGAGCATCATGTCGTGCCCCATGCCGGGGAAGAGCAGCGGCGCCGAGCCGTACCGCCGGGCCGCCCGGGTCAGCGCCGCCGCCGGGACCACCCGGTCGTCCGGGCTGCCGAGCACCAGCACCGGCGGGTCGCCCACCGCGGGCTCCGCGGCCCGCCCGGTCAGCAGCTGCCACTGGGCCCGTCGGCTCGCCCGCCCCAGCCGGGCCGCGTACCGCCGGGCCTCGGCCTCGGGCAGCTCCCGGCTGAACAGCTGGCGGCGGTGCAGGCGCAGCGGCCCGCCGAACACCGCCGGCAGCGTGCCGAGCGGATTGCGGCGCAGCGCGGCGCCGAACGTCGCCCAGCCGCCGAGCACCGGCGCGACCAGCACGCCGGCCCGGGCCGGGTAGCGGGCCAGCGCGTGCGCGACCACCAGGGCCCCGGCGCCGTGCCCCACCAGCACCGCCTGGCGCGGCAGGCCCGCCGCCGCCTGCGCCACGTCGTGGGCGTACGCCCGCAGCGTCGCCTCCGGCGCCGGGCCGCTGCCGCCGTGCCCACGCAGGCTCAGCGCGTACGCCGGGAAGCCCCGGGACGCGGCGTGGCCCAGCCAGTGCTCGGCGAACGCCCACGCGCCGTGCCCGAAGCCCGGCACGAACAGCAGCGGTGGTCGCCCCTCCTCCAGCTCGGGGGCCACGCCGAGCACCTCACGCCGGACCGGGCGGACCGGGCGCGCCCACTCCCGCCCCCGCATGATCCGCACCTGGCGACTCGCTGCTGCACTCATCGGGCACCCTCCAGGTCGCGCAGGGCGCGCTGGACGGCGCGCAGGTAGTCGGCGTGGCCGACCTCGAACCAGTGCCGGCTGCTGTCCTTGACGGGCCCCGCGTAGCGCTCCCCCGCCTTCGCCGTCACCCGGGCGGCGAAGGCCGCCGCCCGGTCGGGACGGGTCAGGCGCAGCCGCAGCAGCCGGGCGAAGAGCACCGTCTGCCAGTGCGACAGCGGGAAGACACCCGAGTCCGGCTGCACCAGCCCGGCGACGGCGAGCGTGGGATGGCCGGGGGCGAAGGCGTTGAGCCAGAGCGTGGGCCGGCCCGTCCCCGCGTCGTCGCCGAGCACCTTGGGGTCGAGGAACTCGAAGCGCGGCAGGTAGCCGGTGGCGAAGACGACCAGCTCCGGGTCGATCTCCCGGCCGTCGGACAGCTCCACGGCGTACGGGTGGAAGCGGGCGACGTCCGGCACCGGGGAGATCCCGCCGTGGCCCACGTAGTAGACGAGCTGGCTGTTGGCGATCGGGTGCGTCTCGTACACCCGGTGGTCGGGCTTCGGCAGGCCGAACCGGGTCAGGTCGCCCACGGTCAGCCGCAGCGTCCAGTGGTAGAGCCACTGCCGCACCCGCAGCGGCACCCGCAGCGCCAGCAGCGCGTCGTTGACCTGGTCCGCCGGGCGGCCGAGGACGTACTTCGGGGCGTACCAGTAGCCTCGGCGGGTGGAGTGCCAGCAGCGCGACGCCTGCTGGGCGGCCTCGACGGCGATGTCGCAGCCGGTGTTGCCGGCGCCGACCACGAGCACCCGCTTGCCGCGCAGCTGCGCGGGGTCCTTGTAGGACGAGGCGTGCACGACCTCGCCCCGGAACTCCGCCAACCCCTCGTAGCGGGGCAGCTTCGGCGACCAGTTGTGCCCGTTGGCGACCACCACGGCCGCGTAGCGGGAGGTGCGCTCCGGGCCGTAGCCGCCCGTGCTGCGGGTGGTCACGTCCCAGCGGTCGCCCTCGGCCGGCTCCACCCGGACAACCTCGGTGCCGAACCAGACGTGCGCCCGCAGGTCGAAGTGGTCGGCGTACCGCTCCAGATACGACAGGAGCTGGCTGTGGTGCGGGTAGTCGGGCCAGTCGTCGGGCATCGGGAAGTCCGGGAACTGGGTGAACGGCCGGGACGAGATCAGGTGCGTGCTCGCGTACACCGGGCTGCGGTCGTGCCGCCAGTTCCAGGCCCCGCCGACGCCGGTCTCCCGCTCGTAGCAGTCGACGCCGAACCCGTGCTCCTTCAGGTTCTTGACGGCGACGAGCCCGCTGGCCCCCGCGCCGATGACGCAGACGGTGTCGCCCCGGTCGGAGACCGGCCGACCGTCGCGGGTCAGGGCGAGCGTGCTCGCCTCCGGGTCGGGCCGGCCGTGATCGGTGGAGGTGGACACCGGGATCTCCTTCTGTGCGGCACGAGGGCCGGGGTCGCGCAGCATCCTCTCCACAACGGAGCGGGATGTCCAGCCCCGGGGCACGGACGACGGTCAGCCGGCCCCGGGCAGCAGCAGGTCGACGAGGACCGGGAAGTGGTCGCTGGCCCGGCGGGTCTGCGGGGTGTCGACCACGTCGTAGTCGACCACCGTGACGCGCGGGTCGACGAAGAGGGCGTCGATCCGCCGCCGGGGGCTCGCGCACGAGTAGGTGAGCCGGTCGGCCCGGTCCATCGCCACGGCGGCGTCGGTCAGCCCGCCCGCCACGGTGGCCCACGCCGGCCCGTCCGGCCCCTCGTTCAGGTCGGCCGCGGCGATCACCGGCGTGGTGGCGGCGTCGAGGTCGCGTTTGAACAGCGCGGCCTGCCCGGGCCGCTCGGCCGGGTCGGTGGACAGGTGCGAGCCGGCCACGGTGAACCGGGCGCCACCGGCGACCACGCACTCGGCGTACGCGGCGCCGCGCAGGTGCCGGCCCGGGGTGAGCGGGAAGCGTCGGCACCGGGTCTCCAGCACCCGCACCCGCAGGCTGGTCAGCAGCAGGTTGCCCAGCGCGGGCAGCCCGCCGGCGGCCACCACCAGGCCGAACGACTCGGCCAACGCGGCCGACTTCTGCCGCCACCGGAACCGGCGCGGCCCCTCCTGCACGACCACCACGTCCGGCCGGGCGGCGCGGACCACCGCCGCCAACGCGGCCGTGTCGTCCCGCTGACCGTGGATGTTGTACGACACGACGCGCAGCGGCACGCCCGGGCTCTGCGTCACGGCCCGCCTCAGATCCGGCGGGCCAGGTCGGCGGCGCCGATGACACCGGCGGTGTTGCCCAGCTCGGCCGGGCGGATCTCGGCCACCGGAAGTCGGCTGCGCTGGGCGAGCGCCTCGGTGAACGACCGGCGGGTCGGGCCGAGCAGCAGGTCACCGGCGTCGATCACGCCGCCGCCGACGACGAGGACCTGCGGGTCGAGGATCTGCGCCATGTCGGCGAGGCTGGTGCCGAGCCAGCGCCCGACCTGCGCGAACGCCTCGGTGGCGACCGGGTCGCCGCCCTGCGCCGCGGCGGTCACCATGCGCCCGGTGATCGCCTCGGCGTCGCCGCCGGACAGCTCCAGCAGGGCCACGGCGCGGTGCGGCTCCTGCCGGGCGGCCGCGCGGGCGAACCGCACCAGGGCGCTGCCGCTCGCGTACTGCTCGATGCAGCCGAGCCGGCCGCAGCCGCACTGGTGGCCGTCCGGCACGGTGAGCATGTGGCCCAGCTCGGCGGCGATGCCGTTGGCGCCGCGCAGCAGTTCCCCGCCGAGCACGATGCCGCCGCCGACGCCGGTGCCGATGGTGAACATGACCATCGAGTCGTCGGCGTCCCGGGCCGCGCCGTGGCGGAACTCCGCCCAGGCCGCGACGTTGGCGTCGTTCTCCACGATCACCGGCAGGCCGGTCGCGGCGCTGACGTAGTCCCGCAGCGGCTCGTCGCGCCAGGCGAGGTTCGGGGCGAACAGCACGGTGGAGCGGCCGGCGTCGATCCAGCCTGCCGCGCCGATGCCGACCGCCTCGATCGACCGCCCGACGGCCAACTCGGTGACCAGTTCGATGATGACGTCCCGGGTCTTGGCGACGTCGTCGGCGGGGGTGTCCCGTCGGGCCTGCACGAGGACCGTGCCGGCGGCGTCCACGACACCACCGGCCACCTTCGTGCCACCGACGTCGACTCCGATGGTCAGCGTCACCGCTGCCACTCCCCTCTGCTGTGCTGCCCGCGCCCGCGCCGCCGGACGACCGGCGCGTGGTCGGGATGTGCGATGGTCAGGCCGCGTCGCCTGGTGGGTGCTCGCCTGCGTCGCCGGGCGCCCGCGTCGCGGGCACCACGGGACGGTCGGCGGACGTCCGCACGGTCGCCGCGACGGCCGGCCCGGCGGCGTCGACGGGCGGTGCGGCGGCCGGGACGGCCACGTCCTCCGCCCGGGTGGCGGCGGACCAGACGTCCCGCTCCGCTGCCGGCTGAGAATCATGCCCGCTACGGGTGGCCTCGCGCCAGACGTGGTCGTCCGCCCCGTCCGGTTCGGCGGTCGACGCCGCTGCGGCGGCCGGCTCGGCGGGGGGCTCCGGCGGGGCGAACGCGCGCAGCAGGCTGGCCACGCCGGCGGCCAGGTCGCCGGCGCCGGTGGCGAGGCGCTCGGCGAATTCCGGACTCGGATCGCGCAACGCGGCGATGCCCCGACAGACCGGGCAGACGCAGCATTCCGGCCCGCCGGTGGCGAAGCCGCCCCCGGATCCCCCGGTCGGTTCGCCCGGGGCGGCGCTGTGACCGAGGACACCCGACACGATCCCACCGAGCGGACCCCACGGGCCCGTCCCGGAGCCGGACGTCGCGAGGCGCGCGCCGGCCAGCAGCGTGGCGACCAGCCGTTCCGCCTCTTCCCGGGCCGAACCCGGATCCGTTGCACCCATGGTCGGCTCCTCTACCCTGCCGCCGGACGCGTCACTGCGCCGCACCGGGTGCTTCTACCCGGCGCTTGAGCTGCTTCAACGCGGTATCCATGATCATTTTCTCGGCCTTGCGGCGGAACATCCCGAGCATCCCGACCGAGAGTTCGACCTCAAGGGTGTAGGTCACCGTCGTCGTGCCGTCCGGGTTGCCCACCAGGTCGTACGAGCCGCGCTGGGACTTCTGCATCTTCGAGGGCGCCACCAGGTGCCACTCGATCCGGGAGAGGTCCTCGGCGTACTCGTAGGCCAGCACGTACTCGTCGGCCATCACGCCGGCGTCGATGACGAACCGAACCTGGCTGGCGTAGCCGTCCTCGTACTCCTCGATCACCTCCGCCCGCCGCACCGCTTCGGTCCACTCGGGGTAGCTCGGGAAGTCACAGACGACCGCCGCCACCCGTTCCGGTGGCGCGCCGACGACGATCGACTGGGTGGAGGAGTCCGCCATGGGGGGAGGCTACCCGGCGCCGGCCGCGCGTACGCCGCGCCGCCCCCGCACGCACCGGGGGCGTGTCCCGCGCCGGCACGGGGAGCACCGGGGCTACCTGCCTATTCTGCCCGCCCGCCGAGGCGGGTAGGTTTCGACAGAGCCGACCCGTGGTGGCGGCCGGCACGGCCAGTGAGCACGAGGAGTGCAGGTGCGCGAGTTCTCCGTCCCGCCGATCGTCACCGTCGGCGACGCGGCCAACCTCACCGATCCGGTCTGGGAAAACGCCGAGGTCGCCCCGGACGCGGTCCAGTTCGTCCGCCCGAGCAGGGCGGCGGACGGCGGGACGGCCTGGGCCGACGTCACCTGCCGGCAGTTCCGCGACGAGGTCGTCGCCGCGGCCCGGGGCCTGGTCGCCGCCGGCGTCCAGCCGGGCGACCGGGTCGGCCTGATGAGCCGCACCCGCTACGAGTGGACCCTGCTGGACTACGCGATCTGGGCGGCCGGCGCGGTCACCGTGCCGATCTACGAGACCTCCAGCGCCGAGCAGGCCGCGTGGATCCTCGCCGACTCCGGTGCGGTGGCCTGCGTGGTGGAGAGCAGCGCCCACGCCACCCTGGTCGCGGGCCTGCGGGACCGGCTGCCCGAGCTGCGGCGCCTCTGGCAGATCGACCTGGGCGCGGTGGACGACCTGGTCCGCTCCGGCACGTCGGTCGACCCGACCGAGATCGACCGGCGGCGCGCCGCCGTACGCGCCGACGACCTCGCCACCGTCATCTACACCAGCGGCACCACCGGCCGCCCCAAGGGCTGCGTCCTCACCCACCGGAACATGTACGCCGACATCGCCAACGCGGTGCCGGTGCTGCCGAACCTCTTCCGGCCCGACGCGTCGACCCTGCTCTTCCTCCCGCTGGCGCACGCCTTCGCCCGGCTGATCCAGATCGGCGTGGTCCAGGCGCGGGCCACCATGCGGCACTGCTCGGATACCAAGAACCTGGTCGCCGAGCTGCAGGACTTCCGCCCCACCTTCGTGCTCTCCGTGCCCCGGGTGTTCGAGAAGGTCTACAACGGGGCCAAGCAGAAGGCCGAGGCGGACGGCAAGGGCAGGATCTTCGCCCGTGCCGAGCAGGTCGCCATCGCGTACAGCGAGGCCCTGGAGACCGCCGGTGGCCCCGGCCTGGCGCTGCGCGTGCAGCACGCGCTCTTCGACAGGCTGGTCTACCGCAAGCTGCGGGCGGCGCTCGGCGGCCGGTGCCGCGACGCCATCTCCGGCGGCGCTCCGCTCGGCGCCCGGCTGGGCCACTTCTTCCGCGGCATCGGCGTCAGCGTCTGCGAGGGGTACGGCCTGACCGAGACCTCCCCCGCCGCCGCCGCGAACCTGCCCGACGCCACCCGGATCGGCTCGGTCGGCCGGCCGCTGCCGGGCGTGACGATCCGGATCGACGACGACGGGGAGATCCTGATCTCCGGCGACCTGGTCTTCCGCGGCTACTGGCGCAACGAGGAGGCGACCGCCGAGGTGCTCAGCCCGGACGGCTGGTTCCGCACCGGCGACCTGGGTCACCTCGACGCCGACGGCTTCCTGAGCATCACCGGCCGGAAGAAGGAGATCATCGTGACGGCCGCCGGCAAGAACGTCGCCCCGGCCGTGCTGGAGGACCAGGTGCGGGCGCACCCGCTGGTCAGCCAGTGCCTGGTGGTCGGCGACCGGCAGCCGTTCATCGCCGCGCTGGTCACCCTCGACGAGGAGGCGCTGCCGCGGTGGCTGTCCTCCGTGGGGCTGCCGGCGGACACCCCGGTCGGGAAGCTGCGCGAGCACGAGGGGCTGCGGGCGGAGATCCAGGGCGCGATCGACACCGCCAACCAGGCGGTCTCCAAGGCCGAGGCGATCAAGGTGTTCCGGATCCTGCCCCGCGACTTCACCGAGGCGACCGGCGAGCTGACGCCGTCGCTGAAGGTCAAGCGCCAGGTCGTGCACAAGTCGTACGCGGCGGAGATCGCCGACATCTACCGACGCTGACTACCATCCGTCACGTGCCCGCCTCGACGCCCACCCGGCCCCAGCCGCATCCGCTCGCCGCCGCGGCGCGCGGGGTCATGCTGGCGCTCGTCGCCGTCCTGACCCTGTTCGCCACGCGCGACGTCACCCAGCTCTGGTGGGTGGCGCTGCTCGCCGCCGCCGGGCTGCCCGCGCTGCTGGCGCCCGAGCACCGGCTGGTCGGCCCGCTCAGCCGGGTGGCCGAGGTGGTGGTGCTGGGGCTGGCCGCGAGCCAGGTCGCCGCCGTCGCGACCATCGGGGGGGACGTCGGCGGGCTGGGCGCCTCCGCGGTGCTGCCCTACCTGGCGGTCCCGGTGACCGTCACCGCGCTGCGCCGCCGGTTCGCCGAGGGCGCCGCCCTGCTGGCGGTCACCGCGGCCACCCTGCTGGTGGCCGGCGCGCTCACCGGGGTCGACGGCGGCCGGCAGATCGGCCAGCTCGGCTACCTCGCGGTCTGCGCCCAGTGGCTGATCCTGGCCGGGCTCGGCCTTTACGCGGCCGGCACCCTGCACCGGCTGATGCAGGTCCGCAACGACGGCAAACCCCAGCCGTACGCCGAGGCCACCCGGCTGCTCACCCAGCTGCGCACGGTGGCGCGGCAGCTGCCCGGGGCCACCCTCGACCCGGGCGGCATCTCCGAGCACCTGCTCGAGGAGCTGCGCGCGGTGGCGCGGGCGGACCGGGCGGCGGTGCTGTCGGCCAGCGGCGGCGGCCGGCTCGTGGTGCTCGCCCAGGTGGGCGTGGACCGGGTGGACTGGGAGACGACGCTGGACGCGGACTCGGCGATCGCCGACGCGTGGGCCAGCCAGCAGCCGCACACCGCCGCCCGCTCGCAGGCCCGGTCGCACCGGGGCGGCGAGGTCTCCGCGCTGATCGTGCCGCTGGTGGCCGGGGTGCGCACGGTCGGCCTGGTGGTGCTGGAGGCGGACGCGGCGCAGGCGTACCCGGCCGGGGTGGTGTCCCGGGTGACCGGGCTGACCCGCCCGGCCGCGCTCCGGCTGGAGGCGGCGCTGCTCTTCGACGAGGTCCGCTCGCTGGCCACCAACGAGGAGCGGCAGCGGCTGGCCCGGGAGATCCACGACGGGGTGGCACAGGAGCTGGTGATGGTCGGCTACGGCATCGACAACGCCCTGGCCACCGTGCACGACGACGCCGAGGAGACCGCCGAGAGCCTGCGCGCGCTGCGCCACGAGGTGACCCGGGTGATCACCGAGCTGCGGCTGAGCCTGTTCGAGCTGCGCAGCGAGGTCGACCGGCACGGCGGGCTGGCCGCCGCGATCGCCGAGTACGCCCGCACGGTCGGCGCCTCCGGCGGACTGCGGGTCCACCTGTCCCTGGACGAGTCCACCGCCCGGCTGCCGGCCGCCACCGAGGCCGAACTGCTGCGCATCGCCCAGGAGGCGGTCACCAACGCGCGCAAGCACGCCGGAGCCGCGAATCTGTGGGTCACCTGCGAGGTCGACCCCCCGTACGCCCAGATCGAAGTGTCGGATGACGGTCAGGGAATCGCTGACCAGCGCTCGGACGGGCACTACGGTCTTGCGATCATGGCCGAGAGGGCGGAACGTATCCGGGGCCGGTTGGAGATCAGGCCGCGGCAACCGAGCGGCACGACCGTCGCGGTGGTGCTCGGCTCGTCGCCCCGGCGCGATAACGTGCGCGGTAGCGTAGCGGCAGCAGAAGGGGAGTAACCCGAGGATGACCACAAGTCCGACACCGGCGACCCGTACCAAGGTCCTCCTTGTCGACGATCACGACCTGATCCGCAAGGGCCTGCGGCACGCGTTCGAGCGTGACCGGCAGTTCGAGGTCGTCGGCGAGGCCGCCACGGCGGCGGAGGGCGTACGCCAGGCCGGTGCGCTGCAGCCGGATGTGGTGATCATGGACCTGCGGCTGCCCGACGGCAGCGGCCTGGAGGCCACCCGAGCGCTGCGCAAGTCGAGCGCCTCGATGGGCATCGTCGTGCTCACCATGTACGCCGGCGACGACCAGCTCTTCGGCGCCCTGGAGGCCGGGGCGAGCGCCTTCGTGCCCAAGACCGCGCCGGCCGACGAGGTCGTCGCCGCCGCCCGGCACGCCGCCTCCTCCCCCAGCGCCTTCACCGCCGCCGACCTGGCCGAGGCGATGAAGCGCCGGCTGGCCCCGTCCGGGCCGCAGCTGTCCCCCCGCGAGGGCCAGGTGCTGCGGCTGCTCGCCGACGGGATGAGCGTGGCGGGCATCGCCAAGCAGCTCTTCGTCAGCGAGTCCACCGCCAAGACCCACATCTCGAAGCTCTACGAGAAGCTGGGCGCGGCCAACCGGGCACAGGCGCTGATGACCGCGCTGCGGCTGGGCCTGCTCGAGGCTCCGGACGCCCCGAAGTTCTGAACGGTTCCCTCCGGGGAGCCCAGCGACGCACCACCGACAGGCCCGCGCCCGCCGACGCCGGCGCGGGCCTGCCGGCGCATCGATCGACGTCGTCACCTTGCGGGGCGGCGCGCTATGGTCTCCCCGCCGGGCAACCGGCAGAATACCGGCGCGGGCAACGGCGTCCGCACCGCCGACACGAGGGGTGAGCGCATGCAGCGGCCGGACTGGGCACCCGACGAGATCGACATCGAGCGCCCCAGCGTGGCCCGCATGTACGACTACTACCTCGGCGGCTCGCACAACTTCGCGGTGGACCGGGCGGCGGCCCAGGCGATGGTGGCCGCCGTGCCGGAGGCGCCGCTGATGGCGCAGGCCAACCGGGCCTTTCTGCGCCGGGCGGTGCAGTTCCTCCTCGACGCCGGCGTCCGACAGTTCCTGGACATCGGCTCGGGCATCCCCACCGTCGGCAACGTGCACGAGATCGCCCAGCGCGAGGCCCCCGACGCCCGGGTCGTCTACGTCGACGTGGACCCGGTGGCGGTGGCGCACAGCCGGGAGATCCTCGACGGCAACGACCGCGCCGCGGTGGTGCAGGAGGACCTGCGCCATGCCGAGCGCATCGTCGCCCACCCCGAGGTCCGCCGGCTGCTCGACTTCGACCGGCCGATCGCCGTGATGATCGTGGCGGTGCTGCACTTCGTGTCCGACGACGACCGGCCGGCCGAGCTGCTGCGGACGCTGCGCCAGGCGCTGGCGCCGGGCAGCTACCTGGTGCTCTCGCAGGCCAGCGCCGACGGCCGCGGCGACGAGGAGCGGGCCGACGCCGAGCGCGTCTACCGGCGCACCGACAATCCCCTGTGGATCCGCAGCCGGGGCGAGCTGACCGCGTTGTTCGACGGCTTCGAGCTGGTCGAGCCCGGCGTGGTCTGGGTGCCGCAGTGGCGCCCGGAGTCCGCCGACAGCGCCGAGTACGCCGAGCGGGCGGCCTTCATCGGCGGCGTCGGGCGGCTCGATGGGTGAGCCGCCGGGGGCCGCGGCCCTCGCCGTGCCGCCCGGGACGACCGTGGGGCATCCGTCGCGCCCGGGGGCGTTCGCCCGGGCGTGGGCCAAGGCCGTCTCCGGCACCAGTTACCTGCCGATGACCCAGGCAGAGCTGGAGGCGCTGCTGCAACGCCTCACCGACCAGCTCGCGGCGGCGCTGCTGTCCGACCCGTTCGACCTGCGGGTCGGGCACCGCGTCGGCACGGAACTGGTGGCCGCGCACATCGCGTCGCCCGAGGCGCTGGGGCGTACGGTCGAGGTCGTCCAGCTCCGGCTGGCCCGCGACCTCGGGCTGGTCGGCGAGGAGGTCGGGGACCGGCTGGCCCGGCTGCTGGCCGCGGTGTCCATCGGGTACTCCCGGGCGCTGCGGGACCGGACGCTGGACGAGCAGGAGTCGATCCGGCGGGCCGCGATGACCGCCCGGGCGCAGGCGGAGCGGGCGCTGCGCGCCAGCGAGGCCCGCTTCCGCCACCAGGCGACCCACGATCCGCTGACCGACCTGCCCAACCGCGCGCTGTTCACGGAGCGGCTGAGCGCCGCGATCGACTCCCCCGGCCCGGGCGGGGAACGCATCGGGGTCTGCTTCCTGGACCTGGACCGGTTCAAGGTGGTCAACGACTCGCACGGGCACCAGGTCGGCGACGGGCTGCTGGCCACCGTTGCCGACCGGCTCCGCCGGGCCATCGACGGGCATCTGGTGGCCCGGCTCGGCGGCGACGAGTTCGTCGTCCTGGTCGAGCACACCACCGGCACCGACGACGTCGTCGCCGTGGCGGAGGCGGCGCTGGCGGCGGTGCGCGCGCCGGTGCTGGTGGACGGGCACGAGCTGTGCGTCTCGGCGAGCATCGGCATCGTGGAGCGGCAGGTCGCCGGCACCTCCCCTGGTGACCTGATGCGGGCGGCCGACAGCACCCTGCACTGGGCGAAGGCCGCCGGCGGCGCCCGCTGGGCGCTCTACGACGCCGACCGCGACCGCCGGGAGCTGGCCCGGTACGCGCTCTCCGCGGCCATCCCGGCCGCCCTGGAGCGGGGCGAGTTCTACCTCGACTACCAGCCGCTGACCTCGCTGCGCGACGGTCGGGTGGTCGGCGTGGAGGCGCTGGTGCGTTGGCGCCACCCGGAGCTGGGCGTCCTGCGACCGGACAGCTTCATCGGCCTGGCCGAGGAGACGGGGCTCATCGTCCCGCTCGGCGGGTGGGTGCTGGCCGAGGCGTGCCGGCAGGCGGGTAGCTGGTCCGCCGGAGTCGCGACGGCCCCGTTCGTCAGCGTCAACCTGGCGGTACGGCAGGTCCGCCGCCCCGGCCTGGTCCAGGAGGTCCGCGGGCTGCTGCGGCGCACCGGCCTGCCGCCGGAGCGGCTCCAGCTGGAGATCACCGAGAGCACCATGATGAGCACCGCCGAGGAGCCCGTCCGGGCGCTGCGGGTGCTGGCCGACCTCGGCGTCCGGATCGCCATCGACGACTTCGGCACCGGCTACTGCAACCTGGCGTACCTGCGGGACCTGCCGGTGACCGAGCTGAAGGTGGCCGGTCAGTTCGTGGCCGGGCTGCGCGCGCCGGAGAGCCGGGCCGACGAGCGGATCCTCGCCTCGCTCGTGTCCCTGGCGCACGCGCTGGACCTGACCGTCACCGCCGAGGGCGTGGAGACCGCCGGGCAGGCGGAGCGGCTGCGGGCGATCGGCTGCGACGCCGCCCAGGGCTGGCACTTCGGCCGCCCGGACTCGGCCGAGCGCCTCCTGGAACGCCTCCGCTGACCGCCGGCCACCCCTGCCCCTGCCGACCACTGTCGACCTGCCCCACGGGACGGGGCACCCAGCCAGGCGGGCACCAGCCGGGCGTCAGCCGGCCAGCAGGGCCGCCATCCGCCGCGCCTGGGTCTCCCAGCGCCACTCCCGCTCCACCCATGCGCGACCGGCCGCGCCGAACTGGCGGGCCAGGTCCCGGTCGGCGAGCAGCGTGGCCACCCGGTCGGCGAGCTGGGCGACGTCCCGCCCACGCACCACGAACCCGGTCTCGCCCTCGCGGACGGCGTCCGGCGCGCCGCCGGAGTCGCCGGCCACCACCGGCAGGCCGGTCGCGGAGGCCTCCAGGTAGACGATCCCGAGCCCCTCGACGTCCAGCCCCCGGTTGCGGGTGCGGCACGGCATCGCGTAGACGTCGCCGGCGGCGTAGTGGGCGGGCAGTTCGGCGGACGGCACCGAGCCGGTGAAGACCACGTCCCGCTCGACCCCCGCCTGGCGTGCCAGCTTCTCCAGCGTGGCCCGGTAGGGCCCGCCGCCGACCACCAGCAGCGCGGCGTCGGGCACTCGCCGGCGGATCTCGGGCATCGCCCGGATCAGCATGTCCTGGCCCTTGCGCGGCACCAGCCGGGAGACGCAGACCACCACCGGGCGGTCGGCCAGGCCGAGCCGACGCCGCACCGGTTCGCCGTCGACGGACGGGTGGTAGGTGTCCACGTCCACCCCGGGCGCGAGCCGGTGCAGCTCGGTCACCCCGTGCAGCGCCCGCTCCAGCCGCACCCTGGTGTACTCGCCCAGGTAGGTGGTCACGTCCACGCCGCGACCGATCCGGCGCAGCGCGGCCCGGGCGCCCGGCAGCGCGGCCCAGCCGACCTCGTGGCCGTGGGTCTGCGCCACCGCCCGGCGGATGCCCGCCCGGCGCCGCAGGCCGGCGGCGAGCAGCCCGAGGGGGGCCGCCGCGCCGAACCACACGGTGTCGCAGTCGTACGCCCGGGCCAGTCGGGCGGCCCGGCGGGCCACCAGCGGGGTGGGCAGCAGCACGCCGGTGCGCTCCCGGACCACCTCGAAGGGCTGGTCGGCGTCGAACTTCTCCGCGCCGCGCCAGGTCGAGGCGTAGACGACCACCGAGCCGACGGGCTGGCGCACCGCGAGGTTGTGCACGAAGGACTGGATGCCGCCCGGGCGGGGCGGGAAGTCGTTGGTGATCAGCAGCGTACGGCTCATCGGCCGGCCTCCCTGGCGTGGGCGCGGGCGGCGGCCATCCGCTCGACCGTGGACGGGTGCGTGGCGGAGTAGAGGTATTCCCAGCGCGGCGGATCGGGGTCGGCCAGGTTGATCCCGGCGAGCCGGCGCTGCATCGCCTCGAAGGCGGCCGGGTCGCCGGTCAGGGCCAGCGCGTGCGCGTCGGCGCGTGCCTCCACCCGCCGCGACATCAGCGCCTGCACCGGGGTGGAGACCAGCCCGGCGACCGTCACCAGGGCGATCAGCAGGGGGAACGCGCGCGGTTGGGCGACCGAGTCGACGCCGGCCAGCCGCAGCAGCGGGCCGGAGGACCCGATCAGGTAGAGCGCGACCACCGCGGCGGCGGCGCCCAGCGCCCCGGTCAGCGTGCCGACCGCCACGTCGCGGTCCTTGGCGTGCCCCAGCTCGTGCGCCACGACGGCGGTCACCTCGGCCGGCGTCGCCTCGCGCAGCAGCGTGTCGTAGACGACCACCCGCCGGGTCGGCCCGAGGCCCGAGACGTACGCGTTCACGGCCCGGGTGCGCCGCGAGGCGTCGGCGACCAGCACGTCGCGCACGGGGACGCCGTCGCGGGCCGCCATCGTCATCAGCTCGGTGCGCAGCGGGCCCTGCTCCATCGGGGTGAACCTGTTGAACACCGGTTCCACCAGCACCGGCAGCACGAAGGAGAGCAGCACCACCAGGGTCGCCGCGCCGGCCGCGCCGAACGCCCACCACCAGCGCGGCGACAGCCGGATGACGGTGTAGAAGCCGAGCAGCGCCACCGCGCCGATGACGGCGCTGACCGCGTACGACTTGAGCAGGTCGACGGTCCAGCCGCTCCAGCCGTTGGTGGCGAGCCCGTAGCGGGTGAGCACGCTCTGGCGCCAGGCGGCGAACGGAAGGGTGACCAGGTCGGCGACGAGCACCACGGCGAGCCCGCCGAGCACGGCCTGGGCGATCCAGTGGCCGCCGAAGGGACGGCCGGCCAGCTCGACCAGCCGGCTGCCCAGCGGGGTGAGGCCGAACGCCAGGGCGACCAGCAGGCCGAGGGCCAGCGCGGTCCAGCCGGCGGGGCGCAGCGCGGAGCGGAACTCCCGGCTGCGGGCCACCTGGTCGGCGGGGAGGTCACCCAGCGCGGCCAACTGGTCGGCCCGCGGCGCGGGCGGGCGCTGCCACGGGATCAGCACCGCGGCGGTCACCACCAGGGCCACGGTCAGGCCGACCAGGGTCAGCACCGCCCAGCCGCGCGGGCTCACCGGGGCCCACCCGGCACCGCGCGGCGGCCCGCCGGCGGCACCGCCCGCGACCGTCGGGGACCAGGACCCGCGGCGCCGCCGATCGCGGCGGGGCTGCCGCCACCGCGCCGTACCCGCGTCATGCGCCGCTCCCTCCCGCCGTGAGCGCCCATCCTATTGCCCGCGTCGGCGGCGCCCGCCCCGGCCGGACACGCATCCCGCCGCCGGCTGCCCGCTTGGCGGCTCGTCGAGGTCGGGCGTGGCTGCCGCAGCCCGGCGTCGGCCGCCGCCGTGCCCCACCGACGCCATCGCGCGCCATCATGACGCCATAGGACGCCAAATCTGTCTTGTCATGGCGTCGTAGTGATGTCATAGTGACGTCATGGACCTGACGACGTATGTCGACAACCTCCGGCAGGAGCTGGCCGGCGTCGCCGAACTCGGCGGCGAGGAGGCCCGGGCGCTGGCCGAGCGACTGGCCGGGCCGCTCGAGTCGGCGCTCCGTCTGGCGCTGCTGGACGCGCTGACCGCCGCGGCGGCGGAGATCACCCGCGACCTGGCACCCGGTTCGGTCGAGCTGCGCCTGCGCGGGCGCGAGCCGAGCTTCGTCGTGACGCCACCGCCGACCGGCCCGGAGTTCCAGGGCGAGCCCGAGGCTCGCGAGCCGGCCACCCCACCACCGGCGGACATCGAGGAGGGCGCCACCTCGCGGATCAGCTTCCGCCTCTCGGAGCACCTCAAGAACCGCATCGAGGAGGCGGCCGCCCGCGACGGCCTCTCCGTCAACGCCTGGCTCGTCCGGGCGGCGACCGCCGCCGTGGCGCAGACCGGGGCGGCGGGCCGGCACGCGCCGCGACGCGCCCCCCGGGGCGGGGAGCGCTACACCGGCTGGGCTCGCTGAGCGCCCGCCACCGGTTCGCGTCACCACCTCCGACCATCCGTCCCGTTCCGGGACGTCCACTCCGTTCAGAAGGGACCGTCGTGCCCACATTCGACACCCCGGCGCCGATCTCGGCCACCGTCGACCTGGTCGTCGGTGACGCTCGGATCACCGCGACCGACCGCACGGACACCGTCGTCGACGTCCGGCCGAGCAACGCCGCCGCCGACGCCGACGTCCGGGCCGCCGAACAGACCCGAGTGGAGTACGCCGACGGCCGGCTCCTGGTCAAGGCGCCCCGGCCGCGCGGATTCGGCCTGGTCGGCAAGCCCGGCTCGATCGACGTGACGATCACGCTGCCCGCCGGCTCACACCTGCACGGCGACGCCTCGGCGGGGGCGTTCCACGGCACCGGTCGGCTCGGCAACTGCCGGATCCGGATCGCGGCCGGCGACATCGAGCTGGACCGCACGGCCGACGCCGATCTCGACACCTCCGCCGGCGGCGTCCGGGTGGAGCACGTCGCGGGCCAGGCCCGCATCAGCACCGGGTCCGGCCGGATCCGGGTGCAGGAGGTCGAGGGCGACGCGGTGGTCAAGAACTCCAACGGCGAAAGCTGGCTGGGCACCGTCACCGGCGAGGCGCGCGTGAAGGCGGCCAACGGCGACATCGCCGTCGACCGCGCGCACGCCTCGGTCACCGCCACCACCGCAAACGGCGACGTCCGGATCGGCGAGGTCTCGGCGGGCACGGTGTCGGTCAGGACCGCGAGCGGCGGGCTCGACATCGGCGTGCGCTCCGGCACCGCCGCGCTGCTCGACCTGCACACCCAGTTCGGCCGGGTGGACAACCACCTCGAGGCGTACGAACCGCCCGGCGAGCCCGAGAGCGCCGTGCGCGTGAGCGCCCGGACCTCCTTCGGCGACATCGTGATCCGCCGCCGCTGATTCCCCCACGCCACCACTTCCCGGCCGGCTCGGCGGCCGGCCCAGCCCCCGACCGGCCCGACGGCCGGCGTGGAAGGAGAAGACGTGCCCCCCAACTCGACCCCGGCGGCCATCACGGTCGCCGGCCTCCGGAAGTCCTTCGGCGACCACGTGGTGCTCGACGGGATCGACCTCACCGTCGCCGCAGGGACGATCTTCGCGTTGCTCGGCCCCAACGGCGCCGGCAAGACCACCACCGTGCAGATCCTGTCCACCCTGATCGGCGCCGACTCCGGCGAGGCGCGGGTCGCCGGTCACGACGTCGCCCGGGAGCCCGACGCGGTACGCGCCGCGATCGGCGTGACCGGCCAGTTCTCCGCCGTCGACGGCCTGCTCACCGGCGAGGAGAACCTGCGGCTCATGGCCGACCTGCACCACCTGTCCCGAGCCGAGGGGCGGCAGCGCGCGCGGAGCCTGCTCAGGATGTTCGACCTGGTCGAGGCGGCCGGCAAGCCCGCCGCCAGCTACTCCGGGGGGATGCGCCGGCGGCTCGACCTGGCGATGGGTCTGGTCGGCCGCCCCCGCGTGGTGTTCCTCGACGAGCCGACCACCGGGCTCGACCCGCGCAGCCGGCAGGCCATGTGGCAGATCGTACGGGACCTGGTGGCGGACGGCGTCACCATCTTCCTCACCACCCAGTACCTGGAGGAGGCGGACCAGCTCGCCGACCGGATCGCCGTGCTCGACCACGGCCGGCTGGTGGCGGAGGGCAGCGCGGCGGAACTCAAGCGACTCGTGCCCGGCGGGCACATCAGCCTGCGCTTCGCCGACCGGGCCGGGTTCGACTCGGCCGTGGTCGCTCTCGGCGACTCGTCCCGGGACGCCGCCGAACTCACCCTGCACGTACCCAGCGACGGCGGTGTCCGGTCGCTGCGGAACGTGCTCGACCTGCTGGACAGCCAGTCGATCGCCGTGGAGTCGCTGTCGGTGCACACGCCCGATCTCGACGACGTCTTCCTGGCCCTCACCGGCCAGCCCGAGAAGGTGGGAACCCCCCGATGAGCACCCTGACCTACGCCGTACGCGACTCCGGCACGATGCTGCGCCGCAACCTGCGGCGCGGGATGCGCTACCCGTCGATGACGGTGCTGCTCGCCGGCATGCCCATCCTGCTCCTGCTGCTGTTCGTCTACGTCTTCGGCGCGACCCTCGGCGCCGGGCTGGGCGGCGGTTCGGGCGACCGGGGCGACTACGTCGACTACGTCACCCCGGGGATCCTGCTGATGACCACCGGCCTGGCGGCCACCGGGACGGCGGTGTCGGTCGCCATGGACATGACCGAGGGCATCATCGCCCGGTTCCGGACCATGGCGATCGCCCGGGTGTCGGTGCTGACCGGCCACGTCCTGGCCAGCATGGTGCAGACCATGCTCAGCCTGGCGGTGGTCACCGGCGTCGCGCTGCTCATCGGGTTCCGGCCCAGCACGGGTGCCACGGCCTGGATCGCGGCGGCCGGGGTGCTGGCCATGACCACCTTCGCGTTCACCTGGCTCTCGGTCGCGATGGGTCTGGTCTCCAAGAGCGTCGAGACGGCGAGCAACCTCCCCATGCCGCTGACCTACCTGCCCTTCATCGGCAGCGGATTCGTGCCCACCGACTCGATGCCGGACGGGCTGCGGCAGTTCGCCGAGTACCAGCCCTTCACCCCCGTCATCGAGACCCTGCGCGGGCTGTTGACCGGCGGGCCGGTGGGGACGAACGCCGCTCTCGCGGCGGCCTGGTGCGCCGCCATCGCGCTGGTCGGCTATCTCTGGGCGAAGAAGCTGTTCAACCGGGACCCGTCCCGCTGACTCGCACCGATCACGGATCCCCCGACCGCCGGCCGGTCGGGGCACCCGTGGTCGCGGTGCGGATCGGAGTCCCGACGTGGCCACCCGCGGCCGGCCCGGTCACGCGGCCTCGTGCCGCCCGGCGGGCCGGCGGGCCGCCCGGGGTGCGGACAGCACCTCCACCTCGAACCCGGCCCGGGCGAACACCTCGACCGCCCGGGCCTCGGCACCGCCCAGCCCGGCGGCCGGGGACGAATCGTCGAGCAGGGCGGTGACCAGGCAGTCGGAGCAGCCGCTCCCCCGGATCCCGCACCCCGCACAGTCGATGATCATCACGCCTCCTGGTGCGCTGCGGCGACCGGGCGCGGCGTCACCGTCGCCACCCGAACACCGTCGGTCACCATGACGTTAGGCGCGGGGTACGACAGAAAGGGACAACGGGGTCGTGGACGGCCGGAATGCGATCAAGCACCCCGATCAGGACCGGGCGAGCCGCCGCAGCAGCGAGTCGGCCCCGAGCGGGTACGCGCCGTGCCGGCGTACGCCGTCGGCGACCTCCCGGTCGGAGGAGACCACCACCACCGGCCGGCCCGGCGGCTCGGCGCGGACCAGGCGCCGGATCAGCTCGTCGGCGGTCTCGCCCTTGCGGGAGAAGAGCACCCGGACCCCGCGCGGCGACGGGGGCAGCCCGTGCATCCGTTCCGCGCCGTCGAAGACCACGGTGACCTCGTCGCCGGTCTGCGCGGCGATCCCGCCCAGGCCGGTGATCAGCCGCTTGCGCTGCTGCTCCAGCGACATCTCGCCGAAGCCGCGCTTGGTGACGTTGTAGCCGTCGACGACGAGGTGCGCCCGGGGCAACGCCAGCAACTGGTCGAGGCGGGCCGGGTCGTCGGTGTCGCGGGCACGGGTGGCGGCGCCGGCCGCCGGGGCGGCGGTCTGGTCGGCGAAGGCGTCGGCGACGAAGTCGGCGGGCAGCTTGTCGACCGGGTCCAGCGCCAGCTCGCGGCGCAGCCCGACGGCCGCCTGCCCGATGGTCTCCAGCAGCAGCCACAGCCGGGCGTCGTCCACCGACCGGGCCTCCTTGGCGCTGGCCCGGGCGACCCCGGCCGCCGCCTCCGCCTCGGCCAGCCGGGCCCGGACCCGGCGCAGCTCGGCGTCGGCGTCCGCCGCCGCCCGGGCGGCCCGGCCCCGCTCGGTGGCCAGCAACTCGTTGGCCTTGCGCTCGCGGGCCTGCGTCTCGCGCAGCGACCGGCCCAGCTGCCGGCTCTCCTCGCGCAGCTGCCCGAGTTCCTCGCGCACCCGGGCCAGCTCGTCGCGGAGCTTCTCCGCCTCCACCCGGGCCACCGCCCGGTCGTGCTCGGCGCGGGTGGCCCGCTGCTCGGCCTCGCGGACCAGCTCGGCGACGACCGCGCTGTCGGCCTCCGCGCGCACCGCCGCGCCGCTGGCCTCGATCAGCTCCCGCCACCCCCGGGGCCGGGCCAGGTAGGCCAGCGCGGCCACCTCGACCGGGTCGGCGGCGGCGGGCGCGGTGCCCTCGAGCACCGCCGCACCCAGGTCGCCGGTGTCGGCGAGCACCCGGGCGGTGATCCGCTGCCGGAACAGCGGGTCCCCGGTGAGCTGGGCGGCGATCGCCGGGGCGCCGAGCCGGGCCCGGCGGTTGGGGGCGAACTTGGCGACCCGGCGCAGCGGCACCGGCACCTCGTCGGCGGGCAGCCCGGGCAGCACGGCGGCGGTGAGCGCCACGATCCGCTGGCGGACCGGCTCGGGCAGCACGGGTTCCGGCTCGGGCGTGGACCCGTCGTCCGCCGGGCCGTCGGCGACGACCTCCTCGGCCGCCTCGCGACCGGGCTCGACACCGGCCGCCTCAGGCCCCGGCTCGACCGCCGCGGGCAGAGCGCCCTCGTCGGGGCCGGCCCCACCGGCGTCGCGCACGGTGTCGACCGGCTCCTCCTGCGGGAGGCGGTCGTCGTGCGGCTCGGTGAGGGGCATGTGGCAAGTCTCCCACCGCGACCGGGCCCACCGCCCGGTGAGTGAGCCGATCTCTCATCCTAGACCGGTGGCGACGGCTGGTGCCGGTGGGACGGGAGTGTCGGACCGGGACGCTAGCGTGCCGCCGATGGCACAGACGGAGTACGTCCAGGAGCCGCTGGCCGGCTTCGACCCGGGCGCGGGCGGGATCGATCCCGCGCTGCCGCTGTACGCGACGACGTTCGTGGTGGTCGACCTGGAGACCACCGGCGGCGCGCCGGACGGCGGCGGGATCACCGAGATCGGCGCGGTGAAGGTGCGCGGCGGCGAGGAGCTGGGCGTGCTGGCCACCCTGGTCAACCCGGGCGTGCCCATCCCACCGTTCATCACGGTGCTCACCGGCATCACGCAGGCGATGCTGGTCCCGGCCCCGCCGATCGAGCAGGTGCTGCCGAGCTTCCTCGAGTTCGTCTCCGACGCCGTGCTGGTCGCCCACAACGCCCCCTACGACGTCGGCTTCCTGAAGGCCGCGTGCGCGAAGCACGGCTACCGCTGGCCCAATCCCCGGGTGCTCGACACCGCCGCGCTGGCCCGCCGGGTGCTGACCCGCGACGAGGTGCCCAACCGCAAGCTCGGCACGCTCGCGGCCTACTTCCGCACCGCCACCCAGCCGACCCACCGGGCGCTCGACGACGCCAAGGCCACCGTCGACGTGCTGCACGGGTTGATCGCCCGGCTCGGCGGGCACCGGGTCGACACGATCGGCGACGCCATCGAGTTCGCCCGGGCGGTCACCCCGACCCAGCGGCGCAAACGGCACCTGGCGGAGGGCCTGCCCAAGGCACCTGGGGTCTACATCTTCCGGGCCGCCGACGACCGGCCGCTCTACGTCGGCACCTCCGGCGACATCGCCACCCGGGTGCGCAGCTACTTCACCGCCGCCGAGAAGCGGGCCCGGATCTCCGAGATGCTCGCCGCGGCCGAGCGGGTGGAGGCGGTCGAGTGCGCCCACTCGCTGGAGGCGGAGGTCCGCGAGCTGCGGCTGATCGGGGCGCACGCGCCGCCGTACAACCGGCGGTCGAAGTTTCCGGAGCGGGCGGTCTGGCTGAAGCTGACCGACGGTCCCTACCCCCGGCTCTCGGTGGTCCGGGACATCGCCCCCGGCGACGCCGGCTACCTCGGCCCGTTCAGCTCCCGCCGGGCGGCGGAGCTGGCCGCCGCCGGCTTCCACGACGCCGTCCCGCTGCGGCAGTGCACCCACCGGCTCTCGCTGCGCACGGTCACGCCGGCCTGCGCGCTGGCCGAGCTGGGCCGCTGCCCGGCGCCCTGCGAGCACCGGATCGCCCCGGAGGAGTACGACGTCCGCGCCGTCGCGCCGTTCCGCACCGCCACCGCCAGCGACCCGCAGCCGGTGGTCGACGCGCTGCTGGCCCGGATCGAGGTGCTCTCCCGCGACCAGCGCTACGAGGAGGCGGCGGTGGTGCGTTCGCGGCTGGCCGCGGTGCTGCGGGCGACGGTGCGGATGCAGCGGCTGGCCGCGCTGACCGGGATCGCCGAGCTGGCCGCGGCCCGCCCGGCGGCCCGGGGCGGCTGGGAGCTGGCCCTCGTGCGGTACGGCCGGCTGGCCGGGGCGGGGGTGTCCCCGCCCGGCGTCCACCCTCGACCGACGATCGCCGCGATCCGGGCGACCGCCGAGACGGTGCCGCCCGGCCACGGCCCGGTCCCGCACGCCTCCGCGGAGGAGACCGAACGCATCCTGTCCTGGTTGGAACGGCCCGAGACCCGGCTGGTCGAGATGTCCTCCGGATGGGCTTCCCCGGTGGCGGGCGCGGCGCGTTTCCGCGACCTGTTGAGCAAGGCCGAGAGCGCCGCGTCCCACCAACTCTCGACCGAACGCTCATGACCAAGTGTCCGATCGGACGACGTCGACTCGCTTAGGCTGTTAGAGAAGTGCAGTCCTGCCCGTTTCGTGGGCCTGCTCCCGGTTGCCGGTTCCCGGCGGCCGTGGGGCCGGGGTGAGGAGGTGTCCCACGTGGACGTCGACGCCGGACGCGGCGCCGCCCTGGGGGGCGCCCTTCCGACCCAACCGGGCGAGCTGCCGCTGGCCCGCCGGCTCCGGTCGCTGCTGAGCTGGCCCACCGCCGACACCGACCCGGTGAACCACCTCGTCCGGACTCATCGGACGATCCACCCGGGCACCGAGCCCTCCGTGCTGCGTCGGGCCTACACCATCGCGGAGAACATGCACCGCGGGCAGTTCCGCAAGAGCGGCGAGCCCTACATCACCCATCCGCTGGCGGTGGCCCAGATCTGCGCCGAGATCGGCATGGACGCCACCACCCTGGTCGCCGCGCTGCTGCACGACACCGTGGAGGACACGCGCTACACGCTCCAGGCTCTCGCGGAGGACTTCGGGCGGGAGGTGGCGCACCTGGTCGACGGGGTGACCAAGTTCGACAAGGCGTTCTACGGCAAGGCCGCCGAGGCCGAGACGATCCGCAAGATGATCATCGCGGCCGGCAAGGACGTCCGGGTCCTGATCATCAAGCTGGCCGACCGGCTGCACAACATGCGCACCCTGGGCGTCCGGTCCGCCGCGTCCCGGGAGCGGATCGCCCGCAAGACGCAGGAGGTGCTGGTCCCGCTCTGCGACCGGCTGGGCATCCAGTTGCTCAAGCGGGAGCTCGACGACGTGGTGCTGCTGCACCTGGAGCCGGAGGAGCACGCCCGCATCGCCCGGCACGTGCACGACCGGCCGGGCTGGGACGCGTACCTCGACGAGGTGGTCGCCCGGGCGAAGTCGGTGCTGCGCCGAAACCGGGTCGACGCCGAGGTGACCCCCCGCCCCCGGCACCTCTACTCGATCTGGAAGGACACCGTGGCCGGCAGCCACGCCGCCCCCTACGACCTGCCCCGCATCGCGATCGTGGTGGACGGCCCGGCCACCGACTGCTACGCGGCGCTGGGCGCGGTCCACGGCCTTTGGCGGCCGGTCCCCGGCCGGTTCAAGGACTTCATCGCCTCCCCGAAGAACAATCTCTACCGCTCCCTGCACACCAGCGTCTGCGGGCCGAGGGACCGCACCGTGGAGGTGCTGATCCGCACCGAGGAGATGCACCGCTCGGCCGAGTACGGCGTCGCCGCCGACTTCCGCTTCCCCCGGCCGGGCGGCACGGCCGCCTGCGCGGAGCAGCTCGACTGGCTGCGCCGGGTGCTCGACTGGGAGCAGGACGCGGCCGACCCGGCACAGTTCCTCGAGTCGCTGCGCTGCGACCTCGCCGAGACCCAGATCCAGGTCTTCGCCGACGGGCGGCAGATCGTGCTGCCGGCCGGGGCGACCCCGGTCGACCTCGCGTACGAGCTGGGCACCGACCGTGGCGACCACTGCCTGGCGGCGCGGATCAACGGCCGGCTGGCTCCGCTCTCCTCCGCGCTGGAGGAGGGCGACGTGGTGGAGATCTTCACCGAGACCGACGCGGCGAACGGCTTCGACGCCGACGTCGCCCCCCGCGGCCCGCGCCGGGAGTGGCTCGGCTTCGTCAAGTCGCCGCACGCGCAGATGCAGATCAGCCGGTGGTTCGCCGAGCACACCGAGCCGGGCATCTCCATCACCGACAAGGTCCGCCTCGGCCGGGCCACCATCGGGCTGGCGCTGCGCAAGCACGACCGCGGGCTGGCCAGCGACCTGCCGCTGCTGCGGCTGTCGGAGGAGCTGGGCTACCCCGACCTGGAGACGCTGCTGGTCGCGGTCTTCGACCGGGTCATCGAGCCGGACACGGTCGTACGCCAACTCATCGACCTGGTGGACCACCGGCAGTGACCGCCCGTCGGGCCCGGGTCGTCCGAACGTTCCTCGGGGCCACTAGCCTGGAGTCATGATCCCCCGCTCGCGCGCCACCGGCCGGGCCGTCGCCTACCAGGTCTTCTACCGGCTGCCGCTGCCGGTGCGCCGCCGCCTGGTCCGGCTGGCCGTGCCGAAGTACATCGTCGGCGCGGTCACCCTCGTCCGCGACGCCGAGGCCGAGGGCGCGGGGCGGCTGCTGCTGCTGCGCCAGCCGCCCGGCCGGGGCTGGGGGCTGCCCGCTGGCCTGTTGCAGAAGGGCGAGGCGCCGGTGGTCGGAGCCGCCCGGGAGTTGTACGAGGAGTCCGGCATCCGGCTCTCCCCCCGCCAACTGTGCCCCGCCGTCCCCAACGCGATCGTGCACGCCAAGGGCTGGGTGGACGTGGTGTTCACCGCCGAGGTGCCGGCGTCGACCACCGAGCTGAAGGTCGACGGCGCCGAGGTCTTCGAGGCCGCCTGGCACCCGCTGGACGACCTGCCCAAGCTGACCTGGCCGACCGCCCGGCTGCTCGCGTACTACGACATCGGGCCGCTGGCCGGACAGTTCCCGCCCCCGGTGCCCGACACGCGGCCGTGAACGCCGACCGGGCCAACCGAGCGGCCGCCACGGCCGACCACGGCGCGGCCACCACCGCCGACCGGGCCTACGCCGCCGCCGTCCCGGTCGACGTCTGCGCGGTGGTGCTCGCCGCCGGCGAGGGCACCCGGCTGCGGCCGCTGACCGAGCGGCTGCCGAAGGCGCTCTGCCCGGTGGGCAACGTGCCGCTGCTGGACCGGGCGCTGGACCGGCTGGCCGGGCTCGGCCTGTTCGGGCCGGCCCGGGTCGCGGTCAACGCCTGCTACCTCGGCGCGCAGGTCGTCGCGCACGTCGGGGACCGCGCCCACCTGTCGGTCGAGCCGGGCGCGCCGCTGGGCACCGCCGGCGGGGTGGCGAACCTGCGGGACTGGATCGCCGGGCGCGGGGTGCTGGTCGGCAACGCCGACGCCTACCTCGCCGACCCCGCGCGACCCCCGGGGCCGGACATCGCCGCGCTGCTGCGCGACTGGGACGGCGACTCCGTACGCCTGCTCGGCCAGCCCGCCGCCGACCCGCGGGCGCCGGGCACCTTCGACGGCCACGTGTTCACCGGCTTCTCGCTGCTGCCGTGGCGGCTGGTGCGGGAGCTGCCGATCGGGTTCGGCGACCTCGTCCGGGCGGTCTGGCGCCCGGCGGAGGCGGCCGGCGCGCTGACCGTCGTGCCCTATTCCGGCACGTTCTACGACACCGGCACCCCGGCCGACTACCTGGCGGCCAACCTGCACGCGGCCGGCGGCGGCAGCCTGGTGGCGCCCACGGCCACGGTGACCGGGCGCTGCCGGGCGGCGGTGGTCGGCGCCGACGCGGTCGTCCAGGGCGACGTGGAGCGTGCCGTCGTCTGGCCGGGCGCCACCGTCGGCCCCGGCGAGCGCCTGCGCGACGCGATCCGCGCGGGCGCCGCCCTCACCGTCCCCGCCACACCCCCCGTCCCGGGGCCCGGGAACATCTAGCATGGGCGACGACGCCGACGAACGGAGAAATGTCCCGTGATCACCGCGATCGTGCTGATCGACTGCGCCACCGACTCCATCCCCGAGGTGGCCGAGGCCCTGGCCGCCCTCCCCGGCGTCAGCGAGGTCTACTCGGTGGCCGGCCACGTCGACCTGATCGCCGTGGTCCGGGTGCGGGAATTCGACCAGATCGCCAAGGTGATCGCCGGCAGCATCTCCAAGGTGCCGGGGGTGCTGAACACCGAGTCGCACATCGCGTTCCGGGCGTACTCCCAGCACGACCTGGAGGAGGCGTTCGCGATCGGGCTCGCGAACGCCGACTGACCACGGACGCCGGCCGGGCCGGCGCGGGCGTGCGACGGCCGGTCCACCCACTGGTGGACCGGCCGTCGTGGTACGGCGACGTCAGCTCTGCGTGGGAGCCGGCGTCTCGGTGGTGGTGCCGCCCGGAGCCGGCGACTCGGTGGTGCCGCCCGGAGCCGGGGTCCCGGTGGTGCCACCCGGGCTCGGCGTGGCGGTGCCGCTGGCCTGCGGAACCGGGATGCCCAGCTGCTCGGCGAGCTGGACCAGCGCGTCGTAGTGCGCCTGCAGGGTCGGCAGGGCGGTCTGGGCCAGCTGGACCACCGTCTGGTCGGAGCCCTGCGAGATCTCCGTCTGGGTGGCCTGGATGGCCTGGACGTGGCCGGCCAGCTCGCTGGTCACCCAGATCCGGTCGAACTCCTCGCCGCTGGCGTTGTTGAGCTGGTCGAGGACGGACTGCTGGTCCGCGGTGGGCTCGGCCGGCAACTGCACCCCGAGCTGGGACGCGGTCTGCTGCACCGTCTGGTCGAGCTGCGTGTGGTCCGTCTTGAACCGGGCACCCAGGTCCTTGACCCCCTGGTTCTGGCCCTTCTGCTGGGCCAGGTCACCCGCGGTGATCTCGAACAGGTTCACCTGGTGCATGGCCTGCAGGTACTGGGTGTCCTGCTGCGACGGCTGCACCGCGGCCTGCGCCGCCGCTGCCGGCGCGATTCCCACCAGCACCAGCGCGGCCAGCAGGCCGAGGCGTTTGATACCCAACATGCTTCCTCCCCCTCGAGACGTTGGACCGCACGGATACCCGGCTGACCGGGGTTATTCCTGCGATCCCCGCCCCCGGGGGCGACGGACGACACGCCACGCGCGGACCCGTGGGAGGGGCGGAAACGGACGTGGCGCCCACCGGAGGACTCCGGTGGACGCCACGTCGGGTGTCGCGAGATCAGCGACGGCTCTCGCCGCTGCCGACCTGCTCCCGGTCGGGCCGCGGCTCGACCGGCGGGTGGCCCGGCGAGACCGGCGCCTCGGCCGGCTTCTCGATCGGGTAGAAGAAGCCCCGGATGGCCGGGCCGAGGGCCCCGAGCCGGTTCATCTTCTTCGGCACGACCCAGCCGGCGTACTCGAGCCCGCCGTGGCCGTCGTGGTCCCCCGCGCTGAGCGGCTGGTGCACCTCTTCGAACCGGCCGTCGGGCAGCCGCCGGATGATGCCGGTCTCGACGCCGTGGGCGAGCACCTCACGGTCGTGCTGCTGCAGACCGAGGCAGATCCGGTAGGTGAAGTAGTACGCCAGCGGCGGGAGCACCAGCAGGCCGATCCGGCCGGCCCAGGTCATCGCGTTCAGGCTGATCATGAACTTGTCGGCGATGACGTCGTTGGCGCCGGAGAGGGTCAGCACGATGAAGAACGCGATGGCCATGGCGCCCGCCGCGGTGCGCGCCGGCACGTCCCGGGGCCGCTGGAGCAGGTTGTGGCTGCGGGTGTCCTTGAGGCGCCGGGCCTCCAGGAACGGGTAGAGCGTGGAGAGCCCCACCAGGATGCCCGGCAGCACCACCGTCGGCCAGAACAGCGGCGGGATCACGTACCCGTCGCCGATCGGGATGTTGATCTCCCAGGCCGGCATCAGGCGGGTCGAGCCGTCGAGGAACATGACGTACCAGTCGGGCTGGCTGGCGGCCGAGACCACCCACGCCTCGTACGGGCCGAACAGCCAGATCGGGTTGATCTGGAACAGACCGCCCATCAGCGCGATCACGCCGAAGACGACCATGAAGAAGCCGCCCTGCTTGATCGCGTAGCGGGGGAACATCCGCTCGCCGACCACGTTGCCGTTGGTCCGGCCGGGACCGGGCCACTGGGTGTGCTTCTGCTTGAAGACCAGGCCCAGGTGGACGCTGATCAGCGCGACCAGCAGACCCGGGATGAGCAGCACGTGGGCGATGTAGAACCGGCTGATGATGATGGTGCCGGGGAACTCCCCGCCGAAGATCGACGAGGTGACCCAGGAGCCGATCACCGGGATGGAAAGCATGATCGCCGAGGCGATCCGCAGGCCGGTGCCGGAGAGGCCGTCGTCCGGCAGCGAGTAGCCAGTGAAGCCGGCCAGGAAGCCGACCCAGAACAGCAGCGAGCCGATGATCCAGTTCGTCTCACGCGGCTTGCGGAACGCGCCGGTGAAGAAGACCCGGAGCATGTGCACCACGATCGCGGCCATGAACAGCAGCGCCGACCAGTGGTGCATCTGCCGCATGATCAGGCCGCCGCGGACGTCGAACGAGATGTCCAGGCTGGAGGCGTACGCGGCCGACATCGGCGTGCCCCGCAGCGGGGCGTAGCTGCCGTTGTAGACCACCTCGGTCATCGCCGGCTCGAAGAAGAAGGTCAGGAAGACACCGGTCAGCAGCAGGACGATGAACGAGAAGAGCGCGATCTCGCCGAGCAGGAAGGACCAGTGGTCCGGGAAGACCTTGTTCAGCAGCCGGCGGAGCGGGGTGGCCACCTGGAAGCGGTCGTCCACTCCCCGGGCGGCGTTGCCCGGCACAGCTGCCATGTCAAACTTGCGCCGCTTCACGGCCGCTCCCAGAAGTCGGGCCCGACGGTCTCGGTGTAGTCGGACTTGGCCACGAAGTAGCCCTCGGAGTCCACCTCGATCGGCAACTGCGGCAGTCGCCGGCTGGCCGGACCGAAGATGGGCCGGGCGTTGTCGGTGATCAGGAACTGCGACTGGTGGCACGGGCAGAGCAGACGGTTGGTCTGCTGCTCGTACAGGCTCGCCGGGCAGCCGGCGTGCGTGCAGATCTTCGAGTAGGCGGCGTAGTTGCCCCACATGTAGTCGCCGTGCCCGACCCGCTCGTTGGCCCGGCGCGACTCCTGCGCGTCGCTGTCCCGCAGGTGGATCAGCAGGGTCGGCGAGTCGGCGTGCAGGTTGCTCACGCCGTGGTCGATGCCGGGGAAGACCGTGATCTGGCCGCCGGTGCTGATGTCCGCCGGGCGGACCGGACGGCCGTCCTCGCGGACCAGCCGGACCTTGCCGCCGCCCTCGGTCGGGGCGAACCCGGTGGTGAACATCTGGTTGTTCTTGTGCGGCTGGGAGATCAGGCCACCGACCAGGGGCGCGGCGACCACCGCGCCGACCGGCGCGAGACCGGCCAGCAGCGAGATGCCGAGCAGCGGCCGGCGCTTCACGCCCAGCTCGTCGGCCATGTAGAGCATGGTCTGGCCGGTGATGATCCGGTCGTCCTCGCTGACGGCGCCCTCGTGCCGGTCCTGGATCGAGACCTCCTTGGGCAGCAGCTTCTTGCCCCAGGTCAGGATGCCGAAGCCGACGCCGAGCAGGGCCACGCCGAGGGTGACGCCGAGCAGCGGGGTGTACCACGTGTCGCCGCCGCGGCCGGGAGCGTACTCCCAGGGCCACCAGATGTAGACCACCAGGAAGGCGGTCGCCGCCAGCCCGGTCAGCAGGAAGAACGACGCGACCGTGCGGGTCAGCCGGCGCTCGGCCTTGCTGCCCGGGGCGACCTGCGGCTCGTAGTGGACGATCTCGATGTCGTCCCGGCGCGCGCCCTCGCGGACGATGTCGAACTGGCTGAGCCCGGGGGTCGTCACGTCGAGCGGTTCCCGGCCCTGCTGGGCCTGGTGCTCGGTGTGCGTGGTCATGCCGTCACCTCGCTACGGGCGGTGCCGGACCCCGGCACCACAGCACTGAATCGAATGATCCGCCCGGTCACGACTTCCCCGCGATCCACAGGCTCGCGAAGACGAGCGCGACGATGCCGACCAGGAAGATCGCCAAGCCCTCGGTGGACGGCCCGTACCGACCGAGGTTGAAGCCACCCGGGTCCTGGTCGTGCTTCAGGGTCTGCTGGATGTAGGCGATGATGTCCGCCTTCTGCTCCGGGGAGATCTGGTTGTCGCCGAAGACCGGCATGTTCTGCGGGCCGCTCAGCATCGCGGCGTAGATCTGCCGGTCGCTGGCCGGGTGCAGGCTCGGGGCGTACTTGCCGGAGGACAGGGCGCCGCCGCTACCGCCGAAGGCGTGGCACTGCGCGCAGTTGATCCGGAACAGCTCGCCGCCGGCGGCGACGTTGCCGTCGGCGTGGAGGTTCTCGCCGTCGGGCAGGACCGGACCGCCACCGAGCTCCTGGATGTACTGCGCGAGCTGGCGAGTCTCCTCGTCGGTGAACAGCTCCGGCTTGCGCTCCGCCTGGGCCTCCTGGCGGGCCATCGGCATCCGGCCGGAGCTGACCTGGAACTCGACCGAGGCCGCGCCGACGCCGATCAGGCTCGGCCCACGGCCCTCGACGCCCTGGGCGTTGCGACCGTGACAGGTCACGCAGCTCACGTCGAACAGCGCCTTGCCTTCCGCGGCGGCGCCGGTGAGCGGGGCGTCCTGCGCCTGCACGCCGGGGGCGAAGACGGTGTAGGCGCCGCCGGCCAGCATCAGCGCGGCGAGCAGCCGGACCGCGGCACCCAGCCGGCGGCGGCCCCTGCTGCGCGCCGCGGGCCGCTCGCGCAGCCGCGCGAGCAGACCGCGTCGGCGGTCGTTGTCAGAAGTCATGACCTGTGTCCTTAACCGGTTGGACCTTGTCTCAGGGGACGGAGCAGCGGCGCGGTTCGTGACGCGCCAAGATCACTGAAGCCAGTAGATCATGGCGTAGAGCCCGATCCACACGACGTCGACGAAGTGCCAGTAGTAGGACACGACGATCGCCGACGTGGCCTGCGCCGGGGTGAACCGGCCCATGGTCGTGCGGATCATGAAGATGATGAAGGCGATCAGACCGCCGGTCACGTGCAGACCGTGGAACCCGGTGGTCAGGTAGAACATCGACCCGTACCCGTCCGAGTTGATCTTGATGCCCTCGTGCACCAGCTCGCGGTACTCGTTGACCTGACCGAGCACGAAGATCAGGCCCATCACGAAGGTGATCGTGAACCAGCGCCGCAGGGCGTGGACGTCACCCTTCTCGGCAGCGAAGACACCGAGCTGGCAGGTCACCGACGACAACACCAGGATCACCGTGAAGGTGGTCGCGTACGGGATGTTGAGCACCTCGGTGTGCTTCGCCCACAGCTCGGGCGCCGCCGCACGGATGGAGAAGTACATCGCGAACAGCGCCGCGAAGAACATGAGTTCACTGGAGAGCCACACGATCGTCCCGACGCTGACCATGTTGGGTCGGGTCAGGGAGTGGATCCGGCTCTTGTCAATGGCTGGGGCCGCAGTCACGCGGTCATTATTGCCCTTGACCGGGGCCGGCGATCAGCGGGGTGGCAAACCCGTGGCATCGGCAGCCCGATCGGGGTCGTCCGGTTCGCCTGACCTAGGCTGAAAAGCGTGCTGCACGTCGATCCGATCTCCACCGCAACCTCGGCCGCCGCGCCGACGGTGCTCGCGGCCACCCCGCCGCCGTTCACCGTCACCTCCGTGTTCACCGAGACCCGGCTGGAAAGTTGGCTGGCCGTCGGCCTGGTGCTGGCCGCCGGCATCTACCTCTACGGGGTGCACCGGCTCCGGCTCCGGGGCGACCGGTGGCCGGTGGCCCGGACGGTGTTCTTCCTCGGCCCCGGCCTCGGCGGGATCGCGGCGGTCACCGTCAGCGGCCTGCACGCGTACGACACGGCGCTGCTGTCGGTGCACATGGTCCAGCACATGGTGCTCTCCATGATCTCGCCGATCTTCCTCGCGCTGGGCGCGCCGGTGACGCTGGCCCTGCGCACCCTGCCGCTGCGACCACGCAAGCGGCTGCTGGCGATCGTGCACAGCCGGGTCGCGCGGATCTACAGCTACCCGCTGGTGGCGTTCACCATCTTCGTGGTCAACCCGTTCGCGCTCTACTTCACCGACCTGTACCGCTACACGCTCGAGCACGCGTGGGCGCACGAGGTCGTGCACGCGCACTTCATCATGACCGGCTGCGTGTTCTTCTGGCCGCTGCTCGGCCTCGACCCGCTGCCGGGGCGCTGGCCGTACCCGGGCCGGGCGCTGCTGATGCTGCTCTCCGTGCCGTTCCACACGGTGCTCGGGCTCACCATCATGCAGAGCAGCACGCTCTTCGGCGGCGACTGGTACCCGTCGCTCGGGCTGACCTGGTCCGACCCCTGGGAGGACCAGGTGGTCGCCGGCGGCATCCTCTGGGCCGGCGGCGAGTTCGTCAGCGTCACGATGCTGGCCGTGCTGGTCGTGCAGTGGATGCGCCACGCCGAGCGGGAGACCCGCCGGATCGACCGCGAGCTGGATCGCCAGGAGGCCCGCCAGCGCGCCGCGGAGTCCGCCGCCTGACCTGCGCGGACGGTACGCCCCGGCGCCCCCGACGGGCGGACGTCACGCACCTCACACCGACGGGTAGGATCAGCGGGCAGTAACGAGGTGGGAGCCTGTCCAGCCAATGAGTGAGCGCAGCGAGCGAATCACCAAGCGCAGTGCGACGGTGCCTCATGACGGCACCGCTCACAGTCCGATCCCCGGCCGAGGCCGTGGCGGCGCTGTGGGATCCACCGGCGCGGCCTGGACTCGGACCGTTCGGCGAAGCGGAGTGTCGGCATGAGTGATCGTCTTTGCACCGTCCTGCTCTACAGCGACGACCCGCAGGTCCGTGACCGGATGCGGCTCGCCGTCGGCACGCGTCCCGCACCCGGTCTGCGGATCGAGTTCGTCGACGCGTCCACCTACGCGGAATGCGTCCGGCTCGTCGACGATTACGAGATCGACCTGCTGCTGCTCGACGGCGAGGCGACCCCGGGCGGCGGCATCGGCATCGCCCGGCAGATCAAGGACGACCGCGACGACGCTCCCCCGACCTGCGTGGTGATCGCCCGCGCCGCCGACCGATGGCTCGCGGCCTACGCCGAGGTCGACGCCACCCTGGTGCACCCGCTCGACCCGGTGACCACCGGCACCACGGTGGCCGAGCTGCTGCGGACGCACGCCCCCGCCTGACGTCCCCCGCTCCGGCCCCATCTCGGCGCCGGACCACCCGGCGCCGGTTCCATCCCACCCGCTTCGCACGCTCGGGAGGCCCGCCATGGGCGATCGGACCTGGCCGCACCTGCTCGCCGCGCTGCTGCGCGGGGAGGAGCTCTCCACCGCCGACACCGCCTGGGCGATGGGCGAGATCATGTCCGGCGCGGCCGCCCCGGCGCAGATCGCGGGCTTCGCCGTCGCGCTGCGCGCCAAGGGCGAGACCTCAGCCGAGCTGGCCGGCCTGGTGGAGGCGATGCTCGGCCGGGCGGTCGCGGTCGAGCTGCCCGAGGCGCTGCGGGACACCGCCCTCGACGTGGTCGGCACCGGCGGTGATCTCGCGCACACGGTCAACATCTCCACCATGGCCTCCCTCGTGGTGGCCGGCGCCGGGGTCCGGGTGGTCAAGCACGGCAACCGGGCGGCGTCCTCCTCCTGCGGCACGGCGGACGTGCTGGAATTCCTCGGCGTGCCGCTGGACCTGGGGCCGGAGGGGGTGGCCCGGTGCGTCGCGGAGGCCGGCATCGGCTTCTGCTTCGCGGCCCGGTACCACCCCGGCATGCGCCACGCCGGCCCGGTACGCCGGGAGATGGGCGTGCCCACCTTCTTCAACTTCCTCGGCCCGCTGACCAACCCGGCCCGGCCGCGGGCCGCCGCGGTCGGCTGCTTCGACCTCCGGATGGCCCCGGTGATGGCGGGCGTCTTCGCCGCCCGGGGCGACTCGGCTCTGGTGATGCGCGGCGAGGACGGGCTGGACGAGTTCACCACCGCCGCGCCGACCCGCGTCTGGGCCATCCAGGCAGGCACCGTCAGGGAGGCGCTGCTGGACGCGACCGACCTCGGGGTGCCCAGGGCCACCCTGGCCGACCTGCGGGGCGGAGACGCCGCGTACAACGCCGGCGTGGTGCGCCGGCTGCTGGCCGGCGAGACCGGCCCGGTGCGCGACGCCGTCCTGGTCAACGCGGCGGCGGCGCTGGCCACCCAGGGTCCGCTCGACGGCGACCTCACCGAAGCGTTGCGTGTCGGGATGGACCGGGCCGCCGAGTCCGTCGACTCCGGGGCCGCCGCCCGCGTCCTGGACCGCTGGATCGAGGCCGCCCGCGCCGACTGACCGCCGGCGGCCACCCCGGCGGCGCCGGGTGGCGTGCGGAAGTTGTCGGACCCGCGTGGGAAACTACAACTGAGTAGTTTTCCACTTCCACCATGCGCTGTTCACCACAGCACATCCGTCGTGCGCCGTGCGGCGCGGCAGTTCCGCCGTGCGCCCCCGACGGGGATCGGAGCGAGAGGAGACGCCCGTGTCGGAGCGCGAGCTCTACTGCGCCACCTGCGAGGGCGTTCAGCCGTTCGAGGCACCGCCGTGCGTCGACGGCCACGGCGCCGACTGCCCCGAGCTGGCCTGCACGGGCTGCGGCGAGGCGCTGCTCGTCGCCACGTTCACCTTCCGGGCCCCGCGCCTGGCGCCGCGGCACCGCCAGCCGTCGCCCCACCGCCGCGCCGCCTGACCCGGCCCGCACCGCCTGAACTGTCGCCGCCCGACCCGGCCCGCGCCACTTGGGCTATCGCCGTCCGCGCCACTTGGGCCACCGCCGCGCCGCCTGACCCGGCCCGCGCCGGCCCCACCGCCCCGACCGGAAGCGCGGCGCACGACCGGCCCCGGCCCCCGGCCCTCGGAACCCCCGCGCATCGGCGATCATGACACGAAGGCCCGCCTCCCCGAGGGGAGGCGGGCCTTCGTCACGTGCAGGAGGCCGTCGTCGGCCGCCGGTCAGTGCTCGGCGGTGCGCCGGGTGCCGCTGTAGTACTCGAACAGCAGGCCGCAGGCCGCGAAGATGACCGCCACGGCACCGACGCCCATCAGCCAGAACTGCCAGAACACGAGGCCGAAGCCGGAGATCGCGGCGGCCAGCGCCAGGCCGAACGGCCAGTAGCTGCCCGGGCTGAAGAAGCCGATCTCGCCCGCGCCGTCGGCGATCTCACCGTCCGGCCGGTCCTCCGGCCGCAGGTCGATCCGGCGCGAGACGAACCAGAAGAAGCCGCCGCACATCGCGCAGAGCAGGAAGCTCAGCAGCAGTGCGACCGTGCCGACCCACTCGACGTGGCCACCGGAGTCGGCGGCGGTCCAGCCCCCGTAGAGGGCGGTGGCGAAGAGCAGGAACCCGGCGATGACCAGGAAGATGCGCCACTCGGTCTTCATGCCAGCCCCCTCAGCTTCCCGTACCGGCCGGCGCGGTGTCCGGGTTGAAGTTGGCCTCGGTGCGACGGGTCTCGAACGGCCGCGTGGTCTGCGCGTACGGCTCCTCGCCGATGGCCGTCAGGGCCTCCTGCGTGGACTTGCCGTCCCGCTTGGCCGCCAGGAACTGGTCGTACTTCTCCGGCGAGACGACCCGCAGCTCGAAGTTCATGAACGCGTGGTAGCTGCCGCACAGCTCGGCGCAGCGGCCGACGAAGGCGCCCTCGGTGTCGAGCTTGGAGACCTCGAACACGTTGCGGATCTTGCCCGGCATGACGTCCCGCTTGAACAGCAGCTCCGGCACCCAGAAGGAGTGGATGACGTCGCGGCTGGTCTCCTCGAACCGGATGGACCGGTCGGTCGGGAGCACCAGGATCGGGATGACCTCGCTGGTGCCGAGCACCGAGGCGACGGTGTTGGCGTCCTTGCCCTGGCCGTCGCGGTAGTTGAACTGCCAGTTCCACTTGAACGCGACCACCTCGACCGTGACGTCGGGGTTCTTGGTCGTCCGCACCACGTCGGTCTGCACGACCGCCGTGTAGTAGAAGAGCACGGAGACGATCAGGATCGGCGCGATGGTGTAGAGGAACTCCATCGGCATGTTGTAACGGGTCTGCACCGGCAGCTCGTTGCCCCGCTTGCGGTAGCGCACGATGCACCAGAAGATCAGGCCCCACACGAACACGCCGACCGCGAGCGCCGCGATGCACGAGGCGATCCACAGGTCGTACATCCGGTGGGACTCGGGCGAGATGCCGCCCTGCGGCCAGCCGAAGCCGCCGAACGCGGCACCGACGTCGCAGCCCGTGAGCAGGACCAGCAGCGCCGCCCCGCCGAGACCGAGCCCGGCGATCCGACCAGCACCACGCCCCCGGCGCCCACCGGCTCCTGGGGAAGCGCTGTGCCGTACGGCCGACGGCCGTACCTCCGAACTCCTTGCGACCACCTGGTCCTGCCTCCCTAGCGCGCCGCGGTGTCTGTTCTGTTCTGTTGGCCTCCGCCGGGGCGGAGCGACAGCACCGGCGGCAAAGGCGTCACCGACGGTCGCAGATTACTCGACCATGGCGGGCTCGACCGTCTTGGGGTCACTCTCCGCCCCCATCGGGGGGATCTTGGGCGTGCCGGCGCGATAGCGTTGGCTTCCGTGAGCGCTTCCCCGGTCTACCTGGACGCGGCCACCGCCGCGCCGCTGCACCCGGTCGCCCGACAGGCGCTGCTGGCCGCCCTCGACGACGGCTGGGCCGACCCCGGCAGGCTCTACACCCAGGCCCGCCGCGCCCGCCAACTGCTCGACGCCGCCCGCGAGGCCACCGCGCAGACGCTCGGCGTGCGCGCCGACGAAGTCTCCTTCACCCCCAGCGGTACGACGGCCGCGCACGCCGCCGTGCTCGGCGGCCTGGCCGGCCGGCGGCGAGTCGGCCCGGCCCTGGTGCACTCCGCGATCGAGCACTCGGCGGTGCTGCACGCCGCCGAGCAGCACGTCGCGGCCGGCGGCACGGCGACGTCGGTGCCGGTGGACCGGTGGGGCCGGCTGGACCTGGACGGCTGGGCGGCGGCGGTGCGGGCGCCGGGGGTGGCGCTGGGCGCGCTGATCGCCGCCAGCCACGAGGTCGGCACGCGCCAACCGGTCGCCGAGGCCGCGCGGGAGTGCGCCGAGGCCGGGGTGCCGCTGTTCGTGGACGCCGCCCAGGTGGTCGGCCGGGAGCCCGTGCCGGCGGGCTGGTCGGTGCTGACCGCCAGCGCGCACAAGTGGGGCGGCCCGCCCGGGGTGGGGCTGCTGGTGGTACGCAAGGGCACCCGGTGGGAGTCGCCCTGGCCGGCCGACGAGCGGGAGTCCGGGCGTACGCCGGGAACGCTCAACCTGCCGGCGGTGGTCGCGGCGGCGGCGAGCCTGCGCGCGGCGGCGGCCGACGCGGCGGCCGAGGCGGCCCGGCTGGCGCCGCTGGTGGACCGGATCCGGGCCCGGGTGGCGGCGGAGGTGCCCGACGTGGAGGTGGTGGGTGATCCCGACGACCGCCTCCCGCACCTGGTGACGTTCTCCTGCCTGTACGTCGACGGCGAGGCCCTGCTGCACGCGCTGGACCGGCGCGGGTTCGCCGTCTCCTCCGGCTCCTCCTGCACCTCCTCCACGCTGCGCCCGTCGCACGTGCTGGAGGCGATGGGGGTGCTCTCGCACGGCAACGTGCGGGTCTCGCTGCACCGGGAGACGACGGAGACGGACGTGGAGCGGTTCCTCGCCGAGTTGCCCGACGTCGTGGCGCGGCTGCGCGCCGAGGCGGGGGTGGTGGGGCTGTGACGGCGCCGGCGGAGATCCTCGACTGCCGTGGTCAGCGCTGCCCGCTGCCCGTGATCGCGGTGGCCCGGCGGCTGCCCGAGCTGCCCGTCGGCACGGTGGTGCGGGTGCTGGCCGACGACCCGGCGGCGGCGGTGGACGTCCCGGCCTGGTGTCGGATGCGCGGCCACGAGTTCCTCGGCACGGTCACCGGCCCCGACGGCCCCGCCTTCGACGTCCGCCGCCTCCACTGAGCGGTGTCAGGAAGGGCACCCGGTCAACGCGGACGGGCCCTTCCCGACACCGGGGGCGGGGGTTACGGCAACAGGTGCGGCCGGACGTCCTCGGCGGCCACGTCGCCGTACGACTCGGCCATCCGCTTGACGAACAGGTCGCGGCGGACCTCGTACTCCTGCGTGCCCACGGTCTCCAGCACCAGCGTGGCGAGCAGGGAGCCCACCTGGGCGGCCCGTTCCAGCCCGAGGCCCCAGGACAGCGCGGTGAAGAAGCCGGCCCGGAAGCCGTCGCCGACCCCGGTGGGGTCGACCGCCCGGATCTCCCGCGCGATCGGCACGTGGATCGGGTCGATGTCGCGCCCGGCGATCTCCACGCCGTGCTTGCCCAGCGTGGTGACCCGGACCTTGACCCGGTCGAGCAGCTGCGCGTCGCTCAGCCCGGCCTTGCTCTGCAGCAGCGACTTCTCGTAGTCGTTGGTCATCAGGTAGTCGGCGCCCTCGATCAGCGCGACGACGTCCTCGCCGTCCATCCGGGCGAGCTGCTGGGACGGGTCGGCGGCGAAGGGGTATCCCCGCTCCCGGCACTCGGCGGAGTGCCGCAGCATCGCCGCCGGGTCGTTCGCGCCGACCAGGACCAGGTCGAGCCCGTCGAGGCGGCGGGCCACCGGCTCCAGCTCGATGTTGCGGGCCTCGCTCATCGCGCCGGCGTAGAACGAGGCGATCTGGCACATGTCGGTGTCCGTGGTGCAGACGAACCGGGCGGTGTGCGCCACCTCGCTGACGTGCACCGAGTCGCAGTCGACCCCGTGCCGCTCCAGCCAGGAGCGGTAGTCGGCGAAGTCCGCGCCGACCGCGCCGACCAGCACCGGGCGCAGGCCGAGCTGTCCCATGCCGAAGGCGATGTTCGCCGCCACGCCGCCGCGACGCAGCACCAGGTCGTCCACCAGGAAGGAGAGCGACACCTTGTGCAGCTGGTCGGCG
The DNA here is from genome assembly GCF_040295705.1 of Micromonospora sp. NPDC002717. Taxonomy (NCBI): domain Bacteria; kingdom Bacillati; phylum Actinomycetota; class Actinomycetes; order Micromonosporales; family Micromonosporaceae; genus Micromonospora; species Micromonospora sp. NPDC002717. The sequence goes on along the minus strand of NZ_JBEOVW010000011.1, from coordinate 181,934 downwards.
ATGAACTGGTCGGCGAAGCGGCCGGGGAAGCTCATCAGGTGGTCGGTGGCGATCGAGCCGGTCACGGCGATCTTCATGTCAACCCTCGGGGTCGGGAGCAGGGCGCCGGTCAGCCTACCGGTCCGGCCCCCTCAGGATGACCCGTCGGTCCGGCCCCGGTCATCTTCTCGGCTTGCGCTACCGCGCCCGAACGCGGCAGCGGGGCCGCCCCGAGGGGACGGCCCCGCTGGTCGCGAGCGGAGGTGGGCTCAGCTGAACGAGTCGCCACAGGCGCAGGAGTTGCCCGCGTTGGGGTTGTCGATGGTGAAGCCCTGGGCGTCGATGCGGTCGGCGAAGTCGATGGTGGCGCCGGCCAGGTAGGGGGCGCTCATCCGGTCGACGACGACCTCGACGCCGTCGAAGTCGGTGACGACGTCACCGTCGAGCGAGCGCTCGTCGAAGAAGAGCTGGTACCGCAGGCCGGAGCAGCCACCCGGCTGCACGGCGACCCGGAGCCGCAGGTCGTCGCGGCCCTCCTGCTCGATCAGGGCCTTGACCTTCTGCGCCGCGACGTCGGTGAGGACGACGGACGTGGGGGCCTTGGCCTCGGTCGACTCGGTCTGCGCTGGCGTGGTCACGTGAAATCTCCCTGCGCGGTTGGGTCCGGACGCACTGGCCAACATCTCACGTCGCCCAGCCATTCCCGGTGTGGTCCAGATCCGATGGTACGCCGCTGCGACCGGCCTCACCCGCCGCCGTGACACGGGCCGCCGCAGCCGGCGCGCCGACGGACCCGATCGGGCGGCGGGCGAGCGGCTCCCGGCCCCGCGGCGCGCGCGGCGGGCCGCCGGTCAGGTCACGCCGCGGGCCGGTCAGCGGCTCCACTGCCGGGCCAGCCGGGCGCCGAGCGCCCGCAGCCCCTCGGCCGGGCGTTCCAGCGCGGCGGCCAGCCCGCCGCGCTCCTCGCCCCCGAAGTGCTCCACCAGGCTGTACGCGTCGGTCACCCCGGCCGCGCCCGCCTCCCGCCGGCCGGTGCTCACCTGGCCGGCCAGCACCACGCAGGGCAGGCCCCGGTCCCGGGCGGCGCCGGCCACCCCGGCCACCACCTTGCCGCGCAGCGACTGGTGGTCGAACGAGCCCTCCCCGGTGACCACCAGGTCGACGGCGTCCAGGGCGGCGTCCAGCCCGATCGCCCGGGTGACCAGGCCGATGCCCGACTCGCAGTGCCCGCCCAGCGCCAGGACGGCCGCGCCGAGGCCCCCGGCCGCGCCGCCGCCGGGCAGGGCGCCCAGCCGGTCGGGGCAGCCGGGCAGGTCCCGCTCCAGCACGGCGGCGAAGCGCTCCAGCGCGGCGTCGAGCAGCAGCACGTCCGCCCGGTCGGCGCCCTTCTGCGGGCCGAACACGTTACTCGCCCCGTGCAGGCCGAGCAGCGGATTGTCCACGTCGGTGGCGGCCACCAGCCGGGCGTCGCGCAGCCGGGGCGCCCCGTCGAGCGCAACCGCGGCGGCCAGCGCCGCGCCGCCGTACGGCAGCGCCCGGCCCCCGTCGTCCAGCGGGGTCACGCCGAGCGCGGTGAGCATCCCCGCGCCGCCGTCGTTGGTGCCGGAGCCGCCCAGGCCGATCACCACCGTGCGGGCGCCGGCCTCCACGGCGGCGGCGACCAGCACCCCCAGGCCGTACGAGGTGGTGGTCTTCGGGTCGCGCTCGCCCGCGTCGAGCAGGTGCAGGCCGCACGCCTGGGCGCTCTCCAGCCAGGCGGTCGTCCCGCCGTCGGTGAGCAGGATCTCACCGGCCACCGGGCGGCCCAGCGGGTCGACGGTCGGCACCGGGATCCGGCGCCCGCCGAGCGCGTCGCCGAGCACGTCGAGGAAGCCCGGCCCGCCGTCGGACAGCGGCCGGACGTGCAGGTCGTCGCCGGGAGCCACCTCGCGCCAGCCGGCGGCCACGGCGTCGGCGACCTCCGGGGCCGACAGGGTGCCGGCGAACTTGTCCGGGCAGAGCAGCACGCGCATGCCGAGCAGTGTGGCAGCCCACACCGGTGGAGGCTGCGCTCAGGCCACCCTGTGGGACCATGGGGTACGTGACTTCGACCTGGGTGGAACCCTCCAACACGGCAACGGCACTGCTGCTGCTCGGCCGGGGCAGCGACCCCGCCACCGAGCGTGGCGTCGAGTGTCCGGGTGACCTTCCGGCGCCCAGCGACCCGGACCTGGTGGCCCGGGCGGCGGCGGCGAAGGCGAAGCTGGGCAGCAAGGTCTTCGTGCTGGGGCACCACTACCAGCGCGACGAGGTGATCCAGTTCGCCGACGTCACCGGCGACTCGTTCAAGCTGGCCCGCGAGGCGGCGGCCCGCCCCGACGCGGAGTACATCGTCTTCTGCGGCGTGCACTTCATGGCCGAGAGCGCCGACATCCTCACCTCGGACGCGCAGAAGGTCGTCCTGCCGGACCTGGCCGCCGGCTGCTCGATGGCGGACATGGCGGTGCTGTCGCAGGTCGAGAAGGCCTGGGACGTGCTGACCGACCTGGGCATCGCGGAGCAGACCGTCCCGGTTACCTACATGAACTCCTCGGCGGACATCAAGGGCTTCGTCGGCCGCAACGGCGGCGTGGTCTGCACCTCGTCGAACGCGAAGCGGGCGCTGGACTGGGCGTACCGGCAGGGGTCGAAGGTGCTCTTCCTGCCCGACCAGCACCTGGGCCGCAACACGGCGGTGCGGGAGATGGGCTTCGCGCTGGACGACTGCGTGCTCTACGACCCGCACAAGCCGAACGGCGGGCTCACCCCGGAGCAGCTGCGCGACGCGAAGATGATCCTGTGGCGGGGGCACTGCTCGGTGCACGGCCGGTTCACCCTCGACAGCGTGAACGACGTGCGGGAGCGGGTGCCGGGGGTGAACGTGCTGGTCCACCCGGAGTGCCGGCACGAGGTGGTCAGCGCCGCCGACTTCGTCGGCTCGACGGAATACATCATCAAGGCCATCGAGGCGGCCCCGGCCGGCTCGGCGTGGGCGGTCGGCACCGAGCTGAACCTGGTCCGCCGGCTCGCGCTGGCCCACCCCGACAAGCAGATCATGTTCTTGGACAAGGCGGTCTGCTACTGCTCGACGATGAACCGGATCGACCTGCCCCACCTGGTCTGGGCGCTGGAGGAGCTGGTGGCCGGCCGGGTGGTGAACCAGATCACGGTCGACCCGGACACCGCGCACCACGCCCGGGTGGCGCTGGACCAGATGCTCGCCCTGCCCGGGGCCGACACCCCGCCGCCCGCGGCGAGCTGATCACTCTCGGTAGCACCACTGGTACGGAAATGGGCCCGATCACCGATTAGTGCCCTCAGGGGCGATCTGACCGGGTCCATTTACGTCACGGAGGGCTATGCTGCCGGGGCGACGACGCACGCGGCCGTTTCGACATGACCGCATTCCGGGTAGCGAAGACCTCGCGAGCCCACCATCAACACGGCAGCACCGACGCGCTGGAGGTTGCGTTGACCGACGACGTCCTGGTCGTACACGGAGGTACTCCGCTGGAAGGGCGGATCCGCGTGCGCGGCGCGAAGAACCTGGTCTCGAAGGCGATGGTCGCCGCACTGCTGGGCGACAGCCCGAGCCGACTGTTCGACGTGCCGAAGATCCGTGACGTCGAGGTCGTCCGGGGCCTGCTCGGCCTGCACGGCGTGAAGGTCAGCGACGGCGAGGAGGACGGCGAGCTCGTCTTCGACCCCGCGAACGTGGAGAGCGCGAGCACGGACCAGATCAACGTGCACGCGGGCTCCAGCCGGATCCCGATCCTGTTCTGCGGGCCGCTGCTGCACCGCCTCGGCCACGCCTTCATCCCGGACCTGGGCGGCTGCCACATCGGGCCGCGCCCGATCGACTTCCACCTCCAGGCGCTGCGCGAGTTCGGGGCGACGGTCGAGAAGACCCCGGAGGGCCTGCACCTGTCGGCGCCGAACGGGCTGCACGGCACCAAGTTCTCGCTGCCGTACCCGAGCGTCGGGGCGACCGAGCAGGTGCTGCTGACGGCGGTGATGGCCGAGGGCGTCACCGAGCTGCGCAACGCGGCGGTGGAGCCGGAGATCATCGACCTGATCTGCGTCCTGCAGAAGATGGGCGCGATCATCAAGGTGCACACCGACCGGGTGATCGAGATCCAGGGTGTGCCGAAGCTGCACGGCTACACGCACCGGCCGATCCCGGACCGGATCGAGGCGGCGAGCTGGGCCGCGGCGGCGCTGGCGACCCGCGGTCACGTCGAGGTCCTCGGCGCGCAGCAGGCCGACATGATGACGTTCCTGAACATCTTCCGCTCGGTCGGCGGCGAGTACGAGGTCACCGACGCCCGGCCGCCGAAGCTGGGCGACCCTGGCCAGGAGGGCGGCATCCGGTTCTGGCACCCGGGCGGCGAGCTGAAGTCGGTGGCCCTGGAGACCGACGTGCACCCGGGCTTCATGACCGACTGGCAGCAGCCCCTGGTGGTGGCGCTCACCCAGGCGCGGGGCCTGTCCATCGTCCACGAGACGGTCTACGAGCAGCGGCTGGGCTACACCGAGGCGCTCAACTCGATGGGCGCGAACATCCAGGTCTACCGGGACTGCCTGGGCGGCACCCCGTGCCGCTTCGGCCGGCGCAACTTCAAGCACTCCGCGGTGATCGCGGGGCCGAGCAAGCTGCACGCCGCCGACCTGGTCATCCCTGACCTGCGGGCCGGTTTCAGCCACCTGATCGCCGCGCTGGCGGCCGAGGGCACCTCCCGGGTCTACGGCGTCGACCTGATCAACCGGGGCTACGAGGACTTCGAGGCGAAGCTCGCCGACCTCGGCGCGCACGTCGAGCGTCCGTAACGTCGACCACTCCCGACCGCGCCCGGTGCACCGCGATGTGCACCGGGCGCCGTCGTTTGGCTACCCTTTCCGCGTGCCGTCGCTGTTTCGCCGCAAGTCCACCGACCTCGTCGACGAGGCCGTCACCCCGGTGACGCCCGACGAGGAGTCCTCGACCGCCCAGCCCCGGGGCTACACCCCGAGCAAGAAGGAGCTGGGCAAGGTCACGCCGAAGCGGCCCAGCGCCGGCCGCCGACCGGCCGCGGCCACCAAGCCGCTGACCAAGGAGGAGGCGCGGGAGCGCCGGCGCCAGCTGCGCGCGGAGTCGGCGGCGGAGTTCCGCCGCGAGGGTGGGCCCCGTGACCGCGGCCCCGAGCGGCTGCTGGCCCGCAACGTGGTCGACTCCCGGCGTACGGTCGGCACCTGGTTCTTCGGCGGCGCGCTGATCGTGCTGATCGGCTCGAACGCGGCGATGCCCCCGATCGTCCGCCTGGTCTCCAACATCCTCTGGGGCGCGCTCGCGCTAGGTGTGGTGGTCGACTCGTTCCTGATCTCCCGCAAGATCCGCAAGCTGGTCCGGGAGCGCTTCCCGAACACCGGGCAGCGGATGGGCTCGCTCTACCTCTACGCCATCATGCGGTCGATCACCTTCCGCCGGATGCGCGCGCCCGAGCCCCGGGTCAACATCGGCGACCCGGTCTGACCCGCGCACCGACGGCCCCTCCCGCACCGCGGCGAGGGGCCGTTCGTCGTCAGCGGACCGGGTAGGGCCTACGGCACGCCGAGCAGGCGGAGCAGCGCGGTGGTGCCGGCGGCGGCGAGCACCACCAGCACGAACGGCGCCCGCCGCCAGGCCAGCAGCACGCCGACCAGCACGCCCAGCGGCCGGGCCCAGCCGGCGAACCGGCCGGCCTCGGTCAGCGCGGCGGTGGCGCCCAGCGCGGCCAGCAGGGCGGCGGCGCCGACCGGCAGCAGCCGCCGGGACCACTCCGGCAGGTCGAGCCGGTCGCGCAGCAGCACCCCGGCGACCCGGAAGCCGTACGTCCCGGCGGCCAGCGCCACGATCACGGCGATCAGCACGGCCCCTCCCCCGCCCGGCCGACGCGCACGGACCCGCCCCGCGGTGTCCGCTCCCCCGCCCGCACCGGCTCCCCCACCCCGCCCGGCGGCTCGACGGCGGCCCCCGGGACCGTTCCGTCGCCCGCGACCGGCTTGTTCGGCGTCCGGCTGCCGCCCACGACCGGCGCGTTCGGCGTGGCGCTGCCGCTCACGTTCGCGGCCCGCCGACCACGGCGTACGGCGGCGACGGCCAGCACGGCCGGGCCGGCGAGCGCCAGCAGCACCGGCAGCCCGGCCGGCAGCAGCGGGGTGGCCAGCACCGCCAGCACCGCGCCGGCCAGCGCCACCCGCCGGGTGTCGCGGTCGCGCAGCGCCGGCAGCAGCAGCGCGATCAGTCCGGCCGGGAACGCCGCGTCCAGGCCGAACGCGGCGGGGTCGCCGACCACGCCGCCGGCGAGCACCCCGAGCACGGTCCCCACGTTCCAGGCCAGGAAGAGCAGGGTGCCGGCGAGCCAGAACGCCCGCCGGCGCGCGTTCCCGGCGGGGCGGGCCAGCGCGAAGGCGGTCGCCTCGTCGGTCATCAGGTGGCTGCCGAGCAGCCGGCGCCACAGCGGGCGGCCGATGCTGTCGGCCAGCGCCAGCCCGAACGGCAGGTGCCGGGCGTTGAGCAGCAGGCCGGCGAGGACCGCCGCGAGCGGACTCCCGGTGGCCACCAGCCCGACCGCCATGAACTGCGCGCCGCCGGCGTAGACCAGTACGGACATGACGACGGCCGCCCAGCCCGGCAGGCCGGCGGCCACCGCCACCGCGCCGAACGAGGCGCCGACCGCGACCATCGCCGCCCCGATGGCGGCGACGTCGCGGACTGCCGCGCCCTCGACCGTTCGCTGTACCGTACGCATGGTCCATCATGATGAACGCGCCGCATCTGTTCGTCAAACCGAACAGACGGAACATTGGAGCGAACAATGTCCGCCGACCCGACTCCCCCGCTGGCCACCATCGCCGTCGCGCTCCGCCGCGAGCGCGACCGCGTCGGCATCTCGCTCACCGAGCTCGCCCGCCGGGCCGGCATCGCCAAGTCCACCCTCTCCCAGCTGGAATCCGGGGTCGGGAACCCCAGCGTGGAGACCCTCTGGGCGCTCGGGGTGGCGCTCGGCGTGCCGTTCAGCCGGCTGGTCGAGCCGCCGGCGGCCGCCGTCCGGGTCGTGCGGGCCGGCGACGGCCCCCGGATCCGCTCCGAGCACGCCGACCTCACCGCGACGCTGCTCGCCGCCGGCACGGCCCACATCCGCCGCGACGTCTACCTGCTCGAGCTGGAGCCCGGGACGGTGCGCACCGCCGAGTCACACACCCCACGCAGCGTCGAGCACATCGTGGTGGGCGCCGGGCGGCTGCGCGTCGGGCCGGAGGGCGACCTGGTGGAGCTCGGTCCGGGCGACTACGTGACCTTCCCCGGTGACGCGCCGCACCGCTACGAGGCGCTGGCCCCCGGCACCTTCGCCGTCCTGGTGATGGAACACCCCTGACCGCCCGGCCCGCCTCGCCTCCCGCGGCAGGAGCGGGCGCGGGCTCCCCGGCATCGGGCTCCGCTCACCCGGAGGCAGTCTCCACCGCGCGGAGGGGCTCAGCCACCCCGGTAGAGCCGGGCCACCACGTCCTCGATGTCCGGCTCGACGATCGAGACGTCCCGCAGCGAGCCCCGGGCGGCCAGGGCGGCCACCACCTCGGCCACACCCGCCGACTCCAGCGCGAAGGTCAACCGGTGCCCGTCGGCCTCCACCCGGTACAGCGGCGCGCCGGGCAGCGCCGGCGGCTCGGGCAGCGGAGCTTCCAGGTCGGCGACGAGCAGCCGACGGGAGCCGTACCGCGCGTGCAACGCGGCGATCGACCCGTCGTGCACCACCCGGCCGTGGTCGACCACCACCAGGCGACGGCAGAGCCGCTCGATGTCGGCCAGGTCGTGGGTGGTGAGCACCAGCGTGGTGTCCCCGGCCCGGCCCAGCTCGCCGAGAAAGCCACGGACCGCCTGCTTGCTCACCACGTCCAGGCCGATCGTCGGCTCGTCGAGGAAGAGCACCTCGGGGCCGTGCAGCAGGGCGGCCGTCAGCTCGCCGCGCATCCGCTGCCCCAGAGACAGCTGCCGGACCGGGGTGTCCAGGAAGGCGTCCAGGTCGAGCAGGCTCCGGCAGCGGCGCAGCCGGGCGGCGTGCGCGGCGGCCGGCACCCGGTAGACGTGCCGCAGCAAGGCGAACGACTCCCGCAGCGGCAGGTCCCACCAGAGCTGCGAGCGCTGGCCGAAGACGACGCCGATGCGCAGCGCGAGCCGGGTGCGCTGGGCGACCGGGCGCAGGCCGCAGACGCGTACCTCGCCGGCGGAGGGCGTCAGCACCCCGGTGAGCATCTTGAGCGTGGTCGACTTGCCCGCACCGTTGGGCCCGATGTAGCCGAGCATCTCGCCCCGGGGCACCCGCAGGTCGACCCCGTCCACGGCGGTGACCCGACGCTTCTCCCGGCGCAGCCGGCCGGCCCGCACCCGGACCGTGAACTCCTTGCGCAGCCCGTCGGCCACGATGACGTCGTCGCTCACGACCCCGTACTCCGGTAGTGGCGGACGCCGGTGCGCCAGGCCGCCGCGGCCCCGGCGGCGGCGACCAGCGCGACAGCCGGCGCGGCCCAGCCGACCCAGGCCGGCAGGCCGAGCGGGTCGGCGCGGCCGAGCAGCGCCAGCGCCGGGTGGTAGCTGACGAAGGCGAAGCCCAGGCCGTACGCGAACACGGCGCGGAACCAGCCACCGAACACGGTGACCGGGTACGAGGTGAAGTCCCGGCCGCCGTAGGTGACCGAATTGGCCAGCTCGCCCGAGTCGACCCACCAGAAGGAGACGGTGGCGGTGGCGACGAAGACCGCCCCGAAGAAGACCACGCCGGCCAGCGGGGCGAGGACCACCAGCAGCGCCCGCGCCGGGGTCCACTCGACGCCGGCCGAGCCGACCGCGACGACCAGCACGGCGAGCCCGAAGACCGCCCGGGACACCTTGCGCAGCGGCAGGTCCATGAGCAGCAGCTGCGGCAGCGCGCCGAGCGGGCGGACCAGCACGGCGTCGAACAGCCCCGTGCGCACGTAGCGGGGCAGCCGCTCGATGTTGCCCACCAGCAGGTCGGCGGTGGCGAACGCGCAGGTCGAGAGGCCGACGATCACCAGCGTCTCGCGGAGCGTGAAGCCGCCCAGTTCCCGCGTGACGCCGAAGATCACCAGCACGGTCAGCACGTCGAAGACGGTGGACCCGACGTTGCCGAGCACGTCGACCACGAACGAGGTCCGGTACGCCGTCTGCGACCGTGCCTGCGCCCCCAGCAGCGCCCGGTACGCGGCCAGCGCCCCGCCGCCGCGGCGCCGGACGGTCGGCGCCAGGGCCCCGTCAGCCACCCTGCACCACCAGGCGGCGTTCGGCGCGGCGCTGCACGAGCCGGCAGGCGGCCAGGACCAGCACCGCCCAGGCGAGCTGGAGGCCGACCAGCCCGACCTGGGTGCCGGTCGGGTCCCGCTCGACGAGCACGTCGAGCGGGGTCTGGAGCAGGCTCGGGAAGGGCGTGCCCAGCCAGAGGACGTGCTGGAGCCCCTCCGGCAGGAAGCGCAGCGGGAAGTAGAGCCCGGCGAGCACCCCCGAGGCGAGGGTCCAGAGGATCATCGGCCCCCGGACGTCCTGCAACCAGTACGCGGTCGCGTTGACCAGGAATCGGCAGCCGAAGCAGAGCACCACGGCGGCGACGGCGGAGAGCGCGAAGAGTGGCAGGGTGGACCAGCGCCGGGGCACGTACACCTCGAAGAAGAGCGGCCCGACCAGCACCGGCGGGAGCAGCCGGACCAGGGCGGCGTGGCCGGCGCGGCCCAGGTCGGTGGCGAGGTGGCTGGTCACCGGGTGCACCGGCCGGAGCAGGTCGCTGGCGACGTCGCCGGTGCGGATCCGGTCCGCCAGGTCCGTCCACCCCCAGAGCAGGACGACGGCGAGCAGGCCCTGACCGACCCAGACGAAACTGGCGAGCTGGGTCCGGTCGTACCCGGCCACCGTGCCGGCGGCACCGGCCGCGGCGAGGAGGACGTAGCAGCGCAGGAAGCCGAAGACCGTGTTGGTGACGACGCCCGCCACGGTCGCCTGCCGATACGTGGCGTAACGTCGGAAGCCTGATCCGGTTATAGCCCTAAATGTCCGAAACCATAGGATAACGTTTGGGGCGGTGGGCAGTGCCACAGTGGCGGTGAGCGAGCCCACGCCGCTACCCTCCTTCCGCAGCCACGCCATGCCGGGACGGGCGACTCTACCGGCACGTGGGGCGCCCAGCGCGACAATTTGCAACGAGGTGACATCGCCGTGAGCGAGCGGACGCGAGCCGGCCACCGGGGCGCCGCCGTGAGCGAGCGGACGCGAGCCGGCCACCCCGGCGCGCCCGTTCACCGACGGCGCGCTACGGCCGTTCCGCTCACCCGCTGTGGCGACAGGTCGCCACGATGAGCCGCTACGCCGACCGGTGGCACGACACCGGCGAACCGTCCTGGATGGTCGAACCGACCAACGAGTGGCACCCCCAGTTCCCGGGCCAGCGCTACCCCGGCGACATCGGTATCCAGCACGCCCCGCCCGCGCCCCGGGGCCGGGCGGCCGCCGTCGGCCGCGCCGAGGTGCCCCCGCTCGCGCCGACCCGACCCGACGGGACCTACCTCGGCCGGTCCTGGGACGACGACCCCGACGGCTGGACGGGCCGGCAGGAAAGCTGGAGCGGCCCCCTTGGCGGCCCCGACGGGCGGCGGCGCGACGACGAGCCGTACCGCCGGCCACACGCGGAGCCGACCTGGCCGGACGACCGGCAGCCGCCGCACCGGCAGGAGCCGCCGCACCGCAACGCCCGGGGCGGCTTCGACGGGCCCGGCCGCTCCGGCGCGGGCCGGCCGGTCGACTCCCCCCGGCCACGCGACCACGCCGGCCACGACCGCTACGACGCCCGCCCGCCACGGCACGAGCCGGCCGGACGGGACCGCCCCGTCTCGCCCGCCGGCCACTCGGAGCCGGGCTGGCTGCCCGAGCCGGGCGAGGACCCGCGCCGGTCGCCGGCGTACCAGCGGCCGGAACCGGGCTACGACCGGGGGCCGGGGCCAGGTCACGACCGCCGGCCGGGCCCGGGCCACGACCGCCGGCCGGAACCCGGTCACGACGACCGGAGCGAACGCGGTCACGACGACCGGACACAGCGCGGCCACGACGACCGTTCCGAGCGCGGCCACGATCCGCGGGTCGGACCAGGGCACGACCGCCGGCCGGAGACCGACGACGACCGCCGGACGGGCGAGGGGGCCCGCCGGCCCCGGTACCAGTGGGATGCCCCCACCGAGCACCGCCCCTCGAACGCGCCGCGGGACCGTTCCCCAGACGGGCGGTGGGGCGGTTCCTCGGACGAGCGGCGGGAGCGCGCCGGCGACGGGCCGTGGGAGCACGCCGCGTCGGGGCAGTGGGAACGGCGCTCCGACGGGCGGGAGGAACGCGCCCCGGGCGGACGGGGCCGCGAGCCGGGCGTACCCGCCGACGGGTGGCAGCGCCCCGACCGGGCCGCGAGCGGGCAGCCGTACCGTGACGGGGAACGGCGCCAGCCGGAGCCGGACGGGCGGTGGCAGGCACGCGAGGCGGCGGCACGCGCCGAGGCGTACCCGGACCGGCGTCCGCGCGAGGCCGCCCGGCCGGAGGCGTACCGGCCTGACGCGTACCGGGAGCAGCGGGGGCACCCGCAGCAGGACGGGTTGCCCTGGCCGTCGTCCGGCCCGGCGCAGCCCGGTGTCGACCGGGACACGCGCCACACCGCACCCCGCCCCGAACACCGGCGGCCGGCCGAGCCGGCCGACCGTCCCCACCACCACGGGGGCCCGTACGAGGCCGCCGCCCCACCGGCCCAGCCCCGGTACGACGCACCGCGCCCGTACCCGCCGTCGCGGGTTCCCGCTGGCGGCGACCGCCCGGTGTCCGGCGCGCCGGTCTCGGTACCGCCGGTCTCCGGTCCGCCGGTCTCCGGTCCGCCGGTCTCCGGCCCGCCGGTCTCCGGCCCGCCGGTCTCCGGCCCGCCGGTCTCCGGCCCGCCGATTTCCGGCCCGCCGATCTCCGGCCCGCCGATCTCCGGCCCGCCGATCTCGATGCCGCCTGCCGCCGGCCCGCCCGCCTCGGTACCGCCCGGCTCCGGCCCTCGGGGCTTCCTGACCCCGCGTGACGAGCTTGCGGTCCCTGGCCGGCCGGTCTCCCCCGCGCCGTCCCGCGACATGCCGCCCACGGACCGAACCGGCCCGGTCGCGCCGTCCCGCGACCTGCCCGTGTCGCCCGCTGGTCCCGTCCCGCGCCCGGTCCCCGCTGCGGGTCCCCCCACCGGCCCGCCGTCACCGGCCGGTCCGGCCACCGCCCGCCCGGTGTCGCCGGCAAGCCCGGTGTCGCCAGCAGGCCCGGTGTCGCCAGCAGGCCCGGCCAGGGGTGACGCGGTACCGCCAGCAGGCCCGACCGCCGGCCGCCCCGTGCCGCCGACAGCCCCGATGTCGCCGGCAGGCCCGGTTGCCAGCCGACCGGTGTCGCCCGCCGGTTCGTTCCGGGGTGACGCAGTACCGCCAGCAGGCCCGGCCGCCGACCGCCCGGTGCCACCCGCAGCTCCGGTCACCAGCCGGCCGGTGTCACCCGCGGGCCCGACCACCAGCCGACCGATCTCCCCGGCAGGCCCGCCCGCCAGCCGGCCGGTGTCGCCGGGGGGTCCGCTCGGCGAGCCACCGGCTGCTGGCTCTCGGCCCCCGCTGCCCGTCGAGGAGCAGTTCCAGTCGACCGGCCATGTGCCGCGACCTGCTCCCGAGGACGACGTCACGCCGGTCCCGGCGCCGCCCGCCGCCCGACTGCGGCTGGAGTTCCTGCCGGCACCGGGGGCCACGTCCAGCATCGGGTCCTCCGGCCCGGCCCCGGCGCGCCCCGAGCCGGTCCCGCCGCCTCACCCGTACTCGCCCACACCGCAGCAGGGCCTCGGTACCGAACTTCGCGGCGCCGAGCCCGTGATCGGCCCACCGGCCACCACGCCACCGGCCGACCGTCCGGCGAACGCCCACCCGGCCGGTCCGCGCCCCGCGTCCGAGGACAGGGGTGCGACGACCACGCCAGCGGTTCCGTCGGAGACGCCAGCGGCCGCGATGCCGCTCGCAGCGGGCACGCCCAGGGTGTACGTTCCGCCGCCACCGAGCGATCCGCCGGCACCGGCGGCCCCGCCCCGACCACAGCCGGCCGCGCCGAGCGGCGCGGACGCCTGGTTCCGGCCCTCCAAGCCCATGACGCCTTCCGCAGAGACGGACGACGCCCGTCCCGCGGATGCGGACAACCCCCGCCCCACTGCCCCGGCCGACGCTTCCCCCAACGCCATGTCGACACCCCCGGTCGACGCGGCGGCCCCGAAGCCCGTCCAGGACGACCTCCCATCGCCCGAGCCCATCCACGACCACCTCGACGGGGCGGCTGGGACCGATCCGGTGACACCCGCACCGGCCTCGCCGGGGCCCTCGTCGACGGCCGCCCCGTCGGTCACCTCGCCCGGGTCCTCGCCGCCGGCTACGCCGCCTGTCTCCGGTCCGCCTGCCGGAGCGGTATCCGTGCCGCCCACGGCACCCGCCCCGACGACCCCTGCGGCGGGCGACCCGGCTCCCCCGAGTCACTCGGCCGCCACACGGTCGGAGCCGGCCGATCCCCACCTCGCCTCCGCACCGGCACGCCCTGTCTCCGGACCACCTGTCCCCCGCCCTGTCTCCATGCCACCTGCCCCGCACGTGTCGGCATCACCCGCCGGGCCGGAGTCGGCACCCCCGGTCCCGTCGGAGTCGACACCGCCCGCCCGGTCGGAGTCGGCACCCCCGGTCCCGTCGGAGTCGGCGCCGCCCGCCCGGACGGAGGTCGTGTCCCCGGCCCCGCCAGAGTCGACACCGCCAACCCAGACGGGCTCGGCACCCCCGGCCCCGTCGGAGTCGACACCGCCTACCCAGACGGAATCGGCACCCCCGGCCCCGCCGGAGTCGACGCCGCCTGCCGCGTCAAATCCGGTGCCACGGGAGCACGCCGCTCCTGCCCCGGTCACGCTTGACGGCCTTCAGACCGGCCAGTCCAGGCCCGAGAACCTGGCACAGACCGTGTCGGCGCCTGCCCCGGGCGCTTCTGCCCCGCCGCCCGCAACGGGCGTTGCGCCCCTGAGCACCCCCGACACCGCCGCCGCGACCACGGCTGGGCCCACCGGTGGAACACCATGGCTGTCACCGAAGGGTTTTGACATCCATAGCGTTCCACTCGACGCGACCGATCCGCGCTCGGCGTCCGCGACGCCGCCGGATACGGCAGTGCGGGCAACCGCACCGCTGAGCGGCGCAACCGGAACGGTTCCTCCCGCGCGACCGGTCGACGCGTCCCCGAGCGACTTCGTCCCTGGAACGGCGGCTGTGAGCAGCGCGCCCGACGCCGTTCCATCGGCTGCGGTGCCGGCCTCGGCCACGCCGATTCCCGGGCCATCCGCCCGGCCCGTGTCCGCGCCCCCGGCGGGGCCCACTGCCTCGCCCACGGCGCGGCCCGTGTCCACGCCGCCCGCTGCGACCCCAGCACAGGCTGCTTCCGTGCCGCCCCTCGCGACCCCGACACAGGCCGCACCCGTGCCGCCCCTCGCGGATACGGCGGCCGGGGGTGTCTTGCCGGCTCCGGCGGCCTTCCCCGCCCTGCCGGTGGACGGGCCCTTGCCCGCGCCACCCGGAGGGCACACCCCGGTGCCCGAAGACCACCAGGAGGACGGTTCCGCGTCCGTTGCCGCGCCGGCCGGCGCACCAGTCACCGCGCCGTTGGCACAGGCCCTGCCCACTCCGCCCGTCGCGCCCGTATCGGCCCCGCCGACCCGACCCGCCGCCGCAACCACCGGCAGCACGCCGATGCCGGCTCAGCCGGTCACCACGCCACCCTCCGAAACACCGGCAGCGTCACCAGGCGTCCCCGAGGTCGCGCTGCCGGGACAGGGGGTACCCGCGCCGCCAGCACCGCCTGTCGACGCGCCGCCGGCATCGCCCCTTCCCATGTCACCGGCGCAACCGGCATCCGCGCTGCCCGTCTCCGAGTCAGCCGCGCCGCCTGTCTCCGCGCCGCCGGCGCAACCGATGCCAGCGCCCACACCGCCGGCGCAACCGATGCCAGCGTCACCCGCGCCGACCGTTGCCGAACCGCTGGCTCCTTCCGCCACCGAGCCGGTACCGCCCGATCCGGTAGCGCCAGCACAAGCCGGACCGCTGACGCCGGCCGTCACCGAGCCCGAATCACCCGTCTCGGTGCCGCCAGTTGCACAAGCCGAACCGCTGGCACCGGCTGTCGCCTCCCCGGCACCGCCCGCCCCGACACCGCCCATCTCGGCAGCTCCCGCCCCGACACCCCCCGCCCCGACACCGCCCATCTCGGCAGCGCCCGGGCAGCCGGTGTCAGCGCCGCCCGTCTCGGCGCCGTCGGCACAGCCGGCTTCCGCAGCGTCCGCGCCGGCCGTATCGACGCCGGTCGGGCAGGGTCCGCCGACTGCCGGTGAACGGCACGAACGCGCCCAGGAACAGCGCAGCCCCGAACAGCGCAGCCCCGAACAGCGCGGCCCCGAGCAGCGCGGCCCGGAATCGCGGGACGTCGACCGGACGAGTGCCGCGCAGGGCGACCCGGAGCAGGTGCTGGCGGCCTACCGCTGGCGGCTCGACCCGGAGACCCTGCGCGAGGTGGTGGAGGCGCCGGAGGAGTTCCGGACGATCCGCCGACGGCTCACCGAGAAGCTGGGCGCCGCCGTGGACAACCGGTCGCGCGCCCGGCTGCTGAGTTTGCGGGCGGTGGTCTCGCGGCTGCTCGGCGAACTGGACGACGCGCTCGCCGACGGTCGGCTCGCGCTCACGTACGCGGAGGCGACCGGGGAGTTGCGGCGTACGGCGGTCGCGCAGGCACGGCTGGCGCACGTGCTGCGCTGGCGGGGCGAGTTCGTGGAGGCCGACCGGCTCTTCGCCGAGGCCAACTCGACGGAGCTGCCCGACCGGCTGCGCGCGGCGCTGCACGAGCACGCGGGGCGGTCGTGCTACGACCAGGGCCGGTTGATGGAGGCGTGCCACCACTTCGAGCGGGCCCTCGACCTGCGCGGCGACGGGGACCCCGAACTCCAGGCGCGGATCCGGCTCAGTCTGGACTCGGTGGCCCAGCGGGTGGCGGAGACGGGCTTCGGGCCGTACCCCCGGAGTCGGGACGAGGTGCTGGAGCGTGACCGGCCCCCGGTGCCGGCGCGCGACGGCGACCTGTGGGGTTTCGCCGACCCGGACGGCGACATGGCCATCGCGGCCGAGTACGCCGAGGCGCAGGCGTTCCGCGAGGGGCTGGCCTGGGTGCGGCGGCCGGAGACGGAGCGGTGGTCGCTGGTCGACCTCGCCGGCGCCACCGTGCTCGGGCCGTCCTACCCGGTGGTCCGCCCGTTCAGCGACGGGCTGGCCTGGGTGTCGGACGGCGCCTCCGGATGGGTGGCGATCGACGCCGTCGGCGAGGTGGTCGTGCCGCACGGCTTCGCGGACGTACGCCCGTTCCACCACGGCGTGGCGGTGGTCCGCCGGGAGGGCTGGGGGGCGGTCGACCGCAACGGCCGCATCGTGGTGCCCACCCGGTACCACGGGTTCGCCACGGTGCTGGCCGACGGCCGGTACGTCGACGGTTTCACCGACGAGGGGCTGGCCGTGGTGGACGTGGCCGGCCGGCGGGGCGTGGTGGACCGCACCGGGAAGGTGCTGGTCCCGCCCGCCCATCCGGCGCTGGTCATCCACCCCGTCGCGTTCCTGGTCGACGACGGCACCGGGCACTGGGGCGCGCTCGACCGGCGGGGCGAGCCGCTGATCGAGCCGGTGCACCGCGACCGCGACGAGGTCGTCGCCGAGATCGAGCGGCTGCTCGTCGACACCCACCCGGTGCTCTGAGCCGCGTCTCCGCCGGTCATGATCGGCGGGAGTAGGGTCGTGAGCATGGAATTCCGTCACCTGGGCCGTTCCGGCCTGATGGTCAGCGAGATCTCGTACGGCAACTGGATCACCCACGGCTCGCAGGTCGAGGAGGACGCGGCGTTCGCCTGCGTCCGGGCCGCCCTGGACGCCGGCATCACCACCTTCGACACGGCCGACGTGTACGCGGGCACCCGCGCCGAGGACGTGCTGGGCCGCGCGCTGGAGAACGAGCGGCGCGAGGGGCTGGAGATCTTCACCAAGGTGTTCTGGCCCACGGGGCCGGGCCGCAACGACCGGGGCCTGTCCCGCAAGCACATCATGGAGTCGATCGACGGCTCGCTGCGCCGGCTCCGCACCGACTACGTGGACCTCTACCAGGCCCACCGGTACGACTACAGCACCCCGCTGGAGGAGACGATGGAGGCGTTCGCCGACGTCGTGCACTCCGGCAAGGCGCTCTACATCGGCGTCTCGGAGTGGAAGGCGTCGCAGATCCGCGAGGCCCACCAGCTCGCCCGGGAGCTGCGCATCCCGCTGGTCTCCAACCAGCCGCAGTACTCGATGCTCTGGCGGGTCATCGAGTCCGAGGTCGTCCCCACCAGCGAGGAGCTGGGCGTCGGGCAGATCGTGTGGTCGCCGATCGCGCAGGGCGTGCTCTCCGGCAAGTACCTGCCGGGTCAGCCGCCGCCGGCCGGCTCCCGCGCCACCGACGAGAAGTCGGGCGCGGGCTTCATCGCCAAGTTCATGACCGACGACGTGCTGACGCGGGTGCAGCGGCTCAAGCCGCTGGCCGAGCAGGCGGGCCTGAGCATGGCGCAGCTCGCCATCGCCTGGGTGCTGCAGAACCCGAACGTCTCCTCGGCGATCGTCGGCGCGTCCCGCCCCGAGCAGGTGCACGACAACGTCAAGGCCGCCGGCGTGCAGCTCGACGCCGGCCTGCTCAAGGCGATCGACGAGATCATCGACCCGATCGTCGAGCGCGACCCGGCCCGGACCGAGTCCCCCGCCGAGCGTCCGTGACACCCCCCGGCCCGGCCGGCCCCCACGGAGGGGACCGGCCGGGCCGGGCAGGGCAGCGCCGGGCCGACGAACGGGCTCGGCCGGGGCGACGGCGGGCCGACGAACAGGCCGGGGCGACGGCGGGCCGACGAACAGGCCGGGGCGACGGCGGGCCGGGTGCGACGCGCCGGTCAGCTCTGCCAGAAGCGGATCAGGTCCAGGCCGAGCGCGTAGAGCCACGGCGGCAGGCCGAGGACGTCGCCCACGGCGAAGACCGCCCCGAAGAACCAGCCGCTGATCCGCGGGTTCCACAGCAGCGCGAACAGCAGGATGAAACCGAACGGGGCGAACAGGTCGTACATCTTGCGCCACTGCGCGTTCAGCCACGGCTGGATCATGTTGCCGCCGTCGAGGCCGGGCACCGGGAGCAGGTTGAGCACGCTCGCGGTGAGCTGGAGGAACGCCAGCAACGCCACGCCCGCCCAGAACTCGACCGGGCCGCCGCCGGCCGCGCCGAGGCGTACGGCGGCCACCAGCACCAGCGTGAACAGCACGTTGGTGGCCGGGCCCGCGAGGCTGACCAGCGTGTGCCGCAGCCGCCCCGGGATGGCGTGCCGGTCCACCCAGACCGCCCCGCCGGGCAGGCCGATGCCGCCGAGCAGCACCACCAGCACCGGCAGCCCGATCGACAGCAGCGGGTGGCTGTACTTCAGCGGGTTCAGCGTCAGGTAGCCCCGGTGGGCCACGCTGCGGTCGCCGGCCCGGAACGCGACGATCGCGTGGGCGTACTCGTGCAGGCAGAGCGACACCAACCAGCCGGACACGACGAAGAGGAACACGTCGAGCCGCACGTTGCCGAACCCGTGCCAGGTCAGCACGCCGCTCGTGGCGAAGAGCGCGACCAGGGCGAGGAAGACCGGGCTGGGCCGGAACGCCGCCCGGGGCACGCCGAGCACCAGCGGCTCGCCCCCCGGGCGGTCGCCGGCCATCACTCCGCCGGGGGCAGCAGGCTCATCCGGTATTCCACCCGGTCGTCCTCGACGAGCGCGACCGAGGTGACGCCGGACGCCGCGAGCTCGCGCCAGGTCTGGCCGATCCAGGACTCGGCGTCCGCCTGACTGCCGAACGACTCCGCCGGCCCCTCGACCGACTCGCCGTTCGTGCCCTCGTACCGCCAGCTCCACGCCATGCCGCGTCTCCCCTCGCCGCTGATGTCCCGTGGGACGAACCCCCGCCAGCGTAGTCGGCCGCGCCCGTACGGGCGCGACGCTCCGCGGCCGGGGCTCCGACGGGCTGATCATCCGGCGGCGACGTGCCGGTACCGTGGCCCGGTGCTGACTCAAGGAGTGGTGCTGAGCGAGCGGTACCGGCTGAGCGAACGGGTGGCGACCGGCGGCATGGGCGCGGTCTGGCGGTGCACCGACGTCATGCTGGAGCGCGAGGTCGCGGTGAAGGTGCTGCTGCCGGCGCTGACCGCCGATCCCGAGTTCACCGCCCGGTTCCGGGCCGAGGCCCGGATGCTGGCGGCGCTGCGTCACCCGGGCGTGGTCGCCGTGCACGACGTCGGCCGGTCCACCCTCGCCGACGGCAGCCAGGCCGACTACCTGGTGATGGAGTACGTCGACGGCCAGCCGCTGAGCTCCTGGCTGCGGCGGGCGGGGCGGCTCGACCCGGCGTCCACCATGTCCGTCGTGGCGCAGGCCGCCGACGCGCTGCACACGGCCCATCTCGCCGGCATCGTGCACCGGGACGTGAAGCCCGGCAACCTGCTGGTGAAGTCCGACGGCCGGGTGGTGCTGGTGGACTTCGGCATCGCCCGCTCGGGCACCACGGCGGGCATCACCGCCGCCAACGTGATGCTCGGCACCGCCTCGTACATGTCCCCCGAGCAGGCCGCGAACCAGCCGGTCTCCCCGGCGACGGACATCTACGCGCTCGGCGCGGTGGCGTACGTCTGCCTGGCGGGGCAGCCGCCGTTCGACGGCGACAACCCGCTCCAGGTGGCGTTGCGCCACGTCCAGGAGGAGCCGCCGCCGCTGCCGCCCGGCACCCCGCCGCCGGTGGTCGCGCTGGTGGAGCGGGCGATGGCCAAGCGCCCCGGCGACCGGTACCCGGACGCGGCGGCGCTCGCCGACGCGGCGGCCGAGGCGCGGGACGCGACGCTGGCCGTCGTCCCGGCCTCCGCCCGCCCGCCGTGGGCCGTCGCCGGGCCGGCTCCCGCCGCGCTCGCGTCCCCGGCCGGCGGGGGCACCGACCCGGGCGGCAGCTCTCTCCCCGGCACGGGAACCGGCCCGGGCGGCGCGTCCCTCGCCGGCACGGGAACCGGCCCGGGCGGCAACTCCTGGCGTGGCGCCGGGCCGGGCGCCCCCGCCGCGCCCGCGCCGCCCACCGCCGGGGCCGACGCGGGCCGCATACCCCCCATCGACCCGTTCGGCGCGCTGCCGCCCGCTCCAGCCGGGCACCGGCCGGTCGCGCCGGCTGCGGAGACCGGCTCCGGCGCGCCGCTACCGCCCGCCTTCGCCGGGCCCCCGCCGGCGCCGCCCGTGCCGGTGCCTGGCACCCCCGGCGGTACGCCGCCTCCCGGCCACCCGCCGTTCCCGCCCGCCGGCCCGCTGCCGTTCGGGGCCGGACCGTTCGGCCAGGCCAGTGCCCCGCCGGCCGGAGCCGGACCGCTCGGGCACGTGAGCGCCCCGCCGGCCGGGGCGGCCCCGTTCGGGCGCCCGGGTCATCCGGCGGCCGGAGGCGACACGTGGGGCGGGCCGCCGCCGACCCGGGAGGACCCGGTCGAGGCGCGGCCGTCGCGGCGGCGCAGGGCCGCGCTGGTCGGCGCGGCGGCCACCGTGTTCGTGGTGCTGGCCGGGGTGGTGGGGGCGACGGCCCTCTTCTCCGGCGAGGACCCGGCCGGTGGGGACACGCCAACGACGCTGACCGGCAAGTCCGTGGCGGCGGGGACTTCGGAGCCGGAGGGCGGCGACGGCACGGGGCAGTTCCAGGTCGAGCCGTCGTCGGGCGTCACCCGGTCGGCGGCCCCGTCGTCCGGGGCGCCCTCGTCGACGCCCGGCCACTCCTCGGCCCCCACCACCGGCGGCGAGCCGACCGTCACCCCGTCGGGGCGGCCCAGCTCCGCCCCGACGACCAGCCAGCCGGCGAAGCCGAACCCGTACACGCCGGTCGAGGCGTGCGGCAGCGGGTACAAGGTGATCGACTCGGCCTCGCTGACCGCCTCGGGCGTCCGCAAGGGCCGGGTCTACCTGCTCTACCACGCGGGCACCGGCACCAACTGTGTGGTGACGATGAAGGAGTCGGCGGTGGGCACGGCCACGTCCGCCTCGGCGTGGCTGGAGGTGCAGGGGCGGGAACGCAGCACCGACAGCGGGTCGTTCTCCTACTACGCCGGGCCGGTGCGGGCGAAGGCCGCCGGGGTCTGCGTGAAGTGGGGCGGGTCGACCGGCGGGGCCAGCTACGGCAGCGGCTTCGAGCACTGCGGCTGAGCGGGCCCGCGGCGCCTCACCCGCCGTGGGCGGGCCCGCGGCGGCTGACCGCACCCGCCCGCCCGGCGCCGGCCGGACCCGCCGGCCGCCGGCCGGGGCGCCGCCGACCGCTCGCCCGCCGGGGCCGCCGGCTCCTCGCACCTCCGGGGGCCACGCCCCGGGGGCTGGCTCTAAAGTACGGGCATGTCGGTTGACGGGTGGAACACGGTCCTGGTGCTCGGCGGCATCCGGTCCGGGAAGTCGGAGTTCGCCGAGTCCCTGGTCGCCGAGGCGCCGACGGTCCGCTACGTGGCCACCGCCGCCGACGCGCCCGCCGACGACGCGGAGTGGGCGGCCCGGCTGGCGGCGCACCGCGCCCGCCGACCGGAGACCTGGACCACCGAGGAGACCGCGGACGACCCGCGCCGCCTGGCGGACGTGATCGCCGCCGCCGGCCCGAACGAGACGCTGCTCGTCGACGACCTCGGCGGCTGGGTGACGGTGCTGCTCGACCCGGCCCACCAACCGGCCGACGACACCGCCACCGTCGCCGAACTGGCGGCGGCGGTACGCGGCTGCGCGGCCCGGCTGGTGCTGGTCAGCCCCGAGGTCGGGCTCTCGCTGGTGCCGACCACCCCGCTCGGCCGGGCGTTCACCGACGCGCTCGGCGCGGCCAACCGGGCGGTCGCCGACGCCTGCGACGCGGTCGTGCTGGTGGTCGCCGGGCAGGCGGCCTGGCTGAAGCCCGGCGCCCCGCAGCCGGGCGTCGTGCCGGCCCAGGCCGGCCCGGCCCCGCTCACCGCGACGGGTGCGCCGGCCGCCGCCACGACCGTCACCGGCGCGACGACCGAGCCGACCGCCACTGGCGCGGCGGGCGGGCCGGTGGGCGCCGCGGAGCCCGCTGCGGGGGGGCCCGCCCCCGCGTCGGCCGAGCCCGACGGCACCGCCTGGGCCGCACCGACCATGGCGCTGCCGGTGGTCGCCACCGGCCTGGTCATCCAGCCCGGGATGGAACTGCCCATGCCCGACGAGTACGCCGGCCCGCAGGCGATCGAGCGGCTCGCCACGCTGGACGTGCCCGGGGCGGGGCTGGGCGCCCTGGAGCGGGTGGTCGGGTTCGCCGCCGCCACCCAGGGCACCGCCACGCCGGCCCCGTGGGGCTCCGTACGGGTGCTGCTGCTGCACGGCGACCACCTCGGCGGCGCCGCCGCCGGCAGCGTGGACGGCGAGTCGGCGCGCCGGGCCCGGCAGGCCCGCGCCGGCAGGGGGGTGCTGGCCCGGCTGGCCGCCGAGAGCGGCGCCGACGTCCAGGTCGTGGAGACCCCCGCCTCGGCACCGATGGAGGACGAGCCGGCGCTGACCGGCGAGCAGGTCGAGGCGGCCCTGCGGGAGGGCTGGCGGCTCGCCGAGGAGGCCGCCGACGCGGGCGTACACCTGCTGGTGCTGGGGGCGTGCGGCGCCGGCACCGAGGCCGCCGCGGCGGCGGTGCTGGCCGCGACGGCCGGCGCCGAGACGCCCGCGGTGCTCGGCCGCGTGGTCACCGACTCGGGCGAGATCGACGACGCGGCCTGGATGCGGCGGTGCGCCGCCGTGCGGGACGCGCTGCACCGGACCCGGCGCTCGCCGCGCGGCGCCAAGGACGTGCTGGCCGAGCTGGGCGGCGGGGACGTCGCCGTGGCCACCGGCGTCCTGCTCGGCGCGACCGCCCGCCGGCTGCCGGTCATGCTCGACGGGCCGGTCGGCGTGGCCGCCGCCATGGTCAGCCGCGACCTGGCCGGGCAGGCCCGGCACTGGTGCCTGCTGGCCGACCACCGTGGGGATCCCGCCGTCCGGCTCGCCGCCGACGTGCTGGGCCTGACCCCGCTGCTCGACGTGCACCTCGATCTCGGCGAGGGCGCCAACGCGCTGGCCGCGCTGCCGCTGCTGCGATCGGTGCTGGCGCTGGCCGCCGCGCTGCCGGCCCGCCCGTCGCCCGGCGGCGGGGAGGGCGGCGACGACGACGGGGACGGCGAGCCGGAGCCCGGTGTCGACACCGACGAGCCCGACTTCCGCGAGCCGGAGCCGGCCGGCCCCGGGCCGACCAGCACGGAGCCGGAGACGGAGCCGGTGGACCCGTCCGGCCGGCGTGCCGGCTGAGTCGCGGCTCGCCGACGGGGCGCGGCTGGCGCTGACCACCTTCACCACCCTGCCGGTGCGCGCCGGGCGCATCGACCGGCCGGTGGCGGGGACGGCGATGGCCCTCGCCCCGGTGGTCGGCGCGCTGCTCGGCGCCGTCCTGGCCGCGATCCTGCTGCTCCCGGGCGCGCTCGCGCCCCCGCTGGTCGCGGCGGCCGTGACCGTCGGCGCCGGCGCGCTGCTGACCCGCGGGCTGCACCTGGACGGGCTGGCCGACACCGTGGACGCCCTGGGGTCGTACCGGCGGGGGGCGGCCGCGCTGGAGATCATGAAGAAGCCGGACGTGGGCCCGTTCGGGGTGGTCGCGCTGGTGGTCGTGCTCCTGGTGCAGACGGCGGCCCTCGCGGAGCTGGCCGGCCGGTCGTGGCCGGCGGCGGTCGCGGCGGTGGTGGCGGCGACCGCCGCGGGCCGGCTCGGGGTGGCGGTGGCCTGCCGGCGCGGGGTGCCGGCGGCCCGCCCTGAGGGGCTCGGCGCGCTGGTCGCCGGTACCGTCGGGCCCGTCGCGCTGATGGGCGGGACGGTCGCCGTCGCGCTGCCGGCCCTCGCGGCCGTGCCGGGCCGCCCGTGGCAGGGGCCGCTCGCCGTCGCCGCCGCCCTCGCCGTCGCGGTGGGGCTGCTGCGGCACGTGGTACGCCGGCTCGGCGGCGTCACGGGCGACGTGCTCGGCGCGACCGTGGAGGTGGTCACCACGCTGGTCTACCTGGGACTGGTGCTGTCCGGCTGAACGGGGCACGCTGCGGCGGGTAGCGTTCTCCCACGACAGCACCGGCGCGGCCATCCGGGGGACGACATGCTCATCACGGACGACTTCCTGCCCGTACCGGTCCCGGAGTCGCTGAGCGCGACCTATCTGGTGCCCATGACGGGGCTGCCGAAGGTGAGCACGAAGACGGCCGTGCAGCGGCTCAGCGGCCGGCTGGCCGAGCCGGTGCACGGGCTGGCCCGGCAGATGCTGGACAGCCCGCTGATGACCGTGGACACCCGCCCGATCGGCGAGTTCCCCGCGCTGCCGCCGGACCTGCTCACCGCGTTCGGCGCCACGGAGGCGCAGCTGGCCCGGCTGGCCGCCGCGAGCCACCTGGTGGTGGTGCAGGCCGAGTACCGCCCCGGCTGGCCGCCGGCCCACGAGTGGGCGGCGCGGGCGGTGGCAGCGGCCGTCGCCGAAACCGTTGACGGCGACGTGGTGGACGTCTTCGGCCTGCAGTTCCTCGACCCGGCGACGGCGCTGCGCTCGCTGCCCGACGAGCAGGGGCGCATCCGGCTGGTCGACTGGGTGCTGGTGCCCTACTCCTCGGACGCCGAGGGCCTCTGGTTCACCACGAAGGGGCTGCGTCGCTTCGGGCTGCTGGAGCTGCAGACCCAGGGCGTGCCGGACCACCTGACCCGGGCGTGGGGCGCGGTGATGACCGGCGCGGCGCGGCGGCTGCTGCGGGACTGGACCGACGGGCTCTCCGGCGAGGAGGTGCCCGCGTTCGTGCAGCTGCCGGTGCTGGCCACGGTGACGGGGCACGACATCGCGGTGGCGTACGGCAATCCGGAGCAGCACGGGGCGACGGCGCCGGTGCTGCTGCGGCTGGAGCTGGACCCGGCCACCGACCCGGACGCCGACTCGTTCCTCAGCCTGCGTCCGCCGCCCGGGCACCCGGGGCCGGACGGCCGCTACTACGCCGCCGCCTGCGCGACCCTCTTCGCCGGCATCCAGCCGGACGTGCGCTACGCCCGCCCGGGCGACGCGATGAGCAGGGCGATCGCCACCGCGCGCGCCGGGCTGGGCGCCGTCCGGGCCCGGTTCCTCGCCGGCCAGCTCCCGCCGGAGACTCAGCTCGTGGTGAAGTACGGGCTGCCGGGCGACGACGGCCCGGAGTACGTCTGGGCCGGGGTGACGTCGTGGGACGCGGCGGAACGGATCGTCGGCGCGAGCGCCAGCGACGCCAACACCGACCCCACCGTGCGCATCGGCTCCCCCGTCGTGGTGGAGGCGGCGGACGTGGTCGACTGGGCGGTGCTCGACGGCACCGGCGTCATCGAGGGCGGCTGGACCCAGGCCGTCCTGGACGCCGGCGAGCGCCCCCCGCCCCCGGTCTGACCACGCCAGGCCTCCCGTTGACCATGAAGTTGCCGCCGGGACACACCGGCCCGGCGGCAGCAACTTCATGATCAACAGGTCGCGGTCACTTCACCGAGGGGGTGACGAACGGGGGGCGGGTGACGCGCATCTGGGCGCGGCGACCGCGGATGTCGACCTCCACCAGGTCGCCGTCGGCGAGGTTCGCGGCGGTGTCCAGCAGCGCCAGGGCGATGCCCTGCTTCTTCGTCGGGGAGAACGTGCCGCTGGTGATCGTGCCGACCTGCCCGTCGCCGACGAACACCGCCATGCCGGGGCGCGGGATCGCCCGGTCGACGGCCGCCAGGCCGCGCAGCGTACGCCTCGGGCCGGCGGCCTTCTCGGCGAGCAGCGCGTCGCGGCCCCAGAAGGCCGCCTTGTCCCAGCCGACCGCCCAGCCGGAGCGGGCCTGCACCGGGGTGATCTCCGGCGACAGGTCCTGCCCGTGCAGCGGGTACCCCATCTCGGTGCGCAGGGTGTCCCGGGCGGCCAGCCCGCAGGCGCGCAGCTCGAAGGGCTCCCCGGCGGCGAAGAGCGCGTCCCAGACCACGACGGCGTGCTCCGCCGGCGCCACCAGCTCGAAGCCCAGCTCGCCGGTGTAGCCGGTGCGGCACACGGTCAGCTCGACCGGCCCGGACGCCACGTCCAGGGTCGCGGTGGAGAAGCTCATGTAGCCGTGGTCGGTCGGCAGGCCCAGCGCGCCGAGCAGCTCCGCCGAGCGCGGCCCCTGCACGGCGAGGACGGCGTACGCCTCGTGCTCGTCGGTGACCGTGACCGACGCGGGCGCGGCGGCGCGGAGCCGGCGCACCACCTCGGCGGTGTTCGCCGCGTTCGGGATGAGGAAGACGTGGTCGTCGGCGTGCAGGTAGGCGATGATGTCGTCCACCACGCCGCCGGTGGCGTCGTCGCAGCACAGCGTGTACTGCGCCTGGCCCGGCCCGATGCGGCGGAGGTCGTTGCTCAGGCAGGCGTTGACGAACTCCGCCGCGCCCGGCCCGGTCACCCGCGCCTTGCCGAGGTGGGAGACGTCGAAGACGCCGACCCCGTCCCGCACCGCGGTGTGCTCCTTGAGCACGCCGCCTCCGGCGTACTCCAGCGGCATCTCCCAGCCGCCGAACGGGGCGAACTTGGCGCCCGCAGCGGTGTGCCGCTCGTGCAGGGGGGAACGGCGCAGCCGGGTCGCGGCGGCGTCGGAGGTCACGTCGGTCATGGGTGGGAACTTACCGGGGTCTGAACGGCTGGTTAGCATCGGCGGGACCCGCCGGAGCCGTCGGCGGGACAGCCCCGACCTCCGACGGGTACGTTCCGCCGGAGACCTTCATCGCCGGTACGCCACGACGCGACCGGCCCGGCCCGCCCGGAGTAGCTTCAGTGACATCGCCCAGCACCACCCTGAGCCTGGTCGACACCGACCCCGCCGAGCTTGCCGTCGACGCGATCGTGATCGGCGTGCACAGCCAGACCGGAGAGCAGGACGCCACCAGCGGCCCCGCCGGGACCCTGCTGCTGGCCAGCGGCGCGGAGAGCATCGCCGCCGCCTTCGACGGCAAGCTGACCGAGACGCTGGCCCTGTTGGGCGCGACCGGCGGCCCCGGCGAGGTGATCAAGCTGGCCACGCTGGGCACCGTGACGGCCCCGGTGGTCGCGGCGGTCGGGCTCGGCCCGGAGCCGACCGGCGCCGCCCCGGCCCCGGAGACCCTGCGCCGGGCGGCCGGCGCGGCCGTCCGGGCGCTCGCCGGCGCGCCGCGGGTGGCGCTGGCCCTGCCGCTGCCGGACGACGCCGACGCGCCGGCCGCGCTGCGGGCCGTGGCGGAGGGGGCGCTGCTCGGCGGGTACCGGTTCGCCGGCTACAAGACCCGGCCGCAGCCGGCCCGGCGGGAGCCGGTGGCCGAGGTGCTGGTGGCCGTCCCGGACGCCGGTGACGCCGGCGCCCAGGCCGAGATCGCCCGCGCCCAGGCGGTCGGCGGCGCGGTCCGGCGCAGCCGGGACTGGGTCAACACCGCCCCCAACGAGCTGCGCCCGCCGTCCTTCGCCGACTCGGTGGCGGACGCCGCCCGCGAGGCCGGCCTCGAGGTCGAGGTCCTCGACGAGGCCGCGCTGGCCGCCGGCGGCTACGGCGGCATCATCGCCGTCGGGCAGGGCTCGGAGGCCCCGCCGCGCCTGGTGAAGCTGAGCTACACGCCGGCCGGCGGCGGCAACGGCAAGCGGGTCGCGCTGGTCGGCAAGGGCATCACCTTCGACACCGGCGGCATCTCGATCAAGCCGGCGCAGGGCATGTGGGAGATGAAGTCCGACATGGCGGGGGCCGCCGCGGTCGGCGCCACCATGCTGGCGATCGCCGCGCTCAAGCCGTCGGTGGCGGTGACCGCGTACCTGCCGATGGCGGAGAACATGCCGTCCGGGCGGTCGTACCGGCCGGGTGACGTGATCAGCATGTACAACGGCAAGAAGGTCGAGGTGCTCAACACCGACGCCGAGGGCCGGATGATCCTGGCCGACGCCATGGCGCGGGCCTGCGAGGACGGCTGCGACTACCTCTTCGAGACCTCCACCCTGACCGGCGGGCAGGTCATCGCGCTGGGCAAGAAGATCGCCGGTGTGATGGGCAGCCCGGAGCTGTGCGAGCGGGTCAGGGTCGCCGGCGACGCCGTCGGCGAGCCGGCCTGGCCGATGCCGCTGCCGGACGACGTGCGCAAGGGCATGGACTCCGACGTGGCCGACATCTCGCAGGTCAACGCCGGCATGGACCGGGCCGGTCACATGCTCCAGGGCGGGGTGTTCCTACGCGAGTTCGTCACCGAGGACGTGGCCTGGGCGCACATCGACATCGCCGGGCCGGGCTACCACTCGGGCGAGCCGACCGGCTACTGGACCAAGGGCGGCACCGGCGTCCCGGTCCGCACGCTCGTCCAGCTCGTCGAGGACGTCGCCGCCAACGGCTGAGGTGTGTGTAAGGAGGGGCCCCTCGGACGAGGGGCCCCTCCTTCGTTCCACGTGGCGGCGCGGCCGCCGGGTCAGAACAGCTCGGGGCGGCGCTTGCGGCGCTCGTTGTAGTCCCGCATCCGCTGCGGGTAGCCCATCAGCCGGACGTCGTAGACGGGGATGCCCATCCGGTACGCGAAGCGGCGGGCGCCCTCCGGGCCGTCGACGCGGCGGCGGGTCCACTCGCCGTCGTCGGCGATCAGCATGACGGTGGTCTCGGTCACGGTCGTGCGGGGCTCGATGTACGCCTCGACCCCGCGCCGACTCCGGACGAAGTTCTCCAGATGGTCCAGATCGGCGCGGTCGGCGGCGCGGTCCAGGCTCACGGCGCGCGCCTTCTTGCGTCGTCGGAACAGTCCCACCGGCCGTCTCCCCCAAGCTCCGTCATCGAAGGCAGTGCCCAGCGTACGTGTCTCGGACGTGTCGTTGGGCACCTCACTACGCGGCCTGTGTCCGGTGGTGACAAGATGACCGAGGTGGGGTGTGTCCGTGGCCCCCCGCCGTGACCCCCCGAAGCAGTGACGCGACCTGGGAGTTGGACGTGAGCGAGCCGAATGACGCAACCTTCGACATCGTCATCCTCGGAGGTGGCAGCGGCGGCTACGCGACCGCCCTGCGCGCCGTCCAGCTGGGCCTGACGGTCGCGCTGGTCGAGAAGGGCAAGCTCGGCGGGACCTGCCTGCACAACGGCTGCATCCCGACCAAGGCGCTGCTGCACGCCGCCGAGATCGCCGACCAGACCCGCGAGTCGGAGCAGTTCGGCGTGAAGGCCGAGCTGGTCGGGATCGACATGGCCGCGGTCAACTCGTACAAGGACGGCGTGGTCTCCCGCCTGTACAAGGGCCTGCAGGGCATGCTCAAGGGCAACAAGGCGATCACCATCGTCGAGGGCCACGGCAAGCTGGTCGGCAGCAACGTCGTCGAGGTCGACGGCAAGCGCTACACCGGCCGCAACGTCGTGCTGGCCTCCGGCTCGTACGCGAAGAGCCTGCCGGGCCTGGAGGTCGACGGCGAGCGGGTCATCACGAGCGACCACGCGCTGGTCCTGGACCGGGTGCCGTCCTCCGCGATCGTGCTCGGCGGCGGCGTGATCGGCGTCGAGTTCGCCAGCGTCTGGAAGTCCTTCGGGGTGGACGTCACGATCATCGAGGCGCTCCCCCGGCTGGTCGCCGCCGAGGATGAGGAGTCGTCGAAGGCGCTGGAGCGGGCCTTCCGCAAGCGGAAGATCAACTTCAAGGTCGGCAAGCCGTTCGAGAAGGTCGAGAAGACCGACAGCGGCG
Source organism: Micromonospora sp. NPDC002717 (assembly GCF_040295705.1). NCBI lineage: Bacteria > Bacillati > Actinomycetota > Actinomycetes > Micromonosporales > Micromonosporaceae > Micromonospora > Micromonospora sp. NPDC002717. The sequence continues at coordinate 152,031 of NZ_JBEOVW010000011.1, read as the reverse complement.
TCAAGGTGACCATCGCCGGTGGCGAGACCGTCGAGGCGGAGCTGCTGCTGGTCGCCGTCGGCCGTGGCCCGAACACGGCCGGCCTCGGCTACGAGGAGCAGGGCGTCAAGATGGACCGCGGCTACGTGCTGACCGACGAGCGGCTGCGCACCAGCGTGCCGAACGTCTACGCGGTCGGCGACATCGTGCCCGGCCTCCAGCTCGCCCACCGCGGCTTCCAGCAGGGCATCTTCGTCGCCGAGGAGATCGCCGGCCAGAACCCGGCCGTGATCGACGAGGCCGGCATCCCGCGGGTCACCTACTCCGACCCGGAGCTGGCGTCGGTCGGCCTGACCGAGGCGAAGGCCAAGGAGCAGTACGGCGCCGACAAGGTGAAGAGCTACAACTACAACCTGGGCGGCAACGGCAAGAGCCAGATCCTCAAGACGGCCGGCTTCGTCAAGCTCGTCCGGGTGGAGGACGGCCCCGTCGTCGGCGTGCACATGGTCGGCGCCCGGGTCGGCGAGATGGTCGGCGAGGCGCAGCTCATCTACAACTGGGAGGCGTACCCGGCCGAGGTGGCGCAGCTCGTGCACGCCCACCCGACGCAGAACGAGGCCCTGGGCGAGGCGCACCTGGCGCTCGCCGGCAAGCCGCTGCACGCACACGCCTGACCACGACAACCGCGGCGTCCGGCGACGGGCGATGATCCCACCAGGGGAATGAAGGAGTCTTAGAAGATGCCGGTATCGGTCACCATGCCCCGGCTCGGCGAGAGCGTCACCGAGGGCACCGTCACGCGCTGGCTCAAGCAGGAGGGCGACACCGTCGAGGTCGACGAGCCCCTGCTCGAGGTGTCGACCGACAAGGTCGACACCGAGATCCCGTCCCCGGCGGCGGGCGTGCTGAGCCGGATCGTGGTCGGCGAGGACGAGACCGCCGAGGTCGGCAGCGAGCTGGCCGTGATCGCCGGTGAGGGCGAGGCCGCCGGCGGCGAGGCCGCCCCGCAGCAGGAGGAGCCGGCCGAGGAAGCCGCCGAGGCCGCCGCGGAGCCGCAGGCCGAGGCGGAGCAGCCGGCCGTCGAGGAGCCGCGGGCGCAGGCCGCCCCGGCGCCGTCGGGCGAGGGCACCCCGGTCAAGATGCCGGCTCTCGGCGAGAGCGTCACCGAGGGTACGGTCACCCGCTGGCTCAAGCAGGTCGGCGAGACCGTCGAGGTGGACGAGCCGCTGCTGGAGGTCTCCACCGACAAGGTCGACACCGAGATCCCGTCGCCGGTCGCCGGCACCGTCCTGGAGATCAAGGTCGCCGAGGACGAGACCGCCGCGGTCGGCGCGGACCTGGCCGTGATCGGTGCCGCCGGCGCGGCCCCGGCGGAGGCCAAGCCCGAGCCGAAGCCGGAGCCCAAGGCCGAGGCCAAGCCGGAGCCGAAGCCGGAGCCCAAGGTCGAGGAGCCGACCCCGGGCCTGTCGTACAACGAGCCGGCGGCGGAGGCCGAGGTCTCGGCGCGGCCGGCGCAGGCCGAGCAGAAGGCGGTGCCGGCGGCCCCGGCCCCGCAGCGCCCGGCGGCGCCCGTCCAGGGCGGCGAGGAGGCGGCCGGCTACGTGACCCCGCTGGTGCGCAAGCTCGCCAGCGAGCACGGCGTCGACCTGGCCTCGGTCAACGGCACCGGCGTCGGCGGTCGGATCCGTAAGCAGGACGTGCTGGACGCGGCGGAGAAGGCCAAGGCGGCCAAGGCCGCGCCGGCCCCGGCGCCGCAGCCCGCCGCCGCGGCGGCCCCGGCCAAGCCGGCCGCCAGGCCGCAGCCGAGCGCGAAGCGCGGCACCACCGAGAAGCTGCCCCGGATCCGCGCCACCATCGCCAAGCGGATGCAGCAGTCGCTGCACGAGATGGCGCAGCTCACCACCGTGGTCGAGGTGGACGTCACCAGGATCGCCAAGCTGCGGGCCCGCGCCAAGGACGCGTTCCAGCAGCGGCACGGCGTGAAGCTGTCGTTCCTGCCGTTCTTCGCCCTGGCGGCCGTGGAGGCGTTGCAGACCTACCCGATCGTCAACGCCAGCATGGACCTGGAGGCGGGCACGATCACCTACCCCGACGCCGAGCACCTCGGCATCGCGGTGGACACGGAGCGCGGCCTGATGGTCCCGGTCATCCACGGCGCCGGCGACCTGAACCTGGGCGGCATCGCCAAGCGGATCGCCGACCTGGCCGAGCGCACCCGCACCAACAAGATCAGCCCGGACGAGATCGCGGGCGCGACCTTCACGCTGACCAACACCGGCAGCCGGGGCGCGCTGTTCGACACCCCGATCGTGCCGTCGCCGCAGTCGGCGATGCTCGGCACGGGTGCCGTGGTCAAGCGCCCGGTCGTGGTCAACGACCCGGAGCTGGGCGAGGTGGTCGCCGTCCGGTCGATGGTCTACCTGGCCCTGTCGTACGACCACCGGCTGATCGACGGCGCGGACGCCGCCCGCTTCCTGGTCGCGGTCAAGGAGCGGCTGGAGGCCGGCAGCTTCGAGGCCGAGCTGGGGCTGTAGTCCCGCACGACGCACAGAGGGGCGCCCCGGTCACGGACCGGGGCGCCCTCGTCGTTGTCGACCCGCTCCACCGTCGGCCTGATCCTGGCCGCGCTGTCCCTCGCACCTGCACGCCGCCCCGCCAGCCCACCCGCTCCCGACGCGCCGCCCGCCCTGCCGATCCGGGAGCCGCCCTGCCGGTCCCAGGGCCGGCCCTGGCCCGATTCCGGCGCGGCGCGGCCGGGGCGCTGCGAGAGTGGGTTGGTGGGCGGCTTCCGGTGGCGCGAGCGGTTGGGACCCGCCGTCTCGATCGCCCCCGGCGCCCGGGTCGACCGCTTCGAGGTCTTCTTCGACCTGGTCTTCGTCTTCTCGTTCTTCATCATCACCCGGACGACCGCCGCCAACATCTCCGGCCGTCAGCTGCTGCACGCCCTGCTGGTGCTCGCCGTGCTCTGGTGGTGCTGGGTGGTGCACTGCGTGGTGGCCACCCGGGTCCGGCTGGGCGAGGGCTTCGTGCCGGTGCTGATGGTCGTCGGCATGGCCGCGCTGTTCTGCTTCGCGCTGTCCCTGCCGCAGGCGTTCGGCGACACGGAGGACGTGGCCGCCGGGCCGATGGTGGTCGCGTTGAGCTACGTGGTGATCCGCGGCGTGCACCTGTTGCTGTACTGGCACATCGCGCGGGAGAGGCCCGGCGAGCGCCGGCTGCTGCTGAAGTACTCCCCCGAGCTGACGATCAGCACCCTGCTGCTCACGGCAGCCGCGCTGATCCCGCCGCAGATCGACGACCCGGGCCGGGCCGTACTGGTGCGGGACGGGCTCTGGATCAGCGTCGTCCTGCTCCAGTACGGCATGGGCCTGGTGGCCGGCGCCTGGGGCTGGACGGTGACCTCCGCCGAGCACTGGACCGAGCGGTACGACCTCATCCTGATCATCGCGCTGGGCGAGTCGGTCATCTCGGTCGGCGTCGGCAGCAACCTGCTCGGCCAGCCCCCGACCTGGCCCGCGGTGGCGGCGGCGGTGCTCGGCATATTCTTCACCGCCGCGCTGTGGTGGGCGCACTACGACGTGGTCGGCCCGGCCGCCCGGATCGCCCTGCACACGGCCGAGGGCCGGAGCCGGGTGGCGATGGCCCGGGACGCGTACGCCTATCTCCACCTTCCGATGATCGCCGGGATCATCCTGTTCGCCCTCGGCGCGGAGGAGGTCGTGCGCGACATCGCCGACCCCCATGTGCCGTACGCCGAGCCGACGCACGGGCCGGGCGTCCCGCTGCTGTTCGGCGGGGTGATCTGCTATCTCGCCTCGAACATGCTGTTCCAGGCGCGCACCCTGCACACCGTCTACTGGACCAGGGTCGGCGCGGTGCTGCTGCTCGCCGCCGCCATCCCGGTGGGCCTGATGCTGCCGGGGCTGGCCACCCTCGCCCTGCTCACCACCATCTGCGTCGGGCTGGTGGGGGTGGAGGTGGTGGTCAAGGCGAAGGACCGCCGCGCGCTGCGCGAGAGGGTCTTCGAGGAGAAGACCAGCCACGAGGCGTACGAGGCCGCCTGGCGCGCCCGCTGGCGCGAGCCCACCCGCGAGGAGCCGTCAACCTGACACCGCAAGGAATCCTGCCGGTCGTAGCACACCGACCTAGAGTTACTCCGTGGCAGAGCACGCTCATCGGGAGATAACGCAACGAGAGCTGCGCAACGAATCGGGCGCGATCATGCGTAACGTCGAGCGTGGCGAATCCTTCGTCATCACACGAAACGGCACGCCGATCGGAAAGCTCATCCCGCTGCGCCGTCGCACCTTCGTGCCGCGGGCCGAGGTGCTCGCGGCCTTCGCCACGGCCCCTGTGCTCGACGCCGAGGCCTTCCGCGCAGACATCGACTCGTCGGTGGAGCAGGACCCGTTACTGTCGTAGGCTGGCCGCAGCGTCGCGGTGCACCCGGCAAGGAGACCGCCGAGGGCATGGAGGCGCGGGACAGCATGGGACACGCGTGCATCCATCCACGCCGGACGAGCGCCTGCGGGCCTTCGGCAACCAACTGATCGAGATCCACCTCTGGCTCCGCGAGGAGCTCACCCGCATCCGCGACGGGCTGGGCGAGCCCGGCGTACGCCCCCGGGACCTGCGGACCCACTGCCTGGCCTTCTGCGCGGCGCTGACCCGGCACCACACCGGCGAGGACGCCGGGGCGTTCCGGGTGCTGGCCGACCGCGTCCCCGAGCTGGCCCCGGTGCTGCGCGAGCTGGAGGCCGACCACCACGTGGTGGCCGGGATCCTGCACCGGGTCGAGGAGCTGGCCGAGGCCGCCGCGCCGCCGGCCGAGGTGCGGGCCGAGCTGGACACGCTCGCCGCGCTGCTCGAATCGCACTTCGTCTACGAGGAGAAGAAGCTGGTCGACGCGCTCAACGCGCTGACCGACGGCACCACCGAAGGGCTCCTCGGAGTCCCCGTCCCGCCGCCCGACCCCGAGTAGGTCTGCCGGTAGCAGAATTGTCGGCGTCGGGTTGGCCTGCCGGCCCCGGGGCCGGCAGGGTGGGCGTATGGCGATCTTCTCCCTCCAGGCGACCCCGTCCGACGGCCCGGGCTGGCTGGACCTGGCCCGGCGGGCCGAGGCGGCCGGTTTCGAGACCCTGTCCACCGCCGACCACCCCGGTAAGACGACGTCGCCGTTCGTCGCCCTGGCCGCCGCGGCGGCGGTGACGTCGACGATCAAGCTGGGCTCGTACGTCTCCAACGCCGGGATCCGGGAGCCCATGCTGCTCGCCTCGGACGTGGCCACCCTCGACCTGCTCTCCGGCGGTCGGGCACGGCTCGGCCTCGGCGCCGGCCACACCCCGGCGGAGTGGCACGCGGTCGGGCGGGAGCGCCCCGACGTCGCCGGTCGGGTGCGCCGCTGCCTGGCCGTCGCCGAGGCCGTCCGCGCGCTGCTCGACGGCGAGGAGGTCACCGTCGACTCCCCCGACCTGGTCGTGCGGGCCGCGCGGCTGGAGACACCACGACCGGTGCAGCGGCATGTCCCGATCACCCTCGGCACGGCGAACTCCACGATGCTGCGCTGGGCCGGCGCGCACGCCGACATCGTCGGGCTGGCCGGCCTGGGGCGCACCCTGCCCGACGGCTACATGCACGAGGTGCGCTGGCGCGAGGCGGACATCGAGGCACAGCTGGCCTGCGTCGCGGCCGGGGCGGCCGGGCGGGCCGAGCCGCCGGCACTGGAGGCGCTCGTGCAGCTGGTCGCCGTCACCGACGACGCCGAGGCCGCCACCGCCCAGTTCGCCGAGCAGACCGGCCTGACCGCCGCCGAGCTGCTGGCCACGCCGTTCGTGCTGGCCGGCACCGAGGACGAGATCGTCGCGGCGGTCGCCGCCCACCGGCACCGCTGGGGCGTCACCCGGTTCGTCGTCCGCGCCGACGCCCTCGACCCGCTCACGCCGGTGCTGGCCCGCCTCGCCGCCGCCGGCTGAGCCACCGACTTCGGGTACGGGTGAGGCGAGGTCAGGTCGTCGGGTGCTCGGCGACGAACACACCGACGCCTTGCACACCTTCGACAAGCCCCTCGGTCCGGAGAGCGAAGATGGCTTGCCGGACAACGATGGTGGAAACTCCGTGCTCCTGGCAGAGCTGAGCGGTGGATGGGAGTTTGTCTCCCGGAACGAGTTCGCCGGACGCGATCTGCTGACGGATATGGTCGGCAAGGCGCGCCCACTTGGGCATGGCGGGCATCTGATCTCCCTGGTCTGCACCGCCATTTGATCACGCATCAACTTGTGATCGCAACCAATGCCCACTCATGCCTTGCTTTATATAAGCGCTTATGTCAGGCTGACGGCGGCTGGCTCCCTGGTCTGCAAACCCGGAGTTGGTCGTCCCGTGAAACGCGCCCGGCCGGCCCAATCCCCCGAGGTCGGCCGGGTGCCACACCCTGCCCACCGCACGACGGCGGGCACCGCCAGCAGGCCCGGGGCGGGTGCCGGGCTCCAGCCGCCCGCGCAACGGCTGCCCCCGCCCGCCTCGGCGCCGCGACCGTTCTGAAGGAGACGACGTGCCCGTGACCGGCCAGCCGGTGGACGCCGTGGAGAGGGTGCTCGGCGACCTGCCGGTGCCCTGGTACGTGACCACCGAAGACCTCAAACTCGCCATCCGGGTGGCGCACGGCGGCCGGGTCGTCCGCGTACCCGATGGGAAGCGCTGACATGGCGGCGAGCCGGCGGCGGAACGCGGAGCCGGTGCCGCTCGCGCCTCGGCACCGGCGGACGTGGCGGGGCTGGCAGCGCTGGTGCTCGTGCGGCCTACGCTGGCGCGCGTGCCCCGACCGGCACCAGCCCGTGCCGACCGAGCCACCCGCCCCGCCGCCGCGCAACACCCGGTCGTGGGACGAGGCGACCCGGGCGAACCCGCAGGTGGGAAGGGTGGTCCGGCTTACGCCCGCGCAGGCCTGGCGGGCCAACGGTGGGCGCTGGTGACGAGCGCTGGACCGTACCTGCCGCTGCGCCCGCTCTGGCTCTGCCGGGGATGCGGCGCACCGTGGCCCTGCGGCCCCGCGCGACTCACCCTGCTGCACGAGTACGCACACGACCGGATCGCGCTGCTGATCCACCTCGGCGGCCTGCTGCACGACGCGGCCGGTCACCTGCACACGCTCCACCCGGACGGCAGCCCCGACCCGACCCGCCTCTTCGACCGTTTCCTGGGCTGGGCGATTCCACGTCGATCGGCCTGACCCGCTACGGCATCCACGTTTGGTCCGTCGCGGCGAGCGGCTCGAGGCAGCCGACGCGGCGTCCGTACCCGAAGATATGGGCATGCGGATCCTCATGGCCGGCGCGTCCGGCTTCCTCGGCACCCGGCTGGTCGACCGGCTCACGGCGGACGGGCATCAGGTGACCCGACTGGTCCGCCGGCCGCCACGCGCCCCCGGCGAGCGGCAGTGGGACCCGGCCGCCGCACAGCTCGACCCGGCGACGGTGGCGGAGGCGGACGCGGTGGTCAACCTGGCCGGCGCGGGCGTCGGCGACCGGCGGTGGAACGACGGGTACCGGCAGGTAATCCGGTCGAGCCGGGTCGACACGACCACCGCCCTGGCGATCACCATCGCCGGGCTGCCCGACGGCGACCGGCCGAGGGTGCTGCTCAACTCCTCGGCGGTCGGCTGGTACGGCAACACCGGCGACCGGACGGTCGAGGAGGACGCCCCGGCCGGCGAGGGCTTCCTGGCCGACGTCTGCCGGGTCTGGGAGGCCGCGACGCGCCCGGCCGAGGACGCGGGCGTACGCGTGGTGCGGCTGCGCACCGGGCTGCCGCTGCACCGCGACGGCGGGCTGCTGAAGCCGCAGTTGCTGCCGTTCCGGCTGGGGATCGCCGGCCGGCTCGGCAGCGGCCGGCAGTGGCTGCCGTGGATCTCGCTGGTCGACTGGCTGGACGCCGCGCTGTTCCTGCTGGCCCGCGACGACGTCGCCGGGCCGGTCAACGTGGTCGGGCCGGCCCCGGTGACCAACGCCGACTTCACCCGCGAGCTGGCCCGGCAGCTGCGCCGGCCGGCGATCATCCCGATCCCGGCGCTGGCGTTGAAGGTGGCGCTCGGCGGCTTCGCCCACGAGGCGCTGACCAGCACCCGGGTCCTCCCCGGCGTGCTCACCGAGGCCGGCTTCGCGTTCCGCCACCCCGATCTGGCCGGCGCGCTGCGCGCCGCGCTGCGCGACTAGGGCTGTCTCAAACTCCGGCTCATTTGATCTTGTGGCAGGATCGCCGGATGCTGCGACTCACCGATTTCATCATCGACTGCCCGGACCCGATGGAGCTGGCAGCTTTCTATTCAGAGGTGACGGGTCGCCCGGTCAAGGGGGGCAGCCACGGCAACTGGGCCGGTATCCGGTTCGGCGAGATCGAGCTGGCCTTCATCCGGGTGGAGGACTACCGCACCCCGCAGTGGCCCGACGGCGAGCACCCCAAGCAGTTCCATCTCGACTTCGAAGTTGACGACATCGAGGCCGAACAGAGCCGCGTCCTGGCCCTCGGCGCGACCCTGCAGCAGGACTCCGTCGGCCCCGACGGCTACGGCTGGCGCGTCTACACCGACCCCGTCGGCCACCCGTTCTGCCTCTGCCGCAACAAGGGTGTCACCTGGACCGACCAGGGCCTCATCTGGCCCGAGAGCGAGTAGAGCGTGTATCCGAAGTGGGTCAAAGCCGTTCGTTGATCGCGGCGATGTGTACGACGGCCCCGTAGCGCACGGCAAGCTTGTCGAAGCGCGTGGCGACGCCGCGGTTGCGTTTGAGCCGGTTGATGCCGCACTCCACAGCGTGACGGTGCCCCAGGCCACGGCGCGGGCCGGACGCCAGGCGGGCGTCCGGCCACGGTCGGCGCGGCGGGGTCAGCAGCCGACGACCCAGTGGTTGGGGCCGGTCTGCTTGAGGGCGCTGGTGTAGAAGGTGTTGTAGAGGCCCATCCGCTGGTTCGAGCCGTTGGCGTAGGCGTAGCCGCCGGACTGGTAGGCGCGGCCGGCGCCGACGTGCGCGTAGTTGCTGGCGGTCACGCAGGTCGGCGCGGTGGTCGGGCTCGCCGTCGGGGAGGCCGTGGGGCTCGCCGTCGCCGTCGGGCTGGGGCTCGGCTCGGTCCCGCCGTTCAGGCCGAAGAAGACCGCGTCGTGGTACGCGGAGCAGATGGTGTCCAGGATGTACGGGGCGGTGGTGCCGCACTGGTCGGCGGCCGAGCCGGGGTGGACCGGGGTGCCGTGGCCCATGCCGGAGATCCGGTAGACCCGCACGTCGTTGTTGCCGTACACCTCGAGGCTGGTGTTGGCGGGCAGCGACGCGGTGCTGGTCGGGGTCTGCGAGACGCCCCGGACGTTGGTCCACTGGTCGCGCAGCTCGGTGGCGTTGGCCGGCACGACCGTGAAGTCCGAGGTGCCGTGCCAGATGGCGACCCGGGGGCGGGGGCCGGTGTGCCCGGGGTGGGCGGCCCGGACCAGGTTGCCCCACTCCTGCGGGGTCTTGTTCACCCCCTGGAACTGGCAGGCGTTGGTGGTGGCGGGCGGCGAGCAGCGGTACGGCAGGCCGGCGATGACGGAGCCGGCGGAGAAGACGTCCGGGTAGGTGGCGAGCATGACCGCGCTCATCCCCCCGCCGGCGGAGAGCCCGCTGACGAAGACCCGGCCCGGGTCGGTGCCGTAGTTGTTCCTGGCGTAGTCGACCATCTGCTTGATCGACAGCGCCTCGCCGGAGCCCCGCGTGATGTCCTGCTCCACGAACCAGTTGAAGCAGCTCAGCTGCTGGTTGGCGCTGGACTGCTGCGGCACGATCAGGGCGAACCTCCACTGGTCGGCGTACTTGCGCCAGCCGGAGTTGGCGAAGTAGCCGGAGGCGTCCTGGGTGCAGCCGTGCAGCAGCACGACCGCCGGCGCTCCGGCCGGGAGGTTGTCCGGCCGGTACGCGTACATGGCGAGGTTGCCGGGGTTGGAGCCGAAGCCGGTGACCTGGGTGAGGGTGGCGGCCTGGGCGGGGGCGGCGACGGTCACGACCGCGGTGGCGGCGAGGACCAGCCCGGCGACCGCACCGGTCAGCCGGGTGAGCAGGGACGAGGAGCGGCGCACGGGGGCCTCCTGGGGACGGGTTGTGAACTGGGTCACCCGCGAATTGCCGCGAGGTTACGTCGATGTGTCGATGCTGTGACATGGGCCACGGTCACACATTCGCTGTCGGGAGGATGTGCGTCCTGACCGGCGTGTCCAGGTCCGGTTGGTAACGTCCGCTGCGTGCCGACCTCCCCGTCCCTGGCGCCTTCGCCGGCCTCGCCGCCCCGTGTCGTCCGCGACCGCCGGGCCGACCTGATCGTGGCGCTGGTCGCGCTGGCGCTCGCCGTCTGGGTGACCAGCGGGCTGTGGCGGGACCCGAACGTCCGCGCCATCACGGTCAACTCCAGCGACCAGGCGCTCTTCGAGTGGTTGCTGGCCTTCGGCGGCCACGCGGTGACCCACGGCGACGACCCGCTCTTCACCCACCTGGTCAACGTCCCGGACGGGGTGAACCTCGCGGTCAACACCTCGATCACCGTGTACGCGGTGGTCTTCGCCCCCCTGACGTACCTGATCGGGCCGCCGGCCACGTTCCTGGTGATCCTCACCCTCAACCTGGCCGCCACCGCGCTCGCCTGGTACTGGCTGTTCTCCCGGCACCTGGCCCGCAGCCCGCTCGCCGCCGCGGTCGGCGGGTTGTTCATCGGCTTCTCCCCCGGCATGGTGTCGCACGCCAACGCCCACCTGAACTGGACCGCCGGCTGGTTGGTGCCGCTGCTGGTCTGGCGGACGTTCGCCCTGCGCCGCTCCCGGCGCCCGCTGCGCGACGGCGCGATCCTCGGCGCGCTCGTCGCCGTCGCCTTCTCCATCGCCGCCGAGGGGCTCTTCTTCACCGCGCTGGCGCTCGGCGTCTTCGTCGCCGTCTGGGCGCTGCACCCGGCCCACCGCGCCGAGGCCCGGGCGGTGCTGCCGACCTTCCTGCGCGGGCTCGGGGTGACCGCCGTGGTCGCCGGGGTGCTGCTGGCGTACCCGCTCTGGCTGCACTTCGCCGGCCCGCAGCGCTTCCACGGCACCGGCTTCGACGCGGTCATCCACTCCGAGGACGTCGTCGCGTTCGGGGCGTACCCGCGCCGCTCGCTGGCCGGCGAGGTGGGGCTGGGCACCCGGCTGGCGCCGAACCCGACCGAGGAGAACTCGTTCTTCGGGATCCCGCTGCTGCTGCTCGCCGTCGCCTGCTTCGTGGCGCTGTGGCGCCGGGCCGACGCGGGCCGGCGGGCGACGCTCTGGGCGCTGGGCGTGACCGCCGTGGTCTTCACGGTGCTCTCCTTCGGCCCCGAGGCCAAGGTCGACGGGCACCGCGCCGACCTGCCGATGCCGTTCGACCTGCTCGGGCACCTGCCGGTGATGAACGCCGCCCTGCCCGCCCGGCTGGCGCTGGTGGTGGCGCCGGTGATCGGGGTGCTGCTCGCGTACACCGTCGACCGGCTGCGGGCCGATCCGCCCCGACGTCGCCCGGCGCGGCTGGCCTGGTGGGCGGGGTTCGCGGTGGCGCTGGTGCCGCTGGTGCCGACCCCGCTGCTGACCATCGAACGCGAGCCGATCCCGCGCTTCATCACCGCCGGCACCTGGCGCGAGTACGTCTCCCCGGGCGGGGTGCTGACCCCCGTGCCGCTGACCCTCGACGTCTATCCCGACGGGCAGCGCTGGCAGGCGTACGCGCTGGCGCACCGGCAGGGCGAGTTCGCCATCCCCTCCGGCTTCTTCCTCGGCCCGGGCGGCCCGGACGGCCGGGGGCGGATCGGCCCGCCGCCGCGCCCGTTCAGCGCCATGCTCGACGAGGCCGGTCGGAGCGGGCTGGTGCCGATCATCACCGAGGGCAGCATCCAGGAGGCCCGCGCCGACCTGCGGCACTGGCGGATCGAGACGGTGGTGCTGGCCGACGAGGTGCACGGGGCGAAATGGCCGGTCGACGAGGACGCGATCCGCCGCACCGTGACCGCGTTGCTCGGCCCGCCCGAGCGGGTGGACGACGTCTGGCTGTGGCGGGTCCCGCAGGGATGAGCGCCGTTCACCCCGCACCCGCCCCAGGCCCGTGCCCGGCGACGTGGTGAGCCGCGTCACCGAAGGTGACTGGCCGGTACGGGTCTAGGCTTGGCGCGTGAGCACGACGACTTCCGGCCTCACGGCCGTCCGCGCCGGTCTCCTCGACTACCAGGCCGCCTGGGACGAGCAGCGCCGGCTGCACGAATCGGTGGTGGCCGGCGAGCGGGGCGACACGGTGCTGCTGCTGGAGCACCCGAGCGTCTACACCGCCGGCAAGCGCACCGAGCCGTGGGACCGGCCCATGGACGGCACGCCGGTGGTCGACGTCGACCGGGGCGGCAAGATCACCTGGCACGGCCCGGGGCAGCTCGTGGGCTACCCGATCGTGCGGCTGCCCGACCCGGTGGACGTGGTCGCCTACGTACGCCGCACCGAGCAGCTGCTGATCGACGTCTGCGCCGAGTTCGGGCTGGCCGCCGGCCGGGTCGACGGGCGCAGCGGGGTCTGGGTGCCGGAGGACGACCGGGGCCCGGCCCGCAAGGTGGCCGCCATCGGCATCCGGGTCGCCCGCGGGGTCACCCTGCACGGCTTCTCGATCAACTGCGACTGCGACCTGGGCCACTTCGACCGGATCGTGCCCTGCGGCATCCGCGACGCCGGCGTCACCTCGCTCACCGCCGAGCTGGGCCGCCCGGTCACCGTGGCCGACGTGCTGCCGGTGGTCGAGCGCCACCTGCCGGCCCTCGTCGCGGCCTGACCTCCGCCCGTGCGGATCGATCTCGTCACCGTCGTCGTCGCCGAGTACGACCCGGCCATCGACTTCTTCACCGAGGTGCTCGGCTTCGACCTGGTCGAGGACACGCCGTCGCTGACCAACGACGGCCGCCCGAAGCGCTGGGTCGTCGTCCGACCGCCCGGCGCGCAGACCGGGCTGCTGCTGGCCCGCGCCGACGGCGAGCGGCAGGCGCAGGCCGTCGGCGACCAGGTCGCCGGCCGGGTCGGCTTCTTCCTCCAGGTCGACGACTTCGACGCCACCTACCGCCGGATGGTCGAGGCGCGCGTCGAGTTCGTGCGGCCGCCGCGCACCGAGCCGTACGGCCGGGTGGCGGTCTTCCGCGACATCGCCGGCAACCTCTGGGACCTCCTCGGCCCGGCCTGACCGGCAGCGGGACGCACCCCCGCTCACGCTGCCCCGGCCCGGCCTGACCGCCGACGGGCACCGGGCACCCGCTCACGCCCCGGCGGTCAGACCTGATCGGCCGGTTCGGGCGGGTGCTCCGGCGCACCGCCGCGGCGCCGGAGCCAGGGCTGGCACAGGACGACGGCCCCGCCGATGGCGGCGCCGATCACCGTCTCGACGCCCCGGTCGAAGAGCAGCGACCCCACCGGGCGGGCCGCCGCGAGCTGGCCCATCAGCAGGGCCATCGGCGTGATGAACAGCAGCGCCAGCCCGTAGTTGCGCCCCACCAGCAGCTCGGTGACGATCTGGAGCACCGCCACCACCAGGACGGTGGCGACCGGCGAGAACCCCGGCGCGAGCAGGGCCGCGCTGGTCAGCAGCCCGAGCAGGGTGCCGACGATCCGGTGCCCGGCGCGCACCAACTGGGCGGTGACGCCTTGGGCGCTGAGCGGCGCCACCGCCGCCACCATCGCCCAGTACGGGTGCCCGATCCCGATGGCCGTCGCCGCGCCGCCGGCCAGCACCACGGCGACGGCGTAACGGACCGGCTCCCAGGTCCACACGTGGCGCAGCCGCGCGGGACGGCTCCGCTGCCGCCGCAGGACACTGCCGACGGCGCCGACGAGCAGCGCGAACAGGCTGCTGAGCCCGGCCACGGCCGCCGCAGTCGGCACGTCGGAGACCGCGTGCGGCACCGACGCCGCGGCGCCGAACCCGAAGACGAGGAAGAGCGGTCCCGGCGGGTGCCAGTCCTGCGCGGCGGCGAGCACGGCTCCCGCCGCCGCGACGGCCGCCGCGGCCGGCACCGCGACCCACGCGCGCGACTCCAGGGACCCGACCAGCACCCCGAGGACCACCGACACCGTGAGCGCCGCCCCGGCGCTCGCCTGCATCGCCGCCCGGGACAGGTGCACGTGGTTGCGCCCGTAGAGCGAGGTGAACGCGCCGAACGCGGCGTACAGGGACCAGTCCGGGTGGACGGCCGCCAGCACCGCGAGCAGCGGCACGAGGACGCTGACGCCGGCCCGCAACGCGACCCGGTGGGCGCCGTGTGCCTCGCGGAGGTGCAGCAGATCGCGCAGCGTCGCCCGGAACCGCTCGCCCATCACCCTCCTCCCACACCCCGCTGCCCGGCCACGGCTCAGGCCGTCCGGGTCTCGTCCGAGGCCCCGCTCCTTCATACCCCGGGACCCGGCCGCGGTTCGGTGGACGCGACTCCACGCACTTGAGCGGTCGCTCAAGCGTGAGGTACCGTCCACCTTGAGCGACTGCTCAAAATGGGGAGGCTCCAGTGCGGGCTGTCTATGTCGAGGCGCTGATCGCCGCACCGGTCGAACGGGTGTGGTCTGCGACGCAGGACCCCACGGCGCATCGCCGGTGGGATGTCCGCTTCAGCCGGATCGACCCGGTGCCGGGCACCACGCCCGCCCGGTTCCGCTACTCCACCACCGTGTTGCCCGGGGTGCGGATCGGCGGCCACGGCGTGCACGCCGGTGAGCGGACGCGACCGGACGGCACGTGCACCTCGGCCCTGCACTTCGGCTCCGACGACCCGCGTTCGCTGATCGCGTCGGGCTCCGGCTACTGGCGATACGTGCCAGGCCCGGGCGGGGTGCGCTTCCTGACCGGCTACACGTACGCCACCCGCTGGGGCCCGCTGGGCCGGCTTGCCGATCTCGTGTTCCGCCCGCTGTTCGGCTGGGCGACCGCGTGGTCGTTCGACCGGCTGCGGCTGTGGCTGGAGCACGGCGTGCCCCCGGAGCGCGCACAGCGCAACGCCGGGCGGGAGCTGGCCCTGCGGGTGCTCGCGGTGACCGGCGTCGGCGCGCTGGTCGCGTCGGTCACCGACGGGTCCGCGACCGCGGCCGGTGCGGTGCTCGCCGCGTCGGTGGTCGTGCTGGCGCTGCCTCCCCGTCTCCATACCCCGGCCGCCCGCTGTCGACGCCGGCCGCCGGACCGTCTCGCCGCCCGTCCACCGTCCGTCCTGGAGAAGCTGTGACCTCCGTCTTCCAGCGCGCCCTGGGCGCCAACTTCGGCCGACTGCACCCGCAGTTGCAGCGCCGCTTCGGCGTCGACGGCGACACCGACGTGGGCTGCGTGGGCACCGGCATCATGGACCGCCTCTGGCGGGGGCCCGCCTTCACCGCGCCGTTCCTGCGGCTGGGCGCCCTGCGGCACATCCTGTTCCCGGAGACCGGCGTCGGCATTCCGTTCACCATCGAGAACTACGCCTACGCCGACTCGTACCACCGACCCACGCTGACGTTCGTGCGGACCTTCCAGGTGTCGACGCACCGTCGCCGCCGCTTCGACGCCACCATGGTCTACAGCCCGCAGCGCCAGGTCCTGGTCGACTACCTCGGCACGCACCAGCACCTCGCGGTCGACCTGCACCTGGGCGTCGACGCGACCGGCGCGCTGACCATCCGCAGCGGTGCCCAGCGCTTCCGCGGCGGGGTGCCCTGCCCGGCGGTCCTGACCGGGCAGGCGCACCTACGGGAGTGGTACGACGACCACCACGGGCGATTCGGCATCGAGGTGCGGGTGAGCAATCCTCTCGTCGGGCCGCTGTTCGGATACTCGGGCAGCTTCACCGTCCAGTACGTCCGTTCCGGCCGGGCACCGGTGCCGGCAGCCGTGCGGCCGCTGCGAGAGAATCCCCGCCACTGACGAAAGGACAGCCATGGCCGCCACCCGCCAAAAGCTGATCGACGGCGCGCTCGCGGCGATCCGCACCCACGGCATCGCCGGCGTTTCGGCCCGCACCGTCGCGGCGGCGGCCGGGGTGAACCAGGCCCTGGTCTTCTACCACTTCGGCAGCGTCGACGCCCTGCTCGCCGAGGCCTGCCGCAGCGCGACAGCGGCCCGCGTCGCGGCATACCGGGAACGCTTCGCGGAGGTACGGTCGCTGCGCGAACTGCTCGACCTGGGTCGTGCCCTGCACGAGCAGGAGCGTGCCGAGGGCAACGTGGCGGTCCTGGCCCAGTTGCTCGCCGGCGCCCAGACCGACCAGCGGCTCGCCGAGTCGACGGCCGCCGCGCTCCGAATGTGGACGGCCGAGATCGAGACGGTGCTGCGCCGGGTGCTGCGCGACTCACCGGTCGCCCCGGTCGCCGACCCGGCAGGGCTGGCGAGCGCGGTCTCGGCCGCGTTCGTCGGCCTGGAACTCTTCGAGGGGGTCGACCCCACCGGCGCACGGGACGCCTTCGACGCGCTGGAACGCCTCGCGGTGCTGATGGAGGTCGTCGAGGATCTGGGCCCGGTGGCCCGCCGGGCGCTGCGCGGCCGGCTGCGCGCCCGCGGCTGAAATCCGGTCCGGGGCTGAGGACGCCGCGGCCGGCCTCCGACAGGGCCGAGGACGGCAACCGGGCCGGGTCGCTGTGGAGCGGGTCGTGATCGACACCGGCTCCACAGCGACCGAGAACGGCCTACGGGGTGAGCCGGTGCAGGTCGCGGGGGAAGGCGGTCACCTCCCGGACGTTGGCCGCGCCGGTCAGCCGGGCCACGAAGCGTTCCAGCCCGATGGCGAAACCGCCGTGCGGCGGCATCCCGTGCCGGAACGCGTCGACGTAGCCGGCGTACGGCTCGACGGGCTCGCCGCGGGCCGCGAGCGCCGCCAGGTAGTCGGCGTGCCGGTGCAGCCGCTGCCCGCCCGTCACCAGCTCCAGCCCCCTGAACAGCAGGTCGAACCCGTTGGAGTACGCGGGCCGCGCCGGGTCGGGATGGGTGTAGAAGGGCCGCTTCGCCATCGGGTAGCCGGTGACGAAGAGGAACTCGGAGCCGTGCTCCCGCCGCGCCCACTCCCCCAGCGCCCGCTCGTGCGCCGGGGCGAGGTCCGGCTCGTCGGCCGGCGCGCCGGCGATCTCCAGGGCCTCGGTGAAGTGCACGGCGGGGATCTCCGCCGGCACCTCGGGGGCCTCGACGCCGAGCGTGGTGAGCGCGGAGCCGGCCCGCGCGCGTACCGCGTCGAGCATGCCGGCCACGGTGTGCCGCAGCACGGCCATCACGTCCCGGTGGTCGGTGACGAAGCCGAGTTCGGCGTCGAGCGAGGTGTACTGCGCCAGGTGCCGCACCGTGTCGTGCGGCTCCGCCCGGAACACCGGCCCGACCTCGTAGACCCGCTCGAAGACACCGACCATGAGCTGCTTGTAGAACTGCGGCGACTGGGCCAGGTACGCGGGCCGGCCGAACCAGTCCAGCGCGAACACGTTCGCCCCGCTCTCGGTGGACGAGCCGACCACCTTCGGCGTGTGGATCTCGACGAAGTCGCGGGCGTCGAGCGCGGCGCGGAAGCCGGCCACCGCCGCCGCCGAGACGCGCAGCGCCGCCGAACGGGTCGGGTGACGCAGCGCCACGGGCGCGTGGTCGAGCTGGGTGGGCAGGCTCGCGGTCAGCGCCGGCCGGTAGAGGTCGAACGGCGGCGGCACGGCGGGTGGGCCGAGCGGTCGTACGGTCGGCTCGGCGACCTCGACCCCGGCGGGAGCGGTCGGGTTCGCGACCACCGTGCCGGTGACCTCGACGACGGTCTCCTCGGTCAGTTTCTCCAGGTCGGCGCGGACGGCCGGGTCGGCGACCACCACCTGGGCGAGGCCGGCCGCGTCCCGGACGATCAGGAACGCCACCGACTTGAGCAGCCGGCGGCGGTGCACCCAGCCCGCGATCCGGACGGTTGCGCCGACATGGGCGGAGAGCTGGTGGGAAAGGATGCGTTGCACGGCGGTTACCTCCTCGATCAATCGCAACGCGATCCCCGGGAGGTGTGGGCGAGCGGGAACCTCGCGGTGCCACCACACCTTCGCCCCCGCTGACGGGGGCCTCGTTCGTCGCCTTTTCACCGGGGCCAGCCGGGCGGGCTCTACTTGGCGCGCACACGCCGTTCTTCCCGCAGCTCGGGAGGGTCTTCGCGGTCCGGCGCCAGACCGCCTCACAGCAACCGGCGGCTCTCTCGGCTGGCGGATCGGGCCGCTACTCGGCTCCGTCACAGCTCTGCCGGGAACCGTAGCACCCCGCCGACGCCTGCTGTGACGCGATTTTCCCGCCTCCGGTGTCCGGCGTCACAAGGCTTCCGGCGTGACGCCGGTCGCCCGCGGTACATCGACGGCGGCCGTCGGGCGTAGGCTCGGTTTCGTGACGATCGAGCACTCCGCGCCGACGACCGGCCAGGTAGCGCGCACCGCGACGCCCGCCCCCGAGGGGCGGCGTCTGCTCCGCATCGAGGCGCGCAACGCCGAGACGCCGATCGAGCGCAAACCGCCGTGGATCAAGGTCAAGGCCAAGATGGGACCGGAGTACACCCAGCTGCGCGGGCTCGTCTCGCGCGAGGGGCTGCACACCGTCTGCCAGGAGGCCGGCTGCCCCAACATCTACGAGTGCTGGG
This sequence comes from Micromonospora sp. NPDC002717, assembly GCF_040295705.1. NCBI lineage: Bacteria > Bacillati > Actinomycetota > Actinomycetes > Micromonosporales > Micromonosporaceae > Micromonospora > Micromonospora sp. NPDC002717. The sequence continues at coordinate 133,434 of NZ_JBEOVW010000011.1, read as the reverse complement.
AGGACCGGGAGGCCACCTTCCTCATCGGTGGCGACCAGTGCACCCGGCGCTGCGACTTCTGCCAGATCGACACCGGCAAGCCGGCCGAGTTCGACGCCGACGAGCCGCGCCGGGTGGCCGAGTCGGTGGTCTCGATGGGCCTGCGCTACGCGACCATCACCGGCGTGGCCCGGGACGACCTGCCCGACGGCGGCGCCTGGCTCTACGCCGAGACCGTCCGGCAGATCCACGCCCTCCAGCCCGGCTGCGGCGTGGAGCTGCTGATCCCCGACTTCAACGCGGTCCCCGAGCAGCTCGCCGAGGTCTTCGGCGCCCGGCCGGAGGTGCTCGCGCACAACGTGGAGACCGTGCCGCGGATCTTCAAGCGGATCCGGCCGGCGTTCCGCTACGAGCGCTCGCTGGACGTGATCCGGCAGGCCCGCGCCGACGGGCTGGTCACCAAGTCCAACCTGATCCTGGGCATGGGCGAGGAACGCGCCGAGATCTCCCAGGCGCTGCGTGACCTGCACGACGCCGGCTGCGAGCTGATCACCATCACGCAGTACCTGCGCCCCTCCCCGCGGCACCACCCGGTCACCCGCTGGGTCAAGCCGGAGGAGTTCGTCGAGCTGCGCGAGGAGGCCGAGGAGATCGGCTTCGCGGGCGTGATGAGCGGGCCGCTGGTGCGCTCGTCGTACCGGGCCGGCCGGCTCTACCGGCAGGCGCTGGAGGCCCGCGAGGGCACCCAGGTCACCGCGGGCTGACCCACCCCGGCCGGCGCGCCGGCACCGCCGCACGTCGCGACGAGCCTCCGCCCCTCGGGCGGCCCTCGATCGAGGGTCAGCGGGGGGCGGTGGGCTCGCCGAGCAGGCCGAGGCGGTGGGCCAGCGCGGCGGCCTCCACGCGGTTGCTCACGTCGAGCTTGGCGATGATCCGGGAGACGTGCACGCTGGCCGTCTTCGGCGAGATGAAGAGCTGCTCGGCGATCCGGCTGTTGCTGTGCCCCTGCGCGACCAGGCGCAGCACCTCCCGCTCGCGCAGGGTGAGCAGGTCCGCGCCGGGGCGGCCCCGGGTGGCCCCGCGCAGGCCGACCCGGCGGGCCAGCGTGGCGGCCTGCTCCGCGAGCGGCGCCGCGCCGAGCCGGTCGGCGATCGCGGCGGCCTCGCCCACCGCCGCCGCCACCTCGTCCCGCTCCCCCGCCGCAGCCGCCGCCTCGGCGAGCGCCAGCAGCGCGCGTCCGAGCGGGTACGGCTGCCCGTCCGCCCGCCACGCCGCGACCGCCGCCCGCCACGCCGCAAGCGCCTCGTCGCCGGCCGCCAGGAGGGCGCCCACCTGGGCGGCGTGCGCCCGCTCGGCCGGGCAGCGGGCCGGCAGGCCGGCGGCGAGCGCGGACACCGCGGCGGCCAGCTCGGGGTCGCCGGCCCGGGCGGCCGTGCGGGCGACGGCGCTGAGCACCGGCCAGCCCTCGCGGGGCAGCTGCGGCAGGCGCTCGTCGGCCAGCGCCGCGTGGGCCGCGCGTACGGCCTCGGCGCGGTCGTCGGCCGCCAGCGCCGCCTCGATCCGCAGCTCCCGCAGCGGCAGCCGGTGGTTCGGCCACAGGTAGGGCCGGGCCAGGAAGCCGAGGGCGCGGCCCACCAGCTCGTCCGCGGCGGGGTGGCCCCGGGCCAGCCGCAGACCGGCGCGGAGCTGGAGCCAGTGCAGCCCCGAGACGCCCGGCAGGTCGATCCGGGCGGCGTCCGCGCAGGCGGCGTCGGCCTCGTCCCAGCGGCCCAGGGCGATCAGCGCCTCGGCCTGGTTCGACAGCAGGTAGGCGCCGGTGGAGCGGCTGATGCCGACCCGCCGCGCCTCGGTCACCCCGGCGGCGGCCGCGTCGGCCGACTCGGCGTACCGGCCCAGCTCGAAGAGCACGTCGGAAAGATGGACCAGGGCGCTCACCAGCGCCGGCGCGTTCCCTGCCGCGCGGGCCCGTTCCTCCACCCGGCGCAGCTCGGCCAGGCCGAGGTCGACCGAGGCCGCGGTGCGGCAGAGCAGCACGATCCGGGCCGGCAGCAGCCCCAGGTCCTCGCCGAGCGCCTCGGCCGCCGCCGTCGCCTCGGCCGCGAGCGCGTCGGCCTGCTCGGGGTCGATCCTGATCAGGTGCGCCGCGATGTCGGCGAGGAGCCGGACCCGCTCCGGCCCGTCCGGCACCCCCGAGGCCAGCCGGTACGCCTCCCGCAGCTCCGTCGTGCCGTCGCTCTTGCCGAGCATGGCCAGCATCCGGCCGCGCCGGTCCAGCAGCCGCGCGGCGCGCAGCGGCTCGGCGTCGGTGTCCACCTCGGCCAGGGCGGCCCGGGTGAGGGTGAGCGCGCGCTGGTAGTCGCCGGCGGTGGTGGCCGCCGCGATGGTCTCCTCCAGCACCGCGAGGTGGTCCATGTCGAGCCGGTCGGCCGCGTCGGGCACCAGCTCCCACAGCTCCAGCACCCGCTCCAGCAGCCGGCTCTGCTCCGCGTACGCGTACCGGTCGGCGGCGGCGCGGGCGGCGGTGCGGGCGGTCACCAGTGCGCGGGGGTGGTCGTGGGCGGCGTACCAGTGGTGGGCGATCTCGGCCGGGGCGCGACCGGCGACGACCAGGTGCGGCTGCGCCTCGATGGCCGCCGCGAAGCGGGCGTGCAGCCGGGCGTGCTCACCGGGCAGCAGCTCGTCGTGCACCGCCTCGCGGACCAGGGCGTGCCGGAACTCGTAGTCGCCCTCGGGGTCGGCCACGACGAGCTGGGCGGCGACGGTGGCGCGCAGCGCGTCCTCCAGCTCGGGCTCGGGCAGCCCGGCCACCTCGGCGATGAGCTGGTGGGCGAAGCGGGTGCCGCCGGCCGCCGCGATGCGCAGCACCCGCTGGGCCGGGTCGGGCAGCCGGTCCACTCGGGCCAGCAGCAGGTCGCGCAGCGTCTCGGGCAGCGCGGCGCAGCCGACCGGGCCGCCGGCCGCGGCCAGCTCCTCGATGAAGAACGGGTTGCCCTGGGTGCGGTCGTGGATGTGGTCGACCGCCCGGGCGAGCGGCTCGGCGCCGAGCAGGTCGGCCAGGATCGCGCCGGTGCCGTCCCGGTCGAGGCGGCCCAGCTCGATCCGTTCGACGCCGCGGGCCCGGTCCAGCTCGGCGAGGAAGGGCCGCAGCGGGTGCCCGCGGTGCAGCTCGTCGGTGCGGTAGGTGCAGACCAGCAGCAGCCGGGCGGTGCGGGCGGCCCGCACCAGGAAGGCGATGAGGTCGCGGGTGGACCGGTCGGCCCAGTGCAGGTCCTCGATCACCAGCACCAGGGGCTGCCCGGCGGCGAGCCGCTCGAACAGCTCGGCGACCAGGTCGAACAGGTAGCCGCGCGGGGCGTCCGAGACCGGCGCCGGGGCGGGCGCGGCGACACCGACCGGCCCCCGAGCCAGCTCCGGCAGGAGGCGGGCGAACTCCGCCTCGTACCCGTCGAAGACGCCGGGGCCGTCGCGGCGCAGCACCGCGCGCAGCGCCGCCGCGAACGGCGCGAAGGGCAGGCCGGCCTCGCCGAGTTCGAGGCACTGGCCGACCAGCAGGCGGGCCCCGGCGTCGGTGGCCGACCGGCCGAACTCCTCCGCCAGCCGGGTCTTGCCCACCCCCGCCTCGCCGCCGACCAGCACGGTGGTCGGCTCGCCGGCGCGGGCCCGGGCGAGGGCGTCGCGCAGGGCCGCGAGTTCTGGCTGTCGGCCCACGAGGACGGTGCTGGCGGCGCGTGCGGTCACGGCACCGAGCATGCCACGCCCCTCGCCGCCCCCGATTCCGCTGACCGGCCGGCCGGCGACCGACGGCCCGGCCGTCGCCGGGGCGGGCTGCCCGCCGGACGGCGGAGCGGGCCCGCCGGACGGCGCGGGCCCTGGCGGGGCGCCGGCCCCCGCCGGCACGGTGGCGGTCCCCGGCGGGAGGGTGGCGCCCCTCGACGGGTCGGTGGCGGTCCCCGGCGGCACGGTGGCGACTCTCGACGGGTCGGCGGCGGTCCCCGGCGGCACGGTGGCGACTCTCGACGGGTCGGCGGCCCCCGGCGGCACGGTGGCGGCCGCCGGGGGCGCGGGGGCGCTCACCGGCGGACGTCGCCGGCGCGGCCCGGATGCTGCCGCCGGCCGAGCCAGCCGCGCGTGGAGCGGCGTGGCAGGGCGCGGGCGAGCCGGTCGGCCGCGGCCTCGGCGCGCAGCTCGGCGGCGTACGTACGGTGGATGGAGAGGATGAAGTCCGCGTCGGTGCCGAACATCTCGGGCTCCCTGAGGTCGTCGTCGCTGTCGACTCTGACTCTCCGCGCGAAGGTGCCCCCGGGGCATGGGTGCGCCGCCTGATCTTCGCCCGCTCCCCCGCCTTACTCCCGACCGCTGGGGGCGGTACGGCGGCGTAAGGTACTCAGCCCGGCCGCGGGTGATCGCGGCGTGCGGCGACCACTAGACTCAGCGGCATGGCAAAGCCCCAGGAGAAGGTCTCGTTCGGCCAGCGGCTGAAGCAGATCGGGATGGTGTTCAAGTTCACCGCCAAGCAGGACAGGTGGTTCGCGCCGCTGGCCGCCGGCGCGGTGCTGATCCCGCTCGCGCTCACCGTGGTCGCGGTCCTGCTCTGGGGCTGGATCTGGCTGCCGCTGGGCATCCTGCTCGCCCTGCTCTGCCTGCTGATCGTGCTCAACCTGCGGTCCAACCGGGCGATGATGAACGCGGCCGAGGGGCAGCCGGGCGCGGCGGCCCAGATCATGGAGAGCATGCGCGGCGACTGGCGGGTCACCCCGGCCGTAAGCTCCACCACGCAGATGGACATGGTCCACCTGGTCATCGGCCGGCCCGGCGTGATCCTGCTGGCGGAGGGCAACCCGCAGCGGGTGCGCGGTCTGCTCGGCCAGGAGAAGCGGCGGCTTGCCAAGGTCATCGGCAACGCACCGCTGCACGACTACGTGATCGGGCAGGAGGAGGGCCAACTGCCGGTCCGCAAGTTGCGGATGACCCTGATGCGGCTGCCGCGCACGCTCAGTGGCAAGGACGTCAACTCCCTCGACAAGCGGCTCAAGGCGCTCACCGCCCGCCCGCAGATGCCCAAGGGCGCGATCCCGAAGAACATGCGACCCCCGCGCGGCGCGTTCCGCCAGTCGCGCGGTCGCTGACCCACCGGGACGTACGCAACGAGAGCCGGGCCCTGTCGGGCCCGGCTCTCGCGTCTCTCCCCTCCCTCCCCGTTTCCCGCTCCTCGGCGATCTTGCGGTTTCGGCCCTACCGCTACCGCCGATGCCCCGTACGTCCGGGCAGGAAGTGCAAGATCGCGGGAGGGAGGCGGGACGAGCGGGAGGTCAGGGGCGGGGGGCGTCGGTGACGACCGAGCCCACGAGGCGGTCGTGCAGGCCGCGGCGGTGGTTGTCCATCAGCAGGGCCGGCACGACGAGGGCGAGCAGCACGCCGCGCAGCAGCGCCCGGACGAGGCCGATGCGCCCGCCGTCGGCCCACGCGACGCAGCGGATCTTCGTGATGAACATGCCCGGCGTCTGGGCGAACAGCCCGAGGAAGAAGCCGTACTCCAGGATCAGCACCAGCACGGGCGCCCACCCGTCGCGGACCGGATCGGCGAAGCCCCGGGCGGCGAGGAGGCAGAGCACCCAGTCGATCACCAGCGCGCCGAACCGGCGGCCCAGGCTGGGCGGGGTGAAGGCGGGATCGGACGCGGGCGGCACGGGGCGGTCAGGCGGGTTGCTCACAACGGTCAAGGGTATCCAGGGCGTACGGGCGGCTCGGGGACGGTCGCCGGCACCCCGGGCGCAAAAAGGGACCAAAGCGAGCAAGTGTCAATACACTGGCACAGCCGGCGGTGTTCCGTCGCCCGCTCGCCCCCGCCGGAGCAGCGCGGATGACGCTCCGCGAGGGACGTAACACGGCAGAAACACTCAAGACATGGCCGGGCAACCACCCGGCCATAGCGTCGCCAAGAGCCTAGCCACCCGTGGACGTGCCAGGAGGACGTGTGTTCGCCAATCCCGAGGAACTCCTGCGATACCTCAAGAACGAGGACGTGAAGTTCGTCGACGTACGTTTCTGTGACCTGCCCGGTGTGATGCAGCACTTCAACCTGCCGGTCGAGTCCGTCGACGACGAATTCTTCACCGAGGGCCTGGCCTTCGACGGTTCGTCGATCCGCGGTTTCCAGGCGATCCACGAGTCGGACATGCTCCTGCTCCCGGACGTCGCCACCGCCTTCATCGACCCCTTCCGGGCGCAGAAGACCCTCGCGCTCAACTTCTTCATCCACGACCCGTTCACCCGCGAGGCCTACAGCCGGGACCCGCGCAACGTGGCGAAGAAGGCCGAGGCGTACCTGGCGGCCAGCGGCATCGCCGACACCGCCTACTTCGGTGCGGAGGCGGAGTTCTACATCTTCGACTCCATCCGCCACGAGACCTCGGCGCACCAGTCGTTCTACTACATCGACTCGATCGAGGGCGCCTGGAACTCCGGCCGCGAGGAGCCGGGCGGCAACCGCGGCTACAAGACCCCGTACAAGGGCGGCTACTTCCCGGTGCCGCCGGTGGACCACTACGCCGACCTGCGCGACAGCATCGTGCGCCGGCTGGTCGACACCGGGTTCACCGTGGAGCGCTCGCACCACGAGGTGGGCACCGCCGGCCAGTCCGAGATCAACTACCGGTTCTCGACCCTGCTGCACGCGGCCGACCAGCTCCAGCTCTTCAAGTACATCGTGAAGAACGAGGCGTGGGCCAACGGCAAGACCGCCACCTTCATGCCGAAGCCGCTCTTCGGCGACAACGGCTCCGGCATGCACACCCACCAGAGCCTGTGGCTGAACGGCGAGCCGCTGTTCTACGACGAGACCGGCTACGCCGGCCTGTCGGACATGGCCCGCTGGTACATCGGCGGCCTGCTGCACCACGCCCCGTCGCTGCTGGCCTTCACCAACCCGACGGTCAACTCGTTCCGCCGGCTGGTGCCGGGCTTCGAAGCGCCGGTCAACCTGGTCTACTCGCAGCGCAACCGCTCCGCCTGCACCCGCATCCCGGTGACCGGCAGCAACCGGAAGGCCAAGCGCGTCGAGTTCCGCGTGCCGGACCCGTCGGCCAACGTCTACCTGGCCTTCTCGGCGATGATGATGGCCGGCCTCGACGGCATCAAGAGCAAGATCGAGCCGCCGGCGCCGATCGACAAGGACCTGTACGACCTGCCGCCGGAGGAGTGGGGCGACGTCAAGCAGGTGCCGGGCTCGCTGCCCGAGGTGCTCGACGCGCTGGAGGCCGACCACGACTACCTGCTCGACGGCGGCGTCTTCACGCCCGACCTGATCTCCACCTGGGTCGAGTGGAAGCGGACCAACGAGGTCGACCCGGTGCGCCTGCGCCCGACCCCGCACGAGTTCGCCATGTACTTCGACTGCTGACCTGAGATCAGGAAGAAGGCCCTGGGTTCGCCCAGGGCCTTCTTTCTTGCCACCAGCGACTCCACGGTTCCACCCGACCGGGCCGGCTCCGCTACTCGCGGGTCAGTGGAACACCATGGGTGTTACCGGAGCTTCTTGACACCCATGGTGTTCCACTCGACGCGACCGATCCGCTGGGCGCGCGGGCGTCCAGGGCAGCGTGGCCGTCCAGGCAGCGTGGGCGGCCAGGGCAGCGCGGGCGACCGCGGCGCGGGAGCGACGCGGGTGGAACGGTTCCTCCGACCGGTCGCGTTACGGCCGCCGGCATACCTTCGCGTCCGTTATATTGCGAGGCGTGGACACTCCGCTACGCGAACCCACCTTCCTGATCCTCACCGCGCTGGCCGGCGAGCCGATGCACGGCTACGGCCTGATCGGCGAGGTCGCCGCCCTCTCCGACGGGCGCGTGGCGCTGCGGCCGGGCACCCTCTACGGCGCACTCGACCGGCTGACGGACGCCGGCCTGGTGGAGGTCGACCGGGAGGAGGTGGTGGACGGCCGACTGCGCCGCTACTACCGCCTCTCCCCCACCGGCGACGCCACGCTGACCGCCGAGACCGAGCGCCTGCGCCGCAACGTCGAGGCGGCCACCGCCCGGCTGCGCGCCCGCGTGGCGAAGGCCCGGCCGGCGGCGCCGCGCGTCGCGGGAGGGCTGGCATGACGAACCTGGAGCGCCGCTACCTGCGCCTGCTGCTCGCCTATCCCGCCGACTACCGGCGGGCGCGCGGCGCCGAGATCGTCGGCACGTACCTCGACCTGGCCGGGCCGGGCCGGCGCTGGCCATCCCCGGCCGACGCCGCGGACCTGCTGCGCGGCGGCCTCCGCCAGCGGCTGCGGGCCGCCGGGGCCGCCGACCTGATCCCGGGCGTACGCCTCGCCGCCGTGCTCGCCTTCCTCACCGCGACCGCGCTGGCGGCGGTCTGGTCGGTGCTGGAACTGCACCCACCACCGGCGAAGTGGGGCGTGCCGAGCGCCGGACCGTTCGTCTCGCTCGGGATCGGGGTGTGGGCCGCCTGGCTGCTCGTCGCGGCGGTGCACGCGGCGGCGCCGGGCCGGTGGACCCGCCGGGGCCTCGCCCTCGCCCTCCTGCTCACGGTCGCGGTCGTGCCGGTCTCGGCCCTCGCCGGCCTGCCCCGCCCGCCGCTGTTCGTGCTGCTGCCGCAGGTCGGGTTGGGGCTGGTGGCGCTCGGCCTGCCCGAGCGGCTGCCGGCGCGGCTCCGGGCGGCTCCCCTGCTCGCCGTCGGCGCCGCCGGCCTCACGGGTGTCAACCTGGTACCCCGCTACGACTTCTACGTCAGCTACTACGGCTGGACGGCGGAACAGATCCTGCCCGGCGCCGCCGTGGTGCTGCTCGTGGTGGTGCTGCTGCTCGGCGCGGGGCTCACCCTGCGGGCCGACCACCGGGGCGGCTGGGCGCTGCTGGTGCTGCTCACCCCGATCGGCCTGCTGTCGGTGCATGTGCTGGCCGGGGCGGCGGACGGTCTGCTGAACGCTGCGCCCCGGCCGGGGTGGACCGCGTTGGCCGCGACGGCCCTCGTGGTCGGGCTCGCCGGCCCCGCGCTGTTGCCGCTGGCGATCGCCCTGCGCCGTCGGGTGCGCGGGCCCGGCCCGGTCGGCCACGGCACCCGCTGCCCAACCTGCGGGGCGCACCGCTGAGCGCACCGTCCCGGTCGACCAGCACGACCCGTCAGCCGTGGCGCGCGGCACGGGACCGGCGTAGCCGGAGCAGACCCCACACCGCCAGCCCGACGACCAGCGCGGTCATCGCCAGCGCGCCCGGGGCCTTGCTGAACCGGGCCAGGCTGGCGCCGTCGGGCAGGGTGAGGAAGGCCGCCGCCGCGCAGGGCAGCACGAACCAGGTGGTCCGGGCCGCGGCGACCGCGAGCAGGGCCAGCGGCCAGGTGGCGTACCAGGGGTGGAAGACCGGGGCGAGGAGGACCGTGGCGGCCAGCGCCAGCCCCGCGCCGAGCAGGGTCACCCGGGGGCGGGCAGCGTCCAGGCGGGCCACCCGCTGCCGGACGTCGTTCAGCCCGCGCAACTCCGACCAGGCCCGCCACCACAGCGCCACCACGAGCACGGCGAGCAGCAGCAGCGCCACCGTGCGGGTCACCGGCACCGCGGCCGGGTCCCGACCGACGAGCCCGCCCGCGTAGTCGACGACGAAGCCCACCGCCGTCGGCGGGGACGTCCACTGCTCGGAGTCGCCGCTGCGGGTCAGCCCGCGTATCCAGCCCAGCCCGAGGCCGGACAGCAGCGAGGCGACCGCCACCGCGCCGAGCGCCCCGCCGGCCACCCAGCCGGCGTCGCGCAGCAGCGCCCGTACGGTGTAACGGCCCAGCACCGCGGCCAGCGCCGCGAAGGGGAGCACCACCACGGCGGTGGCCTTCACCGTCACCGCCAGCCCGAGCAGCGCCCCGGCCACCAGCAGCGGCTTCGGCTTGCCGGGCCGGCGGACCAGCACCAGCAGGCCCAGCAGCAGCAGACCGAGCATCGCCGCGTCGTTGTGCGCGCCGGCCACCAGGTGCACCCCGACCAGCGGGCAGGCCAGCACCAGCCAGGCCGCCCGGCGGGTGGGCACGCCGGCCGCCCGGGCCAGCCCCGGCAGGCAGAGGGCGGCCAGCAGCAGCCCGGCGACGGAGACCAGCCGGAGCGCCACGACCGTACCCACCAGGCCGCCGCCGAGGGTCACGGCGAGCGCGGCGAGCAGCACGAAGAACGGCCCGTACGGCGCGGGCGTGTCCCGCCAGAGCGGCGCGACCGACTCCACCCAGGGGCAGCCGGCCTCCGCCACCCCGGTCGCGTACGGGTCGACGCCGTGCGCGTACGCCCAGCCCTGGCAGGCGTAGGAGTAGACGTCCCGGCTGCCCAGCGGCGGGGTGACCAGCAGCGGCAGCGCCCACAGCCCGGCGGTCAGGTACGCCCACCGCGTCGACGGCGCGCCCCGGCGCAGCGCCCACCAGGCGCCGACCAGCAGGGCCGTGCCGACCAGCCAGGCGTCCAGCACCAGCGGCCCGGAGTCCGACCGCCAGCGGTCCGCCGGGGTGGCGTCCAGCGGGATCGACGGCAGCGCCCCGCCCCGCCAGCCGGCGACGGCCAGCAGCACCGCCCCGGCCAGGCCGGCGTACCGGGCCAGGCGGGCGGCGCCGGGCGTCGGCGGGGTGTCGGGCGAGGTGGGTCGCGAGGTGTCGGGCGGGGTCGGCGGCAGGGAGCCGGGAGTGGTCACCGGCGTCCTCTCCTCAGTCCACGGCGGCCGGCCGGCGGGCCGCCCGAGCCGACCGTACCAAGCGGACGGCCACCACGATCACCAACAACGTCATCAGCGGGGCGCCGACCGTCTTGCTGTACCGGGCCAGCCCGGTGCCGTCCGCGAGGACCAGGAACGCCGAGACCACCGCGACGACCGCGAACCAGCCGGTGCGCCGCGACGTGGCCGCGAGCACGGCCAGCGGCCACGTCCAGTACCAGGGGTGGAACAGCGGGGCGAGGGCGACGGTGGCGGCCAGCGCCAGGCCGGCGTGCCACAGCGGCTCCCGGGTGCGGGCCCGCCACCACAGCCAGACCAGCACCAGCGCGAGCACGGCCATCCCGATCCCCCGGGTGGCCGGCAGCGGGTCGCCGTGCCAGCCGAACGGCGCGGCGAGGTAGGCGACGGTCTGCCCCACCGCCGTCGGCGGCGAGGTCCAGGCGATCACCAGGCCGCCCTGCTCCAGCCCGGTGACCCAGCCGAAGCCCAGGCCGGTGGCGAGGGTCGCGCCGACGACCGCCGCGAGCGCCCCGCCGACCACCCACCCGCCGTCGCGGAGCAGCGCCCTGATCGAGTACGCCCCGACGATCGCGGCGAGCGCCGCGAACGGCACCACCACCAGCGCGGTGATCTTGACGGCGGCGGCGAGGCCGAGCAGCGCTCCCCCGGCCAGCAGCGGACCGGGGCGACCCGGCCGGGCCGCCACCACCGCCAGCCCGGCCACGAGCAGCCCCACCATCAGGGCGTCGTTGTGCGCCCCCGAGACGAGGTGCACCCCGATCAGCGGCGAGCCCAGCGCCAGCCAGACCGCCCGGCCGGCCGGCACGCCGCAGCGCCGGGCCAGCACCGGCAGGCAGGCCGCGGTCAGCCCCACCCCGGCCACCGCGAGCAGCCGGAACAGCACGATGCTGCCGTACAGCGACCCGGTCGCCTCCACCACCGCCCCGGCGAGCAGCACGAACAGCGGCCCGTACGGGGCCGACGTGTCCCGCCAGATGTAGGAGATGGTGTCCAGCCACGGGCAGGGCAGCGCCGAGACGCCCTGCTCGTACGGGTTGATGCCGGCGGAGTAGCTGGCGCCCTGGCAGGCGTACGCGTAGACGTCCCGGCTGCCCAGCGGCGGCGCGACCAGCAGCGGCAGCAGCCAGAGCCCGACGGTGACCAGGGCCCAGCGGGTCGACGGCACCCGGCCGCGCAGCGCCCACCAGGCGTACGCCATCAGCCCGGTGCCGACCGCCCAGGCGGCGATGATCAGCGGGCCGTGCGGACCCTGCCAGATGCTGACCGGGGTGGGGCGCAGATCGCCGTCGGGCAGCGCTCCGCCGAGGAACGCGGCCACGGCGAGCAGCGTCGAGCCGGCCAGGCCGATCCAGCGCGCGAGGTGGTGAGGCACGCCGGACATGCTGCCAGTACGGTGGTCGCGGTACGGAGGTGGGCATGCGGCGCAGTCGGGTGGTGGCGGTGGCCGCCGCGTCCGCCGTGCTCCTCGGCGTGACGTGTCTCGCCCTCCCGCCGACCGGTTCCGACCTCGCCGCGCAGGTCGCCCGGGCCGACTTCTTCGCCGCCCACGGCCTCGCCCCGGTCGACCTGCGCTGGTACGGCGGGGTCCAGCAGTTCGGCTACAGCCTGGTCTCCCAGCCGGTGATGGCGCTGCTCGGGGTGCGGGTCACCGGCGCGCTGGCGCTGGTGGCGGCGGCGACCGCGTTCGCGGCGCTGCTGGTTCGCACCGGGGTGCCGCGGCCGCTACTCGGCAGCCTGGTCGGGGTCGTCACCATCGCCGGCAACCTGGTCTCGGGCCGGGTGACGTACGGCCTCGGGGTGGCCTTCGGCCTCGGCGCGCTGCTCGCCCTCACCCTTCCCCGCGGCCCGGCCGCACCGGCCGGCTCCGCCCCGGACCGGCGGGCGCGGCGACGGCGGCTCGCGCGGCTCGGGCTGGCGGTCGCCGGGGCGCTGCTGGCCTCGGCGACGAGCCCGGTCGCGGGCCTCTTCGTCGGCCTGGCCGGCGCGGCGCTGCTGCTCACCCGCCGGTACGCCGACGGCCTGGCGCTCGGCGTCGCCGCCGCGCTGCCGCTCGGGGCGACCGCGCTGCTCTTCGGCGACGGCGGCTGGATGAACATCAGCCGCACCGACACGCTGCGCGCCGTGCTGACCAGTTTGCTGGTCGCCGCGCTGGTGGCGTACCGGCCGGTGCGCGTGGGTGCGCTGCTCTCGGCGGCCGGGGTGCTGGCGGCGGCGCTGGCGCACACCCCGGTCGGGCTGAACGCCACGCGGCTGGCCGTCATGTTCGCCCTTCCGCTGCTGGCCGCCGCCGCCCGCCCCCCGGCCCGGCTGACGCGGTGGTGGGCCCGACGCGGCCGGGGCGGGGCGCAGCGGCGGGGCACGGTCCGGGGCCGGGTCGCGCTGGCCGCGCTGCTGGCGGCGGTGTGCTGGTGGCAGCCGCCGGCGCCCCCCGCCGACCTGCGCAGCGTCGACGACCCGACCGGGCGGGCCGCGTACTTCGCGCCGCTGCGGGAGTTCCTCGACGGGCAGCGGCTCACCGGCCGGGTCGAGGTGCCGCCGACCCGCAACTACTGGGAGGCGGCGAGGCTGGGCGAGGTGCCGCTGGCCCGGGGCTGGCTGCGGCAGGCCGACATCGACCGGAACCCCCTTTTCTTCACCACCGTCCCGGGCGCGGCCGGCACCGGGGTGGAGCTGACCGCCGCGAGCTACCGGGACTGGCTGGCCGAGAACGCGGTGCAGTTCGTCGCGGTGCCGGACGCCCCGCTGTCGTGGGTGGGGCGGGCCGAGGCCGAGCTGGTCACGGGCGGGCTGCCGTATCTCACGCCCGTCTGGTCCGGCCCGCACTGGCGGGTCTGGGCGGTCGCCGAGCCGACCCCGATCGTCGGCGCGCCGGCCGACCTCGTCGCGCGGGACGGCGCCTCGGTGACCTTCCGGGCGCCGGCCGCCGGCACGGTGCCGGTCCGGGTGCGGCACAGCCGGTGGCTGACCGCCTCCGGCGGCGCCACCGTCGCCGCCGACGGCGACTGGACCGCGGTGACCGTGCCGCGCGCCGGAACGTACCGCCTCGGCAGCTGACCGGGCGCCTCCCGTCTTTTTGCCATCTCGGCAACGTTCCTTGCTCCCTCCGCCGGCGCCGCGCACGATCGACGCGACAGGTCACCGAGGGCAGCGCACAGGAGGACGAGAGGTGCACCACGACGCGACGGCCGGAGACACCCGGCAGGGCCACCATCATCACCACCACCACGACGCTCCGGCGGCGCCGGTGGTCGCCCCGCGGCCGCACCCGGACGTGGACGACGAGACCGCGCGGTTCTGGGAGGAGCTCTACCAGCGGCGCGACCGGGTCTGGAGCGGCCGGGCGAACCCGGTCCTGGTCGAGGTCGCCGGGGCGCTGCCGGCCGGCACCGTGCTGGACCTCGGCTGCGGTGAGGGCGGCGACGCTATCTGGCTGGCCGGGCAGGGCTGGCGGGTGACCGCGGTCGACGTCGCCGAGACCGCTCTCGACCGGGCGGCCGAGGAGGCGTCCGCCGCCGGGGTCGCCTCCCGCATCGAGTTCCGCCGGCACGACCTCACCCGGACCTTCCCGCCGGGCGAATACGACCTGGTCTCCGCCCAGTTCCTCCAGTCGCCGCTGGAGTTTCCCCGGGCACGGCTGCTCCAGTCGGCGGCCCGGGCCGTGGCCCCCGGCGGCCGGCTGCTCGTCGTCGAGCACGGCGAGATGCCGCCGTGGGGGCGCGCCCACCACCCGGACGTGCGCTGCCCCACCCCGCAGGAGACCTTCGCGTCGCTCGACCTCGACCCTGACCGATGGCACACCGAACGGCGCGACACGTCGCGCCGCCAGGCCACCGGCCCGGACGGCGAGACCGGGATCCTGGTCGACAACGTGGTGCTGGTGCGCCGCACCCGGTAGCCCCGGCGGCGGCCGGAACACCCCGGCCGCGCGGCCGGCTCAGGCGTCGAGCACCCGTTCCATCGCCGCGCGGGAACGGCGGCCGGTGCGCAGGTACTCGTCGAGGAACTCGCCGGGATCGTCGCGGCCCAGCAGCCGGACCACCCCGGCCAACTCGACGCCGTGCCGGGGCAGTTGGTCACCGGCCCGGCCGCGCACCAGCATCAGCGCGTTGCGGACCTGCGCGGCCAGGGTCCAGCCGGCCGCCATCTCGGTGGCGTCCGTCGGGTCGACCAGGCCCGCGTCCCGGGCCGCCGCGAGGGCGTCGAGCGTACGCGTGCCGCGCAGCTCCGGGACCGTCCCGGCGTGCCGGAGCTGGAGCAGCTGCACCGCCCACTCGACGTCCGCGAGGCCGCCCCGCCCGAGCTTGGTGTGGGTGGCCGGGTCGGCGCCCCGGGGCAGCCGCTCGTGCTCCACCCGCGCCTTGATCCGCCGGATCTCCACCACCTGCTCGCGGGTCAGCCCGTCGGCCGGGTAGCGGACCGGGTCGACCATCGCCTCGAACTCGGCGCCGAGGTCGGCGTCGCCGCAGACGAACCGGGCGCGCAGCAGCGCCTGCGCCTCCCACACCTTCGACCAGCGGGCGTAGTACTGCGCGTACGCGGCGAGGCTGCGCACCAGCGGGCCCTGCCGGCCCTCCGGGCGCAGGTCGGCGTCCACGCCCAGCGGCGGGTCTGGCGCGGGCATGCCGAGCAGCCGGCGCAGTTCCTCGGCGATCGCGTGGGCGGCGCTCGCCGCACCGGCCGCGTTCTCGCCGGCGCCGGCCGGGGTGTCGTAGACGAAGAGCACGTCGGCGTCGGAGAGGTAGTTCGACTCGTACCCGCCCAGGCGGCCCATGCCGATCACGGCGAAGCGCAGCCCCGGCAGGGGCGGCTGGGCCGCCCGGGCGGCGCGCAGCGCCGCGGCCAGCGTGGCGTCGGTGACATCCGCCAGGGCAGCGCCGACGGCGGTGACGTCGGCGAGGCCGAGCGCGGCCCGCCCGCCGGCGGGCCGGGGCGGCGACGGGGCCAGCGAACCGGCCCGGCTCAGCAGGTCGGCGCAGGCGACGCGGACCAGCTCCCGGCGGCGCAGCGCGCGGATCGCCCGGGTGGCCTCGACGGGGTCGGCGTGCCGGGCCGCCGCGGCGGCGAAGCCCTCGCAGAGCACCCCCCTCGGCCGTGGGGTCAGCTCGCTCTCCTCGGCCAGCATCCGCAGCGCCTCCGGCTCGCGGGCCAGCAGGTCGGCGGCGTAGCGGGAGGAGGAGAGCACCCGGGCCAGCCGGCGGGCCACCGGCCCGGAGTCGCGCAGCAGGCGCAGATACCAGGGCGTGCTGCCGAGCTTGTCGGAGACCTGCCGGTAGTTGAGCAGGCCGCGGTCCGGCTCGGGGGCGTCGGCGAACTCGCTGAGCAGCACCGGCAGCAGGGTGCGCTGGATGGCCGCCGTGCGGCTCACCCCGCCGGTGAGCGCCTGGAGGTGCCGCAGCGCCCCGGCGGGGTCGGCGAAGCCGAGGATCTCCAGCCGGTGCCGGGCCGCCTCCGGGGTCAGCCGCAGCCCGTCGGCAGGCACCCGGGCCACCGACTCCAGCAGTGGCCGGTAGAGCAGTTTGGCGTGCAGCCGGCGTACCTCGGTGGCGTGGGTGACCCACTCGGCGCGGAACTCCTCGACGGCGCTGCGGCCCGGCGTGGCCGCATAGTCCAGCGCGGCGGCCAGCCAGCGCAGCGCGGCCGGCTCCGTCGGCACGGTGTGGGTGCGGCGCAGCCCCTGGAGCTGGAGGCGGTGCTCGACGCCGCGCAGGAAGCGGTAGCCGCGCAGCAGCGCCTCCCCGTCGGCCCGGCCGACGTAGCCGCCGGCGACGAGCGCGCGCAGCGCCGGGACGGTGCCGGGCACCCGCAGCGACTCGTCGCCCCGGCCGTGCACCAGTTGCAGCAACTGGACGGCGAACTCGATGTCGCGCAGCCCGCCCGGGCCGCGCTTGATCTCGCGCTCCAGCTCCTTCGGCGGGATGTTGTCGATGATCTTCCGCCGCATGGCGCGGACGTCCTCGACCGCCTCGGGGCGCTCGGCGGCCCGCCACACCAGCGGGGCGAGCTGGTCGATCCACTCCCGGCCCAGCGTCAGGTCGCCGGCCGCCGGCCGGGCCTTGAGCAGCGCCTGGAACTCCCACGTCCGCGCCCAGCGCCGGTAGTAGGCGAGATGGCTGGCCAGGGTCCGCACCAGCGGGCCACGGTTGCCCTCGGGCCGCAGGGCGGCGTCGACCGGCCAGGCCACCAGCCCGCAGACGTGGATCAGCCGGGTGGCGACCGTGGTGGCCGCGGCGAGGTCGTCGTCCTCGGCGGCCACGAAGATCACGTCGACGTCGGAGACGTAGTTCAGCTCGTCGCCGCCGCACTTGCCCATCGCCACGACGGCGAGCCGGGGCCGGGAGGTGCCCTCCGGCAGCTCGCCGACGGCGATCTCGTACGCCGCCGCGAGGGTCGCGTCGGCCAGCGCGGAGAGCGCGGCCATGGTCTGCTCCAGGCCCCGGCCGCCGGTCAGGTCGGCCGCCGCGATCCGCAGCAGCGCCAGCCGGTACGCCCTGCGCAGCACCGCGACCGGCTGCCCGTCGCCGGACAGGTCGAGCCGGCCCTCCGCGGTCGGCGCGAGCCCGTCCGGGGCGGTCCGCAGGGCCGGCCACTGGTCGGGGTTGGCGACCAGGTGGTCGCCCAGCGCCGAGGAGGCGCCGAGGACGGCGAGCAGCCGGCGGCGCAGCCCCGGGTCGTCCGCGAGCGCCTCCAGCAGCGCCGAACCGGCGGCTGCCGGACCGGCGGCCCGGCGCTCGGCCTCGACGATGCGGTGCAGCTGGCGCAGCGCCAGGTCCGGATCGGCGGCCCGGGAGAGCGCGGCGAGCAGCTCCGCCGCACGGTCGTCGGTCGGCTCCTGCACGTCCGGCCGCCACAGGCCCAGCCCGTCGGGGCCGAGCAGGTCGGCGGCGCGGGTGGCGCCGTCGCCGCCGACGATGCCGAACCCGTAGCGGGCGAGCCGTCCCGCGGCGCTGGTCGGCCGGCTCATCACTGCCCGAGCAGCGGCAAGCTGCGGCGGGACGAATCGTCGCCCAGCTCGCCGAGGGCCAGCGCGGCGAACCGGGCGGCGAACGGCTGCCAGACCTCCTCGACGTCGACCATCACCGCGTGGCAGGCCGCCACCACCAGGTCCGGGTCGTAGCCCAGCTCGGCCAGCAGGGTCGAGTCGGTGGCCCAGTCGGCGATCATCGCGGTGTCGCACTCGATGTGGAACTGCAGGCCCCAGGCCCGGTCACCGAGGCGGAACGCCTGGTGCGGGTAGCGGGTGGAGGCGGCCAGCAGGGTGGCGCCCCGGGGCAGCTCGGTGATCTCGTCGGCGTGCCACTGGAGCACGTCGGGGATCAGCGGGACGTAGCGGAACAGCGGGTCGGCGTCGGCGGCGTCCCGCTTGCCGACCACGCCGGGCCCGACTTCCGGCCCGGACGCGCTGCGCTCGACCTCGCCGGCGTGGGCGGTGGCCAGCAGCTGCGCGCCCAGGCAGATGCCGAGGGTGGGCACCCGGTGCCGGACGGCCTTGCGGAGCAGCCCCTCGACGGCGGGGAACCAGGGCGCACCGGGTGAGCCGTCGGGCAGCGGGTACGCCTGCTGCTCGCCGCCCAGCACCACCAGCGCGGAGTATCCCTCCAGGTCGGCGGGGAGCTGGTCGCCGGCGTGCGCGCGCACCACCCACAGGTCGAGGCCCGCCTCGGTCAGCCACTCGCCGAGCCGGCGGACGTCGTCGGTCGGGTCGTTCTCGATCACCAACGCGGTAGCCACGACGTCGAGGCTAGCCGGTGACTCCGGCGGGCCCCGAACGCCTCCGCCGGCGCGGCGGCGGCCTCGACGGCCGACCGGACCAGGCGTCCCACGCCCGGCGGTGTCCGCCGACCGGTACGTGCACCGCGCCCCGCCGCGACTAGGCTCTGCCGCTGTGCCCGACCATGCCAGCACGACCCCCGCCGCCGCCGTACGACCGCCGGTGCTGCGCCCCGGCGACACGGTGATGCTGGTGTCGCCGTCAGGGCCGACCCGGCCCGAGCGGGTGGCCCGGGGCATCGAGCTGCTCACCGGCTGGGGGCTGCGGCCGGTGCTGGCGCCGAACGCGTACGCCCGGCAGGGTTACCTGGCCGGCGCGGACGAACTGCGCGCCGCCGACCTGAACGCGGCGTTCGCCGACCCCGAGGTGCGCGGGGTGATCTGCACGCGGGGCGGGTACGGCGCGCAGCGGATCGTCGACGCGATCGACATGGCCGCCGTACGCCGGGACCCGAAGGTGGTCGCCGGGTTCTCGGACATCACCGCGCTGCAGTTGGCGCTGTGGCGGGGCGCCCGGCTGGCCGGGGTGCACGGCCCCGGGGCGGCCTGGCTGGACGAGCGCACCCCGCTGCGTTCGGCCGAGTCGCTGCACGCCGCCCTGATGACCACCGAGCCGGTGACGGTGACGGCCGTCGCCGAGGAGGAGACGTTCCCGGTGCGGGTGCCGGGGAGGGCCACGGGCCCGCTGCTGGGCGGCAACCTCTGCCTGATCGTGGCGTCGCTGGGCACCCCGGACATGCCGGACCTGACCGGGGCGGTCCTGTTGGTCGAGGACGTGCAGGAGCCGCCGTACAAGGTGGACCGGATGCTCACCCAGCTCCGCCGGGCCGGCGCGCTGGACGGGCTGGCCGGGGTGGCGGTCGGTCAGTTCACCGGCTGCGCGGACGGCTGGTCGACCAGCGTCGCCGACGTGCTCTCCGAGCGCCTCGGCGACCTCGGCGTCCCGGTCCTCGGCGGCCTGCCCGTCGGCCACGGCGTCGGCCAACTCACCGTCCCGGTCGGCACCGACGCCACCCTCGACACGACGACGGCCACCCTCACGATCGCCCCCGCCGTCCGCTGAACCGGCTCGGGCGGGTCAGGGCGTCAGGTGGGCCAGGGCGCCGGTTTCCAGGGCGGCCCAGACCGTGCCGTCGGGGGCGACCGTGATGCCGTGCGGCTCGGCGGCCGGGGTCGGGAGGTCGTGGGTGACGATCGTGCCGTCCGGGGCGACGTGGCCGATCCGGTTGCCGCCCCACTCGGTGAACCAGCAGCCGCCGGCCGGGTCGGCGACGATCGCGTGCGGCCGGGCGGCCCGGTCCGGCAGCGGGTACTCGTCGATCCGCCCGTCCGGGGTGATCCGGCCGAGCTGGCCGGCGCCGATCTCGACGAACCAGAGCGCGCCGTCCGCTCCGGCCGTGATGCCCACCGGGGCGGCGCCCTCGGTCGGCAGTTGGTGCAGCGCCACCGCGCCGTCCGTGCCCATCCGGCCGACCGCGTTCGCCCGGTTGAGCGTGAACCAGACGGCCTCGTCCGGGCCGGCGGCGACCATCGAGGCGAAGCCGCCGCTCACCGGCAGCGGGAACTGGGTCACCTCCCCGTCGGTGGTGACGCGGCCGATCGCGTCGGCGGTCATCGCCGCGTACCAGAGGGCGCCGTCGGGACCGGCGGCGATGCCGCAGGGGCCGCTCCCGGGCGGGAGCGCGACGGCGCTCTGCTCCCCGTCGGTGGTGATCCGGCCGATCCGGTCGTCGCCGGAGCGGGTGAACCAGAGGGCGCCGTCGGGGCCCGGCGTGACGATCAGCGGCCGGCTGTCGGCCGCCACCGGCCAGGTGCGCAGGTCGCCGTCCGCGCCCACCCTCGCGACCGCGCCGGCATGGACCAGCGTCAGCCAGAGCGCGCCGTCGGGGCCGACGGTGATGCCGTACGGGCCGGCGTCCGCCCCGGTGAGCGGCACTTCCCGGATCTTCGCCAACGCCACGAGGGTCACCTTCCGTCGTTGCTCCGCCCCGGTGGGCCTGCCGACCGCCAACCCTGACCGCCGGCGCGCGCCGCGGCAACCCGTTTGTCCGGCTCGGCGGGCGGATTGCCAGCTCGCTGACAGGTTCACCACGGCTTTCCTCCAGCCGGGTTGGTCACCGTCGGTCAGGTCATCGCACCACCCACCGACCTGATGGAGGACAGCATGTCCGGCACCACGAGGAAGAAGCACCTGCTGGCCGGCCTGGCCGCGGCCGGGGTACTCGGCGTGGGGATCGCGGCGCCGACGGTCGCGTTCGCCGCGGACGGCGGCACCTCGACGCCGAGCGCCAGCGCCAGCGAGAGCGGCAGCGGCAACGACGAGCGGCAGCAGCAGCAGCAGGCCGAGCGGCAGGCCGAGTTCGCCGAGGCCCTGGCCGAGGAACTGGGCGTCCCCACCGACAAGGTGACGGCCGCGCTGGAGAAGGTGCGCGAGGCGCGGAAGCCGGCCGACCGGCCCGAGCGGGGTGACTCCGCCGACCGGCAGGCCGCGCTGAAGGAGCGCCTGGCGCAGGCGGTCGAGGACGGCAAGCTCACCCAGGAGCAGGCGGACGCCATCACCGCGGCCGCCGAGGCCGGCGTCTTCCCCGGCCCGGGCGGTCGCGGCGGGCACGGCGGCCCGGCCGGCAAGTGACCGTACGCCGTCCGCCCCGGCGACCTCGCCGGGGCGGACGGCGGCGGCGCCGGCCTCCGGCCGCCCGGCTCGGGCCGCCGGCCGCCCGGCTCGGGCCGCCGGCCGCACGACTCACGCCGCTCGCGGGCGATTCACGCCGACGCCGCACGGCTCACGCCGGCGCGGGCGGCTCAGGCGCCCGGTGGCGGGGCGAAGACGCCGACGTGGTTGCCGGCCGGGTCCGCCAGGTGGGCGAAGGTGAGCCCGTTGCCGGTGGACTTCAGCGGCACCAGCACCTTGCCGCCGGCCGCCTCGGCCCGCCGGCAGGCGTCGGCCACATCGGCCACCTGCACGTAGAAGATGGCGTAGTCGGGGCCCGCCCCGCCGGTGCCCCGGATCGCTCCGCTGATCCCCGCACCGGCGCCACCCTCGGTCGTCCGGTACGGCGCTTCAGCCGTACCCTCCTCGGTGAAGCTCCAGCCGAACAGGTCGCCGTAGAAACGCTGGGCCTCGTCCGGCCGCTCGGCGCCGATCTCGAACCAGGTGACGGCGTTGCTGATGGTCATGTGTGGCCTCCCGTTCCCCGCGCCGGCCGGTCGACCGGCGCCGTCAGGAGAAAGCCTCGGCCCCGCCCGCGACACCGTCCTGTCGGTGTTTCTCCGGCGGTTCGGCCGGATCCCGCAGCAGGCGGAAGTGTCCAAGAGGGGCAGGATGCCGCGCGCCGGAGGGCAACCCGGTCCTTGTCAGACGAGGCTGAGCCGGCGGATCCGGTCGTGCGGGATGTCGAGGTCGTCGACGGCCAGCTCACGCTCCGGCACCCGCTCGCCGAGCATGGTCACCGAGGTGATCCGGTCGGTGCGGAAGGCCCGGATGCCGCCGCGCAGCCGGCACCAGGCCAGCAGGTACCAGTGCCGGGGGTTGCCGAGGAAGCCGAGCGGCTCCACGTCGCGCAGCGAGCCGGCGCCCGCCCGGTCGGCGTAGCGGATGCGCAGCACGCGCCGTGCGCGTACGGCGTCGGCGACCCCGGCCGGGACGGGCGTGACCGGCCCCTCGCCGATCAGGTGCACCCGCGCGGCCAGCCGGTGGGCCTCGGCGGCGTCGGCGGCCGGCATCACGGCGACCAGCTTGCGCAGCGCGGTGCCGGCCGCGGCGCCGAACGGCGTGCCGCGCATGCGGTGCAGCGCCACCGCCAAGGCGACGGCCTCTGCGGGGGTGAGGTTGACCGGCGGCAGGGTGCGCGCCCGGTCGAGCGCGTAGCCCCCGGTGCGGCCCGGCTCGGCCCAGATCGGCACGCCCGACTCCTGGAGGGCGCCGATGTCGCGCTCGATGGTGCGGGTGCTCACCTCGAAGCGCTCGGCGAGCCAGCGGGCGCTGCGCGGCCGGGGCGACACGGCGCGCAGCTCCTCCACCAGGGCGTAGAGACGGTCCGTCCGGTTCACCCCCGCAACCTACGACGGGGGTGCGACGCGACCGCTCCGCCCGCGGGCCCGGTTGTCGCAGTGCCCGCAGACCGTGGTCACGGAGCGGAGCGGGGTCACTCCGCTCCGACAGGGCGCGGGCGGACCGGCTCAGGCGATGCAGGCGCAGACGATCAGGGCGGCGCCGAAGTGGGTGGCGGCGCTGACCCGGGCCGCCGGGTGCGGCTCGTCGGAGCAGATGATCTCGCCGAGCTTGCCCGGGGTGAGCAGGTCCAGCACGAAGAACGCCAGCGCCATGATGGCCAGCCCGATCAGGCCGAAGAGGACCGTCGAGGCCAGCCCCTTGGCGAAGTCGCTGTAGCTGGTCAGGATCGCGGTGAACACGATCCCGGCGATGCCGAGCTGGTTGGCGGCGAGCAGCAGCGCGGCGTTGCCGTTGCGCCGCACCCAGATCAGCTCCCGCAGCCTGCCGGGAGTGAGCACGTCGACCAGCCCGAACCCGGCCGCCATCAGGGCCACCCCGACGACCCCGAACACGACGCTCTGCCAGGCTCCGCTGAGCAGATCCTCCAGCACCGACTGCCTCCCCGACCTCTGCGCCCGGCGGGGGTGCCGGCGCGGTGATCGAGACGATAGCGGCAGTACGCCAGCGGCGGCAGCCCCCGCCCTACAGCGACAGGTAGCGCTGCCGCTCGTAGGGGGTGACCTCGCGGCGGTACTGCTCCCACTCGGCCCGCTTGTTGCGCAGGAAGAAGTCGAAGACGTGCTCGCCGAGCACCTCGGCGACCAACTCGGAGCCGGCCATCACGTCGATCGCCTCGGCCAGGTTCTCCGGCAGCGGCTCGTAGCCCATCGCCCGCCGCTCGGCGCTGGTCAGCGACCAGACGTCGTCCTCGGCGCCCGGCGGCAGCTCGTAGCCCTCCTCGATGCCCTTCATGCCGGCGCCGAGCAGCACCGCGAAGGCCAGGTAGGGGTTGGCCGCCGAGTCCGGCGAGCGGACCTCCACCCGGGCCGAGTTCGGCTTGCCGTAGGCGGGGACCCGGACCAGCGCCGACCGGTTGAGGTGACCCCAGCAGACGTACGCGGGGCTCTCGGTGACCCGGTCCGGCAGCGCCTGCGGGAAGAGCCGCTTGTAGGAGTTGACCCACTGGTTCGTGACGGCCGTGTACTCCCGGGCGTGCACCAGCAGCCCGGCGATGAACGCGCGGGCCACCTTGGACAGCTTCATCGGGTCACCGGCGTCGTGGAACGCGTTGCGCTCCCCCTCGAACAGCGACAGGTGGGTGTGCATGCCGCTGCCGGGCTGGTCGGTGAAGGGCTTCGGCATGAAGGTGGCCTGCACTCCGGTGGAGAGGGCGACCTCCTTCACCACGTGCCGGAAGGTCATGATGTTGTCGGCGGTGGTCAGCGCGTCCGCGTAGCGCAGGTCGATCTCCTGCTGGCCGGGGGCGACCTCGTGGTGGCTGAACTCCACCGAGATGCCGATCCGCTCCAGCGCCAGCACCGCCTGCCGGCGGAAGTCGCGGGCCACCGCGTGGGTGGTGTGCTCGAAGTAGCCGCCGGTGTCCACCGGGATCGGCACCGAGCCGTCCATGGGGCCGTTCTCCAGCAGGAAGAACTCGATCTCGGGGTGGGTGTAGAAGGTGAAGCCCTTCTCGGCCGCCTTGGACAGCGCCCGGCGCAGCACGTGCCGGGGGTCGGCCCAGGAGGGGCCGCCGTCGGGCAGCAGGATGTCGCAGAACATCCGGGCGCTCTCGCCGCTGACCCCGCCCTCGAACGGGAAGACCTGGAACGTCGTCGGGTCCGGCATGGCCACCATGTCCGACTCGAACACCCGGGCGAAACCCTCGATCGCCGAGCCGTCGAACCCGATGCCCTCCTCGAAGGCCGCCTCCAGCTCGGCGGGGGCCACCGACACGCTCTTGAGCGTGCCCAGCACGTCCGTGAACCACAGCCGGACGAACCGGATGTCCCGCTCTTCCAGCGTACGGAGGACGAACTCCTGCTGACGGTCCACTTCCACCCCTCGCGACACTGTTGTCCGCCTTCGACCGGGGGCGCCCCGGCCTGACCGACCAGTCTCCACCCGCCTCGTTACGCCGACGTTACGCGACCGGCCGGCGCGCGTCCCGCCCTGTCGCGGCTCCCGCCCGACCGGCCCGCCCCGCCCGACGGGACGGGCCGCCGCCGTCGTCGCTGTCGCCGCCGGGCTTGCCGCCGCCGTCCGGCAGCGCCCTGCGGCGGTGGCCGCCGTCTCGCCCCCGCCCAGCGTGTCGGGCCCGGACGGCTGGGGCAAGATGAGGGCATGCCCACCCTGCGTCTCGCCCTGTGCCAGGTCAACCCGACCGTCGGCGACCTCGCCGGCAACGCCGGCCTGGTCCGTGACTGGACCCGCCGCGCCGCCGACGCCGGCGCCCAGCTCGTCGCGTTCCCGGAGATGGCGCTGACCGGCTATCCGGTCGAGGACCTGGTCTTCCGGCGGTCCTTCGTCGCCGCGTCGAAGGCCGCGCTGGAGCGGCTCGCCGCCGACCTCGCGGCGGACGGGCTGGGCGAGCTGCCGGTGCTGGTCGGCTACCTGGACGCCGACGGCCCGCCGCAGGTCAGCGGCGACGCCGAGCCGGGTCACGGCGCCCGCAACGCGGCCGCCCTGCTGCACCGGGGCGGCGTCGTGGCCACCTACTTCAAGCACCACCTGCCCAACTACGGGGTCTTCGACGAGGACCGCTACTTCGTCCCCGGCGACGCGCTGACCGTCGTGCGGATCGGCGGGGTGGACGTGGCGCTGACCATCTGCGAGGACCTGTGGCAGGCCGGCGGCCCGTTCGCCGTCGCGCGCCAGGCCGGCGTCGGCCTGGTCCTGAACATCAACGGCTCGCCGTACGAGCTGAACAAGGACGACATCCGGCTGCCGCTGGTGCGCCGCCGGGCCGCCGAGGCCGGGGCGACCATCGCGTACGTCAACATGGTCGGCGGCCAGGACGAGCTGGTCTTCGAGGGCGACTCGATGATCGTGACGGCCGACGGCACGCTGCTCACCCGGGCCCCGCAGTTCGTCGAGCACCTGCTGGTGCACGACGTCGAGCTGCCGCCGGCCGGGGAGCCGACCGACCCCGACCAGGCGCTGGCCGACGACATGCGGGTGGTGCGCGCCGCGGTCGACGCCGTCCCGCCGCCGGCCGGCGGTCCCGTCGCCACCGGCGGCACCATCGCCCCCGTGGCCGACGAGGCCGAGGTGTGGCAGGCGCTCGTGCTCGGCCTGCGCGACTACGTCAACAAGAACCGGTTCCCGTCGGTGGTGCTCGGCCTCTCCGGCGGCATCGACTCGGCGGTGGTGGCCGCGCTGGCCGTCGACGCGCTCGGGCCCGACCGGGTGGTCGGCGTGTCGCTGCCCAGCCAGCACTCCTCGGAGCACAGCCGGGAGGACGCGGCGGAGCTGGCGAAGCGCACCGGGCTGGACTACCGGGTCGAGCCGATCCAGCCGATGGTGGACACCTTCCTGGCGAACATGTCGCTCTCCGGCGTGTCCGTGGAGAACCTCCAGGCGCGGGTCCGCGGGGTGATCCTCATGGCGCTGTCGAACCAGGAGGGCCACCTGGTGCTGACCACCGGCAACAAGAGCGAGCTGGCAGTCGGCTACTCCACCCTCTACGGCGACTCGGTCGGCGGCTTCAACCCCGTCAAGGACGTCTGGAAGACGCTGATCTGGCGGCTCGCGAAGTGGCGCAACGCCGACGCCGCCCGCCGGGGCGAGACCCCGCCGATCCCGGAGAGCTCGATCGGCAAGCCGCCGAGCGCCGAGCTGAGCCCGGGCCAGTTGGACAGCGACACGCTGCCGGACTACGACGTGCTCGACCCGATCCTGATCGGCTACGTCGACGGCGACCTCGGCCGCGACGGGCTGGTCGCGTCCGGCCACGACCCGGCCGTCGTCGACCGGGTGCTGCGGATGGTGGATACCGCCGAGTACAAGCGGCGGCAGTCCGCGCCGGGCACGAAGATCTCGATGAAGGCGTTCGGGCGGGACCGGCGGCTGCCGATCACGAACCGGTGGCGCGAGGACGGCTGAGCCGTGCCGCTCCCGGGCCGGTTCGGCGTCGGCCCGGGAGTGACATCCTCCACTGAGCTCTGCCGCCGGCCGGTCGGGTGGTGCGACGATCGCGGCGGAACCCGGGGACCGCGCACGCGGCCTCGAGGAAGGAGAGAGTCATGGTGGAGTCCACCCCGTCCGAGGTGACCGCCCTCTACGGCGGTCCGGCCACCCGGCGGGTCCGCACCCGCGACCTGATCGTCGCCAAGGAGCGCGGCGAGCGGTGGCCGATGCTCACCTCGTACGACCAGTACACCGCCTCGATCTTCGACCAGGCCGGCATCCCGGTGCTGCTGGTCGGCGACTCGGCGGCGAACAACGTCTTCGGCTACGAGACGACGGTGCCGGTGACCGTCGAGGAGCTGCTGCCGCTGGTCCGCGCGGTGGTCCGGGCGACCCGGCACGCGCTGGTCGTCGGCGACCTGCCGTTCGGCTCGTACGAGGAGGGCCCGACGCAGGCGCTGCGCACGGCGGTGCGGTTCATGAAGGAGGGCGGCTGCCACGCGGTGAAGCTGGAGGGCGGCCGGCGCTGCGCGGCGCAGATCGCGGCGATCACCGGTGCCGGCATCCCGGTGATGGCGCACATCGGTTTCACCCCGCAGAGCGAGCACGCCATCGGCGGCTACCGGGTCCAGGGGCGCGGCGACGCGGCCGACGACGTGATCGCCGACGCCCGCGCCGTGGCCGAGGCGGGCGCGTTCGCCGTGGTGCTGGAGATGGTGCCCGGCGAGGTGGCCAAGCGGATCACGGCGGAGCTGCCGATCCCGACCGTCGGCATCGGCGCCGGCCCGGACACCGACGCCCAGGTGCTGGTCTGGCAGGACATGGCCGGCCTGCGCGCCGGCAAGGCACCCCGTTTCGTGAAGCGCTACGCCGACCTGGCCGGGACCCTCGCCGACGCGACCCGGCGCTTCGCCGACGAGGTCCGCGGCGGCGACTTCCCCGCCGCCGAGCACACCTTCTGACGCCGGTCAGCCGGTCCGGCGGCCGTACGCGCCGCCGGACCGTGCCCGGCGGAGATCACTGCTGGACGTCGTGGGGGCGCCGCGCAGAGCCCGGCCGCCATCGAGGGCACAGTGGAGGGTCGCTGCCCGGGCGGACCCGACACCGCTTCGCGGTCCCGGCGGGGCTGACCCGCCCCGCCCGGCGTCAGAGGTCGGTGACCCGGATGCCGGCGTGCGCCTTGTAGCGCTTGTTGATGGCGATCAGGTTGGCCGTGAACGCCTCGATCTGGTGGGCGTTGCGCAGCCGACCGGCGTAGATGCCGCGCATGCCGGGGATCCGGGCGGCGAGCGCGGCGACCACGCCGACCAGCTCCCGGTCCTCGGTGCAGATCAGCACGTCGAGGTCGATCCGGTCGATCTCCGGGTCGGCCAGCAGCGGCGCGCTGACGTGGTTGAAGGCGGCGCAGACCCGGGAGTCGGGCAGCAGCCCGGCGGCCTGCTGGACGGCGCTGCCCTCCGGCACCGCGAGCGCGTACGGGCCCTGCTTGTCGAAGCCGAGCGGGTTGACGCAGTCGATGACGATCTTGCCGGCGAGGGGCCCGGCGAGCGCGGCGACGGTGGCCGCGTGCCCGTCCCACGGCACCGCGATGACGACCACGTCGCTGAGCCGGGCCACCTCCTCGTTGCCGGCACCGGCGACCTCGGCCCCGGCCGGAACGCCGGGCAGCGCCGCGATCTCGTGGGCGGACTGCGCGGCCCGCTCGGCGGACCGGGAGCCGATCAGCACCTTCTGGCCGGCCCGGGCGAACCGGTAGGCGAGGCCCCGCCCCTGGTCGCCGGTGCCGCCGATGATGCCGACGGTCAGCCCGGACACGTCGGGCAGGGTGCTCGCGTCGTAAGCCATGTCGCCATCCTCGCAAACCCGCCCCGCCGGCAGCAGCGGCCGGCGCTGTGACAAACCCCGCTGCGCCCGCCGTCGCCGGCCCTGTCGGGGCGGGCAGGTCGGGTCAGGCCCGCTCGAAGGCGACCGAGCGGGCGACCGGGTCGGCGGTGACCAGCCGGACCCGGATCCGCTCCCCCAGCGGCAGCTCGCCCAGGCAGCGGGCCCGCACCGGCGGGTCGTCCAGTGCCACCGTGCCGCCGGGCCGGCGACCCGGGCGGGCCCGGCCGTC
Organism: Micromonospora sp. NPDC002717; assembly: GCF_040295705.1. Lineage (NCBI taxonomy): Bacteria > Bacillati > Actinomycetota > Actinomycetes > Micromonosporales > Micromonosporaceae > Micromonospora > Micromonospora sp. NPDC002717. Next base: position 104,753 of record NZ_JBEOVW010000011.1, on the reverse strand, counting down.
CGGGGCCGCGTCGACGTCCAGCACCGCCGCGTCGAAGGTCTCCCCCACCCGGTGCTGGAGCAGCACCGCCTCGGCCAGCTCGATCGCGCCCCGGGTGGCCGCCGAGGCCGTCCGGTCGGTGGCGGCCATCACCTCGGGCAGCCGGGGCAGCGCCGCGCGGGCCCAGTCGGGCACCGGCCGGCCCTCGTGCAGGGCCAGGCAGACCTCCGTGGCGTACCGGTCGGCCAGGCGCCGCAACGGCGCGGTGACATGGGCGTACGCTGCCGCGACCCCGCCGTGCTCCCGCTGCTCCGGCGGCGCGCCGTCGAAGGCGGTGTACGCGGCGCCGCGCATCAGCTCGGCCGCCTGGTCGACGAAGGCCGCCGCCCGGGACTGCGACGGGTCCAGCCCGGCGATCACCTCGCCGGGGCCGGCCCCGTCGGGCCAGTGCACGCCGAGCGGGGCGGCGGCGGCCCGCAGCCGCGCCACCGCCTCGGGCTTCGGCGCCGGCATCGTGCGCAGCAGGCCGATCCGCCCGGCCAGCATGATGTCGGCGGCGGCCATCCCGGTCAACAGGGAGATCTGGGCGTTGTGCTCCTCCACCGGCACCGGCCCGCGCAGCACCAGCCGCCAGCCGTCGCCGTCGGCCTCCACGTCCTGCTCGGGCAGGGGCAGGTTGATCGCGCCCCGGCGCAGGCCGCGGGCGGTGAGCAGGGCCCCGATCTCGGGCAGCAGGGCGATCGGGTCGGGCAGCCGGCCGGCGTCGGCGGCCGCCTGGACGCCGACGTAGTCCAGCTGGGCCCGGCTGCGGACCAGCGCCCGCTCCAGCGCGACCCCGACGGTGCCGCCGTCGGAGTCGAGGTCGACGGTCCACACCACGGCGGCGCGGTCGACGGCCGGCAGGAGGCTCGCCGCGCCCTCGCTGAGGGTCTCGGGGTGCAGCGGCACGGTCCCGTCGGGCAGGTAGACGGTCTGCCCGCGCCGCCAGGTCTCCTCCTCCAGCGCGCCGCCGGGGCGCACGTGCGCGGCCACGTCGGCGATCGCGTACGTCACCCGGTAGCCGCCGCCGGCGCGGCGGGCGAGGTGCATCGCCTGGTCGAGGTCGCGCGAGCCGGCGGGGTCGACGGTGACGAACGGGATGTCGGTGCGGTCGACGGCCGGCCGGGGCGGCGCCGCCGCCGCGTCGTCGGCCTCGCGCTGCGCCGCGGCCGGGAAACCCTCGGGCAGTCCCAGCTCGCGGCGCAGCGCGCCGAAGTCGATGCGGGGCGCGAGTACGCGTCGGATCACCACGGGGTCAATCCTGACAGTGTGGCGGATGATCCGCTTCCCGGCACGCGCCGCGAGCCGCGACGCCGGGATCAGCCGGTCGTCTTGCGCGCGCCCGCCCTCCCGGCGCGGGGCGCGGTGGCGCGGGCAGCGGTGACGCGGGCGGCGGTGGCCCGGGCCGGCGCCTTGCGCGCGGTGACCGTGACCGTCTTGGCCGGCGCCTTGGCGGCGGTGGTCCGCTTCGCCGGGACCTTCTTCACGGCCGCCTTGCGGGCGGTGGCCGACGACGTCGCGGTCGCCTTCTTCGCCGGGGCCTTCTTCGCCGCCGCCTTGCGGGCACCGCCGGTGGGCCGGGTCGCGGCCGTCGTGCGGGCCGCCGTCGTCTTCGTGGCGGGGGCCTTCCTGGCCGGGGCCTTCGCCGCCGTGGCGGTCTTCCTCGCCGCCGTCGTGGCGGTCTTCTTCGCCACCGAGGTGACCTTGCGGGCGGCGGCGCCCGTCCTGGCGGGAGCCTTCTTCGCCGGCGCGGTGGTCTTCTTCGCCGCGGTGGCGGCCTTCGTCGCCGCCTTCTTCGCCGGGGCCTTCTTCGCCGCGGCCGTCGTCCGCTTCGCCGCTGCCGTCGTCGTCCGCTTCGCCGCGGTGGGCGCCTTCTTCGCGGCGGCAGCCGTGGTCTTCTTCGCGGCGGCCGTGGTCTTCTTCGCCGTGGTGGCGGCCGTCGTCGCCGCCTTCTTCGCGGGGGCCTTCCTCGCCGCGGTGGCCGTCGTCTTCTTCGCGGCGGCCGTGGTCTTCTTCGCGGGGGCCCGCCCGGCGCCGCCGGCGGCCTTGCTGGCCGGCGCCTTCTTCGCCGCGGTGGTCGGCCGCGCGGTCCGGGTCGCGCCCGCGGAGCGCTCCGCCGCGGCGGTCTTCCTGGCGGGCGTACGTCTGGCGGCCGGGCGGGTGGTGGCCTGCTGTGCTTCGGCCATCTCGGTTCCCTCCTTGGGGACGTGCTCTCGCCCTCGCGGAGCACGGGGTACCTCGACGCGGGCCGTCCCGCGCCGCCTATCTGTCCTCCCCGGCCCAGCGGGCGTCCTCGGCGTCCCACGCTTCGTTGCGCTCCCGCACCAACTGCAGGGCGTTCTCCGCGTCGGCGGCTGAGGCGTACGGCCCGAGAACGTGCTTGGCGGGGCACACGTCGGCATCGGTCTCGACCCGGTGGTGGCGGGTGCACCAGTAGTAGTGCGCACCGCTTCCGCTGTCGCTCATGGGATCACTGTGCACCGCGAACCACCCGCCCGCCACCGGAACACCACAAGTCGCCGGCCTTCTCCACAGTAGACGTGGCTCCGGCCGCGGGGGCGGGAACTGCGAAAACAGGGCGTTCGGGCCCTTCGGGGCCACCCAACGGGGCCCCGACGGGGCAGCCGCGGGCGCGCCGCTGTCGCACAATCCCCCCGTGCGACGCGGGGGAGGAACATCGGTGTGGCTGCGGCGCGGGCTGGCCGTCACGGTGCTGGCGGCCGTGCTGGCGACGATCGGTGTGGTCGCCGGGCTGCCGCTGCTGCGGGACCGGTCGCAGCAGCGGCTGGAGCAGCGGACGGAGCGGGAGGTGACCGCGACCGCGCAGCTCGTCCGCGCACGGCTGCTCGCCGACCCCGGGGCAGGGGAGTCGACGCTGCGGCAGGCGGCCGGCTCGGTGGCCGGGGTCGAGGTACTGACGGTGCGCAGCGACGGGCCGGCGTCCGCCCCGGCGGTCCGGCTGGTGTTCCGGGTCCGGGTGACCAAGACGGCGGCGTCCGTCTTCGGCTGGCAGCAGGCCGACGCGTCGGCCTGCTTCGCGCAGGTCGTGCACGCCGAGGCCGGCCCGGCCGCCCTCGAACGGCTGTCCTGCCCGGACTGACCCGCCCGCACGCCACAGGTGCGGTCAACGCCGCCGCCCGACGGCACCCGGGGCGGGCATCGGCTGAACAGCCGGTTCCGGTGGACGGTGACCGTCGGCAGGATCGGGCGTCGTGATCGACACGACGTCCGGCACGCGGACGTGCCCCGGATGCGGCGCCGCCACGGTGTCGCTGGCCGAGGCCGTCCCCTGGTGCGCCGGCTGCGAGTGGAACCTCGACGCGTACGACGGCCGGCGGCGTGACCGCGAGTTCGGCTGGGCGTGGGTGGACCGGTGGACCTACCGGCTAGCGTTCCGGATGACCCGCAGCCAGTACGCCCGCCTGGTCGGGCGCCCGCTCGGCGCGAACGGGCGGGGTGGCGCCGCGCTGCTGACCGCGGCGGCGTCGCTGGTGCTGATCGGCGCGGTGGTCGCGCTCGCGGTCACCGGGGTCCTGCTGGTCGTGGCGTTCCCCTTCCCGAGCCTGTCCGTACTGCTCGGTGTGGCGCTGCTCGGCCTGGCCGTCGCGCTGCGGCCCCGGTTCGGCCGGCTCGACCCGGACCTGGAGGTGCTCACCCGGGAGCGGGCGCCGGAGCTGCACGCCCTCGTCGACGAGGTGGCGGCGGCGGTGGGCGCGCCCGTCCCGGACGTCGTCGGGGTAGACGGCGACCTGAACGCGTACGCGGGTCTGGTCGGGGTGCGCAGGCGGCGGGTGCTTTGCCTGGGGCTGCCGTTCTTCGGCGTGCTCGGCCCGCAGGAGCGGGTGGCGCTGCTCGGCCACGAGCTGGGTCACTTCGTCAACGGCGACCCCCGCCGGATGTTGCTCAGCCAGCCCGCCTTCACCATGCTCGGCTCGGCGGCGGACCTGGTCCGACCGGTGGACACCGTGTCCTCCGGCGGTCTGGTGGAGATGGCCGGCGAGGCGCTGGGCAAGGCGTTCGGCTGGGTGCTGTCCCGGCTGCTGTTCGGCGCGCACCTGGTCCTGGTCAGCATCGCGCTGCGGGACAGCCAGCGCGCCGAGTACCTGGCCGACGAGATGTCCGCCCGGGCCGCCGGGACGGCGGGCGCGGTCGGCCTGCTGGACGTGATGCTCGCGATGGAGTCGACGGCGCTCGCCGTACGCCGGGAGTCGCGGGCCGGGCACGGCGCGGACCGGTGGCGGACGGCGGCGGCCGAGGCCCGCGCGGCGGCCGAGGAGCGGCTGCCGCTGCTGCGCCAGCTCTCCGTCCGCGACGAGGTGTCGCTCTTCTCCTCGCACCCGCCCGCCGGGCTGCGGCGGCGGATGATGGAGAGCCGGCCCGCGCACGAGGCGACGGTGGTGCTCACCGAGGACCGGATGGCGCGCATCGACGCCGAGCTGGCGAAGGAGTACGCCCGGGTCGCCCGGGAGATCAGCTGGGCGGGGTGACGCGGGGCGGGCCGCCGGCCGGAATGCGGGTTAGGGTCGCCGGGTGGGCGCATCGGACTACATCCTGAGGATCCGGGAGCACGTCGGCCACAGCCTGCTCTGGTTGCCGAGCGTCAGCGCGGTGGTCCGCAACGACGCCGGCGAGCTGCTGCTCGGCAAGCGCGCCGACGACGGGCGCTGGTCGGTGGTCAGCGGCGTCGTCGAGCCCGGCGAGCAGCCGGCCACGGCCGTGGTCCGCGAGGTGCGGGAGGAGACCGGCCTGCACGTGGAGCCGGTGCGGCTGAGCAGCGTCCTCACCCACCCGCACACCTATCCCAACGGCGACCGCTGCGAATACCTGAACCTCGGCTTCGAGTGCCGGCTGCTGACCGGCACCGCCCGGGTCAACGACGACGAGTCGGTGTCCGTGGAGTGGTTCCCGCCGCACCGGCTGCCCGAACTGGACCGGCACGCCCGGCTGGTCCTCGCGTACGCCCTCGGTGCCGACCAGGCCGCCTGGTTCCTGCCCGCCGGCACGGTGTGGACCGAGTCCGATGACTGACCTCGACCCGGCCCTGCGTCGCTACCTCGCCGACCTGGTCGCCGCCGCCCGCGACGTCCTCGGCGACGACCTCGTCGGGGCGTACGCGGCCGGCTCGGTGGGGCTGGGCGCGTACCAGCCGGGGCGCAGCGACGTCGACGTGGCGCTGGTCTGCGCGGACGCCCTCGACCTGGCGCGCAGGCACGAACTGGTGGCGCGGCTGCGGCACGAGGCCCTGCCGTGCCCCGCGCGCGGGCTGGAACTGGTCGTCTACCGCCGGGCGGTCGCCGCCTCCGGCACGCCGGAGCCCGGTTTCGAGGTCGAGCTGAACACCGGAGCGCGGATGGCGTTCCGGGCCACCTGGGCCGCCACCGACCGGCCGGCCGGGGACGGCCTGTTCTGGTACGGCCTGGACCGCAGCATCCTGCACCAGTGCGGGCACGCCCTGCTCGGGCCGCCGGCCGCCGAGACCTTCGCCGACCTCTCCCCCGCCGACCTGCGCCGCCTGCTGACGGACGCGCTGCGCTGGTGGCTGGCCCTGCCGACCCCGCCGGGCGACGGTCCCGCCCCCGGGGCCGAGGACGCGGTGCTCGGCGCCTGCCGGTCCCTGGTGAAGGTCCGCCACGGCGTCTGGCTGTCGAAGGCCGACGCCGGCCGCCGGCTGATCGCCGACGGCTGGCCGGCGGACCCGACCGCCGGAGCCTGGCCGAACGACCCCGCCGTCGGCCCGGCCGCCGCTCCGGCCCGCGACGGCGGGCCCGCCGACCTGGTCGCGCGGTCGATCGCCGCGCAGGCGGGCGGGCCGCCGCCGAGCGGGCCGGAGGCACGGGCCTTCCAGCGCCGCGTCCTGGCCGAGATCAGCGGCTGACCGGCTCCACCGGGATCCACAGCTCCGCCTCCGCCTCGGCGCCGTCCGCCGAGATCCGGGTACGGGAGATCTCCGGCCCCGGCCGGCTGCGGTACGGGTTGGACGGGAACCACTGGGTGAACACGTCCCGCCACAGGTACTGCACCGCCTGCGGGAACGCCCCGGAGGTCTCGAAGACCGCCCAGGTGCCCGCCGGCACCGTGACCGCGTCCAGGTCCTCCGGCGCGTCGGCGCCCGTCACCACGCCGTGCCAGTAGTCCAGCTCGGTGCCCTCCGCGCGGCCGTCGGCCACGTTGTCGCTGACGTTGACGATGCCCTGCGGCTCCTGGTCGGACAGTGCCTCGATCCGGCGTACCGTCTCCGGGTCGATGCCCCTGACGAAGGCGACGATCGCCGGGTTCATCCCCTCGTGCACGAGCGGTACCCGCGCCTTGCGGCCCACCAGCCGGAACTCCTCCTTGCGTACGATCCGGTATCGCATGCTGCTGCTCCCTTCGACGACGAGTCGGAAGGACATCCGGGGCTGGGAGCGCAACGCCGCCCCCGTACGCCGGGCCTCGCCGGGCCCCACGCCGTGCACGGCCTGGAACGCCCGGGCAAACGCCTCGGTGGAGCTGTAGCCGTAGCGGACGGCGATGTCGAGCAGCGTCCGCTCCCCCGCCAGCACCTCCGCGCCCGCGACCGTGAGCCGCCGGCGGCGGATGTACTCGGACAGGCCGACGCCCGCCAGCGCGGAGAAGATCCGCCGGAAGTGGTACTCCGACGTCACCGCGATCCGCGCCAGCTCGGCCACCTCGATCGGCTGGTCGAGGTGCCGCTCGATGTGCTCCATGGCCTGGTTGAGCCGTTCCAGCACCCGGTTCTCCTTCCCTGTTCCCAGCAGCAACGCTAGGCGCGCGGGAGGGTGCCCGACCCGACATGCTGTGCCCGGTGCGGTCGGGTGAGCGCCGTCAGGGCCAGGACGGTGTGGGGGCGAGGAGGGTGGGTCGCGCCGTCGGCGGCTCGTCGCGAGGGCCGGCAGGCGCGGTGCGAGCCCGATGATCGTCGTCCCGGCCCCGGCCGTGGTGCAGACAGGAAACTCCGGGCACCGGATGCCGATGCCCGGAGTTCCTGCCGTACCGGTCAGACCTGGGCGCCCGCCCTGCGGCGGATCCGGCTGGCCCCGATCAGGAGACCGCCGGCGGCCAGCAGGCCGCCCGCCAGGGAGAGGGCCGGAGCGGTGTTGTCGCCGGTGACCGGCAGCTCCTTGTCGTCGTCCTTGCCGTCGTGCCGGTGGTCGTACTTGCCCCCGCGGATGCAGACGGTGACGGTGACCGGGTCGGAGACCACCTTCCTGCCGTAGTAGGTGCCGGTCGCCCGGGCCGTGTTGACCACCTTGCCGGCCTTCACGTCGTCCTTGTCGACCACGTACGGCTTGTCGGCGTGGCAGTCGGTCTTCGTGCCGGGCGCCAGCGTGTTGCTGTTGCACACCACCTTGCCGGCGGTCGGGTCCTCGACGCCGACGTTGGTGATGGTGGCCGTGCCGGTGTTTTCCACCCGGTAGGTGTAGAAAATCTTGTCGCCCTTGGCGGCATAGCCGTCGTTCTCACACTTCTTGCTGCAGTCCGACTCGACCCGGGCCTTCTTGTCAATCGACAGGCTGACCTGCTGCGGCCTGGTGTGGACGGTGAACGTCGCCTCGTTGGACTCCACCTCCTGCCTGTCGAACCATCCACTCGCCCGGGCGGTGTTGACGATCTTGCCGTCCTTCACGTCGGCCTTCGTGACGGTGTAGGTGCCGGTGCAGGTGGTGCTCTCCTTGGGCTTGAGCGATGTGTCTTCGCAGGTGATGTCGGCGACCGTGTCGTCGTCGACGCTGATGTACGTGATCGGGCGCTTCGTACCCTTGCTCTTGTTCGTCACCGTATAGGTGTAGATGATCTCGTCACCGGCCTTGACGTCCTTTGCCGGGTCCGCGGTCTTGGTCAGGTGCAGCTTCGGGTCCGACGACGGCACGTGCCCCTGGTCGGCCGGCGCCGCGGCGGCCGGCGAGCCACTCGCGAGCAGCAGGGCACCCGACAGCAGCGCGAACGCGGTCAGCGGCGCGTAGATGCCGCCCCGCCTGCGCGGCGTGGAGGTCTTCCTCATGTAATCCCCCGTGGTATGGATGGTTGACACCGGGGGCAACGAGGAGTAAAAGGGCACGTCACGCCAGACTGCCCGGAATCCCTCACAAGGTGGAATTGCATCATTTTCGTCTCGCGGGCAACCAGGCGGTGACGCTTCTGGTCGCCGGAGGAGGCGTCGTCGCGCACCGAAGGTCGATGCGGTTCCGCACGACAGTGCGGGTGCGTTGGTCGGGCAGCGAGCACGGCCAGGCCGCCGCGCTACTCACCGTGCAGCCCGCCGGCGGCGGGGTGCGAGGCCAACATGTCGGGCCTGCCGGGCGACAGCTCGGCTACCCGGGTGACCCCCTGACGAACCGGGCGCCCCCAGGGCGTCGAGGCGCCTCCGGGGCGTCGAACGCGGACCAATGATGACCACCAACACCCATAGGCAGCCTGACATACGCGCAGGTCGCAGCCTTGATCGAGGCTGCGACCTGGTGGGCGACGGACGAGTCGACCTGTACGCCGGATTCTGTGACCGGCACGCGCCCGAAGGCACGCGCCGGCGGCGGCCATCCATCTCGGCCTACCGTCGCCGGCAGGCTCCAGCGGCCTACCCGCAGACATCGGGCGGGCAGCCCTCAAGCGTCTGCGCGGGTCGTCATCCTGCGATGACGGCCCTTTCTTGGCCTTGCTCCGGGTGGGGTTTACCGAGCCACCCCGGTCACCCGGGGTGCTGGTGGGCTCTTACCCCACCGTTTCACCCTTACCGTCCCCGATGGGGTCGGCGGTCTGTTTTCTGTGGCACTGTCCCGCGGGTCACCCCGGGTTGCCGTTAGCAACCACCCTGCCCTGTGGAGTCCGGACGTTCCTCGGCGGCGGGCCGGAGCCCGCCGACGCGACCGCCCGGTCGACTCGTCCGTCGCGCACTCATCCTAACGACGCGCACCCCGCGTCTATTGCCGCCCCTTCCGGGAATAGGCGTCCACCACCCCGGGACACAGCGACCGGCGGCCGGGCAGGCGGCGTACTAGCCTCTGGGGACCATGGACCTCTCCGACGTCGCGCTGCTGCTCACCGCCGGTCTCGCCGCGGGCACGGTCAACGCGGTGGCCGGCGGGGGCTCGCTCATCACGTTCCCGGCGATGATCGCCGTGGGCCTGCCGCCGGTGCCGGCGAACGTGAGCAACTCGGTGGCCGTCTTCCCCGGGTACGTGGCGAGCGTGGCGGGCAGCCGGCAGGACCTGCCGCGCGGGCGGGCGCTGGCCACGCTCCTGCCCACCACGATCGTCGGCACGGTCGCCGGCGCGCTGCTGCTGCTGGCGACCCCGGCCAGGGCGTTCGAACTGGTCGTACCCTTCCTTGTGCTCGGGGCGACGGCGGTGCTCGCCTTCCAGGACCCGCTGCGCCGGCTGGTCGGGCATCCGCGCGACCTGTCGCCGCGCCGCCGTACGGTCAGCGTGCAGGCCATGGTCGCGGTCGGCGCGGTGTACGGCGGCTACTTCGGCGCCGCGCTCGGGGTGATGCTGGTCGCCGGCCTGGCCCTGGTGCTGGACGCGACGCTGGCCCGGGTCAGCGCGATCAAGAACCTGCTCTCCGCCGCGGTCGGGTTGACCACGCTCGTGGTGTTCGCGCTGTTCGGCCCGGTGAACTGGGCGGCGGTCGCGTTGGTCGCCCCGGCGACGCTGGTCGGTGGGTACGCCGGTGCCCGGATCGTCCGCCGGCTGCCGCCGGTGGTGCTCAAGACCCTGATCGTGGTCTTCGGCTCGGTGATCGGCCTCTACCTGCTCTCGCGCGCCCTGCGCTGACCCGGCGCGCCCCTGGAGCGACGAGACCCCCCGGGGTCACCCGGGCCAGCGCGGGCAGGGACGTCGGTTCAGTACGCCTCGCCGACCGGCTCCTCCGGCGCGCGCTCGGCGTCGGCGGCGGCCCGGTTCCAGCGGGACCAGAGCACCCGCTCGCCGTGGCCGGCGGCCATCGCGTGCGCGCAGCCGAGATACACCAGCGCACCGGCCGCGAGCACTGCGGCGCCGACCCGGAACGGCAGGGCGAGGGAGTGCTCGGCGAGCTTGCCGGAGAGGATCGGCGCGGGCGCGGCGGCGCCCCAGCGGACCAGGTTGAACGCGCCGGTGGCGAGCCGCCGGTCGCCGCCGCCCAGGCCGAGCGCCAGGTCGGTGAGGTTGGCGTTGGCCAGCCCCATGAACAGGCCGGAGACGACGAGCACCACCAGCGACTGCGTGGTGCTGCCCGAGGTGGCGAACAGGACCATGCAGACCAGCAGGCCGGCGATCGCGACGCCGACGGTCTGCACGGCGCCGATCCGGTGCGCGAGCCGGTGGCCGAGCAGCAGGATGCCGACGGCCAGGCCGATGCCCCAGCCGGTGAAGGCGAGCCCGAGCGGGATGACGTCCAGGTGCAGGAACAGCGGTGTGTAGCCGAGGACGACGAAGAAGACGAAGTTGTAGGCGGCGGTGACGACGCAGAGCGCGACGAACGCCGGCCGCCGGTAGGTGGCGAAGATCTGGCCCACCCGTACGGGCGGCTGCCGGTCTGCCGGCTCGCGCAGCCGGCGGGCGGCGACGGCGAGCGCGAGGACCATGAAGACGCCGCAGACGAAGAACGGCAGCCGCCAGCTGACCCCGCCGAGCAGGCCGCCGAGCAGCGGGCCGACGGCGAAGCCGAGGCCGAGCGCGGTCTCGAAGAGCCCGACCACCCACTCCCGGTCGACGGCGAGGCTGACCAGCACCACCATGGCCGTGGCGAAGAACATCGCGTTGCCCAGCCCCCAGAAGCCGCGCAGCACGGAGAGCTGCACGATGTCGCCGCTGAACGAGGCGAGGATCGCGGCGACGCCGACGATCGAGACCCCGGCGACGAGGACGGGCTTGAAGCCGAACCGGCCGCTGGCCAGCGTGGCGGGGATCATGCCGAGGGCCATCACCGCGATGTACGCGGTGAAGAGCAGCTCCACCTGCCAGTGGGTGACGCCGATGGCCTCGCCGATGGCGGGCAGGATCGGGTCGACGACGGCGATGCCGGAGATGGCGAGGAAGGCCACCAGCACGGTGGCGTAGATGGCACTGCGGTTCGGTTCGGAACGCCGATCCACTCCGCCTCCCAGATAGCTGTATCGTACAGGTAGTTTTCCTGTACTATACAGCCATGGCGGACGACCGGACCACGGAGAGCGAGGACGACGTCCTCGGCCGGATCGAGACCGAGGTGGCGCTGCTGATGCGGCTCGGCGAGGCCACCCGGCGGGGCACCGGCAACGCCGAGCACCGGCTGCTCGACCGCGCGGCGTACGTCATCCTGCGCCACCTGGACCGCGCCGGCCCGCAGAACGTCTCCGCGCTCGCCGCCCGGCTCGAACTCGACGGTTCCACCGTCACCCGGCAGGTCTCGGCGATGCAGCGCGACGGGCTGATCGTGCGCGAGCCCGATCCCACCGACGGGCGCGGCACGGTGGTCTCCCCCACCCCGACCGGCCTGCAACGCGTGGCCGCCGTCCGGGCCGCCCGAGCCCGGCTCTACGGCACCATCCTCGCCGACTGGCACCCCGACGACCGGCGGACCCTGGCCGAGATGCTGCACCGGCTCAACCAGTCCCTGGAGTCCCGCCCCCGCCGCTGAGCGGGCGGCGCCCGCCGCGTCGGCGTGCCGGCGCGGCCCGCCGGGCACCCGCCGCGCGCCGGCACCCGGACGCGCGTCGCCCCCGGGCCGGTCACGACCCGGGGGCGAACGGACTGCGCGAGCCGCTCAGGCGACCGGTTCCGGGGCGGCGTCGGCGTCCCGGCCCCCACCTGGCACGACCCGCGGGTCGCCCTCGTCGGCGAAGTAGTCGTCCGGCGTGGTGCCGTCGCCGCCGTCGCGCACCCTCGCCGCCCGCAGCACCACCGTCAGCAGCGCCGCCACCGCCAGGTTGACCAGCACGGCCACGATCCCGACGTAGATCGTCTTCGGGGTGTCGAAGCCGAAGTCGGCCAGCGGGAACGCCGAGCCGCCGAAGTGCTTGCGCCCGGTGGCCGCGTTGGGGATCTGGTAGAGCATCCACATGCCCAGCCCCATGCCGGCGACCCAGCCGGCGATGAGCGCGCCACGGTGGAACCAGCGGGTGTAGAGGCCCAGCGCCACCGCCGGCAGCGTCTGGAGGATGATCACGCCGCCGATGAGCTGGAGGTCGATGGAGAACTGCGGGTCGAGGAAGACGATGCAGGCCACCGCCCCGACCTTCACGACCAGCGAGGTGATCTTCGATACGTTCGCCTCCTGGGCCGGGGAGGCGTCCCGCTTCAGGTACTCCTTGTAGATGTTGCGGGTGAACAGGTTCGCCGCCGCGATCGACATGATCGCCGCCGGCACCAGCGCGCCGATCCCGATGGCCGCGTACGCGACGCCCGCGAACCAGTCAGGGAACTGCTGGTCGAACAGGACCGGCACCACGGTGTTGCTGTCCACACTCCCTTCCTTCGCCCCGGGCAGCGGCTTCACCCCGGCGGCGATGGCCATGAAGCCGAGCAGCGCGATCAGCCCGAGCAGCAGGCTGTACGCGGGCAGCGCCGACATGTTCCGCTTGATGACGTCCCGGTTCCGGCTGGCCAGCACGCCGGTGATGCTGTGCGGGTAGAGGAACAGCGCCAGCGCCGAGCCGAACGCCAGCGTGACGTACTGGAGCTGGTTGTTGGCGCCCAGCAGCACCCCGTCGTTCGGGTTCGGCGACGCGTCGAACTTCGCGTCGGCGGCGTCGAAGATCTCGCCCCAGCCGCCGAGCTTGTACGGCAGCCAGATGACCGCCACCAGGATCACGATGTAGATCAGCGTGTCCTTGACGAACGCGATCAGCGCGGGGGCACGCAGCCCGGACTGGTAGGTGTACGCGGCCAGGATCGCGAACGCGACGATGATCGGCAGGTGCCGGGCCAGGGCGCTCTCGCCGGTGACCCCCATCGTCTTGAGCACCGCCTCGATGCCGACCAGTTGCAGCGCGATGTAGGGCATCGTGGCCACGATGCCGGTGATCGCCACCAGCAGCGCCAGCACCGGGGAGTCGAACCGGCTGCGGACGAAGTCCGCCGGGGTGACGAAGCCGTGCCGGTGCGAGACGGACCAGAGCCGGCACAGCACCAGGAACACCATCGGATAGATCACGATGGTGTACGGAACGGCGAAGAACCCGGCCGCGCCGGCCCCGAACATCAGCGCCGGCACCGCCACGAAGGTGTACGCCGTGTAGAGGTCACCGCCGACCAGGAACCAGGTGATCCAGCCGCCGAAGTTGCGCCCGCCCAGCCCCCACTCGTCGAGGTGGGCCATGTCCTTCGGGGCGCGCCACCGGGCAGCCACGAACCCCATCCCGCTGACCAGCAGGAACAGCAGCGAGAAGACGATGATCTCGGTGAGGTGGTCCTGCCACATCAGCGCCCACCCCGCTTCTTCGTCATCTGGTACACCAGCGTCGTGGTGGCCACGCCGAGCAGGATGTAGGCGAGCTGGAGCCAGTAGAAGCGCGGGAAGCCGAGGAACCGGGGCGAGTCGCCGTTGAAGAACACCGGGATCAGCGGGACCACGATCGGGATGAAGAGCAACCAGTTCCAGGGGCTCTTGTCCTTCGCCCGGGTCGACGCGGTCACCCGCGCCTCCGGATCCGGGGCGGCCGGTTCGGGTGCGGCCATCTGACACACCTCCGGGTGGTCGTGGATCGTCATGTGACGGCCGGAGGTTACGGCCGTGTGACCGCCATCACGTTCAGCCCGAGGACGCTGCTGCGCCGAACGGTTGATCCGCTGCGCCAAATGGTGGGCCACCGATTGCCAACTGGACCTGGCACCATGCCCTGATGCCGACCTTCTCGTCGTACGACGGCACCACCCTCGCCTACCACCGACTCGGCCAGGGCCGGCCGCTGGTCTGCCTGCCAGGTGGCCCGGCCCAGGCGTCGCGCTACCTCGGCGACCTCGGCGGCCTGTCCGCCAGCCGGACGCTGCTGCTGCTCGACAGCCGGGGCAGCGGCGACTCGGCGGTACCGGCGGACCCGGCCAGCTACCGCTGCGACCGGATCGTCGACGACGTCGAGGCGCTCCGCGCCCACCTGGGGCTGGACCGGATGGACCTCCTCGCCCACTCGGCCGGCGCGAGCGTCGCGCTGCTGTACGCCACCCGCTACCCGCACCGCCTTCGCCGGCTGGTGCTGGTCACGCCGAGCCTGCGCCTGCTGCTCACCGCACCGCTCGGAATGGCGCAGGCGCACGCCCGCCGCGCCGACGAACCGTGGTACGCCGAGGCGACGTCGGCGATGGAGTCCTGGGGCAAGGCGACGACGCGCGGCGCCGACGACACGGAGATCAGCCCGCTGCGGCTCGCCGCCGCCCCGTTCTTGTACGGCGAGTGGACCGACCGGGCCCGCGCCCACGCCGCCGAGCAGGAGAAGGACCGGGCACCCGCCCCGGCCGCCGGCTTCTACGCCGGGATCGACGTCGACCGCGCCGCCCTGCGCGCGGCCCTGGCCGACGTGGCGGTGCCGACCCTGGTCGTGGCCGGCGCGCTCGACGCCGCGCCGGCGCCGGAGGCCGTCGACGAGCTGACCGGGATCCTGCCGAAAGCCGATCTGGTGATGCTGCCGCGCTCCAGCCACGTCCCGTTCGTCGACGAGCCCGAGGCGTTCGCGACGGCCGTGGAACGGTTCCTCGCCGGCTGACTCAGTCGGCGGGAAGGTGGGCGGTGTCGTTGACCGTGCGCACGGCGACGCCGCCGTCGGGCCACATGTCCAGCACCGAGATGCCGGCGGCGTCCAGGAAGAGCCGGTGCAGGAACCCGTCGCCGGCCGCGAGCGCGTCACGCAGCACCAGCTTGATCGGCGAGACGTGCGAGACCACCACGACGGTCTCCCCGGGGTACGCGCGGCACAGCCCGTCGACCGCGCGACGGCAGCGCTCGGCGACGTCGGTGAACGACTCCCCGTCGGGCGGGGCCACCCGCGTGGAGGCGAGCCAGGCGTCCATCTCCCCCGGCCACTCCTCGCGGACCTCGGCGAAGGTACGCCCCTCCCAGGCCCCGAAGTCGCACTCGACGAGGTCGTCCTCCCGACGGACCGGCACCCCGCCGAGCGCCCCGGCGATCGCCTCCGCGGTCTGCGTACACCGGGACAGGGGCGAGCTGACCACGGCCGCGACGGACGGGGCCAGCTCGGCCACCCGGGCGGCCGTGGCCCGGGCCTGGGCCCGACCCCGCTCGGACAGCGGCACGTCGCCGCGGCCGGAGTAGCGGCGCTGTTCGGTGTACGGGGTCTCGCCGTGCCGCACCAGGATCAGCCGGGTGGCGGTGAAGCTCGGCCGCGGCTCCCAGGAGGCGGGCGCGGTCGCCGGGTCGGTGCCGGTGGTCGCCGCCGAGGCGGCGCGGGCGGCCACCTCGCGGGCCCTCGCCCGGGCGGCCGAATCGGGGCCGGCGACCTCGCGCGGGGGCTCCACGACGCGCGGCGCCTCGACCCGGGCCGGGGCCGGGACGCGGCCCGCGGCGGCGGCGTCCATGGCGGCGTTGGCGAGGCCGTCGGCGTGCCGGTTGCGCTCCCGGGGGATCCAGCTGAACCGGACCGCCGCGAAGCGGTCCACCAGGCCGGCGGCCTGCGCGGCGAGCGGGCGCAGCCCCGGGTGCTTGGTCTGCCAGCGGCCGCACATCTGCTCGACCACCAGCTTCGAGTCCATCCTGGCCTCGACCTCGCTGGCGCCCAGCTCGGCGGCCGCCTCCAGCCCGGCGATCAGCCCCCGGTACTCGGCGACGTTGTTGGTGGCGACGCCGATCGACTCGCTCCGCTCGGCCAGCACCTCACCGGTGCCCGGGTCGCGGACCACCGCGCCGTAGCCGGCCGGGCCGGGGTTGCCCCGGGACCCGCCGTCGGCCTCGACGACGACCACGCGCGGCGCCACCGGCTACAGGCCGGACTCGTTGGTGCGGACCATGATGCGCCGGCACTCCTCGCAGCGGACGACCTCGTCCGGCGCCGCCTTGCGGATCCGGGCCAGGTCGGCACCCGAGAGGTCCAGCCGGCAGCCGCCGCACCGGCCGGCGGTGAGCAGCGCCGCGCCGAGCCCCGAGTCCTCGCGGATCTTGTCGTACAGCTGGACCAGGTCGGCCGGGAGGTCGACCGCGAGCGGCTGGCGGGCGCCGCGCTTGAACTCCTCCTCCTTGGCGATCTCGGCCAGGCGCTCGTCGCGGCGCCGCTCGGCGGCGTCCCGCTTCTCCCGGGCCTCGGCGAGCCGCTTCTCGACGCCGTCCAGCACGCCCTGGGCGGTCTCCCGCTGCTCCATCAGCTCCAGCTCGGCGTCCTCCAGGTCGCCCTGGCGGCGGTTGAGCGAGGCCAGTTCGTGCTGGAGGGCCTCCAGCTCCCGGGCCGGGCCGGTGCCGGCGGCCAGCCGGTCCTCGTTCTTGGACTTGCGGGCGCGCACCTGGTCGACGTCCTTCTCCAGCCGGGCGATGTCCCGGTCCAGGTCGTCGACCGCCACCTGGGCGCGGACCCGCTCGTCCTCCAGCGCGGACAGCTCCCGGGCCAGCGCCTCCAGCTCGGCCCGCTCCGGCAGCGTGCGGCGGCGGTGGGCGAGCTGGGCGAGGGTGGTGTCGATCGCCTGGAGGTCGAGCAGGCGGCGCTGGACCTGCGGGTCAGCCTTCACGGTCGGGGCTCCTTGTCGTCCACCGCGGGTGGGGCGGCGTGTACGGTCCACGGGTCGGTGTCCAGGTCGGACACCAGCGTCTCGACGCCCGTCGCCTCCCGCAGGATGGCGGCCAGGTCGTCCAGCCACGGTCGTTCGGTCGCCCAGTGGGCGGCGTCGAGCAGGGCCGGGCCGTCGGCGGCGAGGTGCTCGCCCGCCGGGTGGTGCCGCAGGTCGGCGGTGAGGAACGCGTCCACCCCGGCGGCGGTCGCGTCGGCGAGGAAAGCGTCCCCCGCGCCGCCGCTGACCGCGAGGGTTCGAACCATACGCCCGGGGTCCCCGGCGGCGCGAACTCCCCAGGCCGTGGCGGGCAGCACCGTGGCGGCGTGCCGGGTCAGCTCCGCCAGGGTCATCGGCTCCGGCAGCTCGCCGATCCGGCCGATTCCCCGGCCGGCGCCGTGGGCCGGCGAGCCGGGCGCGGGCCGGTGCAGCGGGCGCAGCCCGGTCAGCCCGAACCGGGCGGCGAGCGCGTCGGAGACCCCCGGGTCGGCCACGTCGGCGTTGGTGTGCGCGACGTACAGCGCCACGTCGGCCTTGATCAGCCGGTGGACGATCCGACCCTTGTAGGTCGTCGGAGCCACCGAGGAGACGCCGCGCAGCAGCAGCGGGTGGTGGGCGACGATCATGTCGACGCCGGCGTCGAGCGCCTCGGCGACCGTCTCGGGCACCACGTCGACCACGCAGAGGACCCGGCGCACCGGGGCGCACGGCTCGCCGAGCACCAGCCCGACCCGGTCCCACTCCTCGGCCCACGCCGGCGGGTAGCGCCGCTCCAGCTCGGCGACCACGTCGGAGACGGTCGGCGGGTCCGCGTTGGTGCTCACGGCGGGCCAGCTTACCGGCGCGGGCCGTGGCCGGGGGCGTCGCCCACCGACGCGACGGCGTGTCCCCGCCACTACCGGGCGCGCCAGGTGGTCCCTTGCTGACGTACAGCGTCAGCAAGGGACCACCTCCTTGCGCGTCAGGCGACGGGGCAGAGCCGGTCCCGGACGGCGGCCAGGCCCGTCGCCCACGGGAAGGCGTGCACGTGGCGCTCGCCGGTGCCGGGCGGGTGCAGCGGGACGACGTGGTCGCCGAAGAGCACGGTCACCCCCCACTCGGCGAGCCGGGCGATGCCGGCCCGGAAGGCCGGGTGGGCCGCCATCGCCGCGTTGGTGTACGGCACGGCCACCAGCGGCACCCCCAGTCCCTGCGCCTCGACCAGCAGCCCGAGGGCCAGCGTGTCGGTGATCCCGGCCGCCCACTTGTTGACCGTGTTGACCGTCGCCGGGCAGACGATCATCGCGTCCGCCGGCGGCAGCACGTCGAGGTCACCCGGGTTCTTGTAGTGGGTGCGGACCGGGTGCCCCGTCTGCCGGGCCAGCGCGGCCCGGTCGACGAACTTCGCGCCGTCCGGCGTGGTGACCACGCAGACGTCCCAGCCGTCCTGCTGGGCCAGCTCCACGAGCCGGCCGACGTGGCGGGCCAGCGGCGAACCGCAGGCGATGACGTAGAGCACCTCGCGGCGCTCGCTGCTCGGGTGCGGGCCGGTCATCAGGCCGGCTCCGCGCTCATACCCCTACTCCCATGTGCTCAGCCAACTCCGCAATCGGAGAAGGCGGCGCACCACGTGTGCGACGCAGGATGTCCGCCATCACCTCGTGGGCGATCGGCCGGCAGCGGATCTCCGACGGGGCGAGGCGGTCGCCGCGCAGCAGCATCTCGCCGGCGTTGGAGACGTCGCCGACCTGGGCGAAGCCCCGGGCGATGTCGAGCAGGTGGTGGGCCCGGCGCTCGGGCAGCAGCGCGTTGAACGTCGGCTCCTGGATCCGCTGCTGGTGGACCTCCACCGCGCGGCCCCCGTCGCCCAGCTCGACGGCGGCGGCTGCCCGGTGCAGCTCCAGGTTGGTCGGCCCGAACGAGGTCCAGTAGTGGTTGTGGTCGCCGCCCAGCAGGGTCGCCGCCTCCTGCGCGCCGTTGATCAGGTCGCCGACCGTGGCGGAGTCGCCGATCCGGGCGGCGGCCATCGCGCCCTGGAGCAGCAGCATCCCGTAGACCGAGAGGCGGGCCGGGGACGCCTCGTTGCTGCCGCCGGGGGCGAGCCGGTTGGCGATGGTGACGTTGAGTTCGAGGGCGGGGCGGGGCCGACCCATCGCCACCAGCGCGTTGCAGACCCGGGTGGTGGCGATGCCGGCCAGCAGCGGGTCGTCGGCGCGCTGGGCGACCGCCATCGAGCGGTCGGCGGCCAGCCAGGCCAGGTCGCACTCGCCCAGCTTCCGCAGCACCGACGAGGCGATCTGGTAGACCTGACCGAGCAGGTGGGCCGCCTCCCGGCCCTCGTCGCCGCCGTAGCCGGCGTCGGCGGCCTGGGCGTCGCGCAGCAGCTTCGGCAGCGCCCGGGTGAGCATCCCGTAGCGGCCGTACTGGTAGGTCAGCCAGGCGTGGTTGACGGCCTTGCGCATGTCGTCCAGCGGGGGCGGGTACGGCGCGGCGTCGAAGTACGCGCTCATCGAGTCGTACCGCTCCAGGGCCGCCCGGATCTCCTGCACCTCGACCTGGTCGATGCAGTTCAACGCGTCCGTACGCCGCTCCGGGTCCTTGCCGAGCAGCAGTTGCACGTCGACCTGGAGGATGTCGGCGATCTCGTAGAGGACGGAGAACTTGTCCAGCCGGCGCACCCCGCGCTCGACCTTGTCCACCCAGCTCTTCGACTTGCCCAGCCGGTCCGCGAAGACCTGCTGGGACATCTTGCGCCGCCCCCGCCAGTAGGCCACCCGCCGCCCTATGGGTAACTCGTCCATCTGCCCATCCCTCCCCTGTCCGAACCCGGCCGGCGGCCGGTCGACCCATCGCGGTTGCGGGCGCGCGGTACGCCTCAGGTTTCCGCTGGTCGCACAGCGTGTACGTCAGCCGTACAGCCAGTTCTCGTAGATTTCGTGCAAGTTGCATGAGCCGTTCGTCAGCTCAACGATCGCGGGTTACGGCAGTGACGGTGCTCGACATGCGACCTGGACGCCGACCGGGCGGCGAAGGGAGATGGCACATGTGGGGGAATGTCGGGCCGCGCGTCGTGCAACTGTCGCCCTTGGAGCGCGTACGGCTGCGTCGGGTGGCCGTGCGCTACGCGGCGCACGGCTGGGACGTCACCCCCGGCGCCTGCCTCGCCCGCAGCCGCTTCGTCTGCGGGCGCGCCGGTTGTCCGACGGTCGGCTGCCACCCGGCGCTGGAGAACTGGGAGCACGCGGCGAGCGCCGACCCGGCGCGGGTGGCAACCTGGTGGCGCACCCGGCCGCACGGCGTGCTGCTGCCCACCGGGCGGGCGTTCGACGTGCTGGAGGTCCCCACGCACCTCGGTCGGCACGTCCTGGACGCGGTGCAGACCCACCCGGCCGGCGTCGGCGTACGCGGGCCGGTGCTGGTGACCCCGACCGGCCGCTGGATGTTCCTGGTCCGCCCCGGTGATCCGCTCCGCCCCGAGTTGGACCACTGCTTCCACGTGGTCCGGCACGGCCCCGGCTCGTGGATCCCGGCCCCGCCGACCCGGCTGCCCGAGGGCACCGTCCGCTGGGCGGTCGCACCCGAGCAGGCCCGCTGGCAGTTGCCGGACTCCTACCTGGTGCAGAACGCCCTGATCGACGCCCTGCGGGCCACCGGCGTCACGCTCACCTCCGACCTCCTCCCCGGGCACCTGCCGCTCCCCCGCCGGGGCATGTGACCGCCTCCCCTCGACGGCCGCACGGAGCACCGGTTCCCGCCGAGCGCCTCGGACGCGACGGGCGCGACGCCGAAGCCCCGGTTCCCGCCGAGCGCCTCGGACGCGACGCCGGAGGGCCGGTGCTCGTTGAGCACGGCGACGGCGCGTCCGCGCCGGGAGCGGGGGGTTACATGTCCACCGACGACACCGCGCGTCAGCCGGGCGGGGCCGAGCCGCCGCCCCGCCACCACAATCCGCGCCGCCGCTGGGCGGCCACCCGCCCCGCCGGCTCCCGCCCGGGCCGCCCGCGCCCCGTCGGCTCCCGCCCGGCCACCACCCACCGCCCCTTCCGCTAGCCCACCCCACCCCCGCCCTGAGCCGCCCCAGCCCGGCCCGGCGATCTTGCGCTTTGTGCCCGGGCATACCGGCCATTCAGCGCGAAACGAGGGCCGAAACTGCAAGATCGCGCGAGCGAGCGGGGCGGGGGCGGGTCAGGGGTTTTGGGGAAGGCGGTGGAGCACGGCGCGGCGGGCAGGGGTTTCCACCCGCCCCGGCACGGACCTCCCGAGCAGGGCGTACGCGGCACGCCACGGGTCGGACGTAACGATTTCCGGTCAGCCGACGTTTGCCGCCGCGTTCAGTGGCACAGGCGAATTTGAGGTGCGGACAAGCGTGCCCTGAAGCGCCCGTTCCCCGGGCCCGGCACGCCGCCGCCCGCGCGGGCGGCAAAGTAGCACCAGGACGGGAGCGTGAGCCGCCGCCGCAGCGGGTATGCCGCCGAACCGCTGAACGCGTGAGGGGAAGGCACATGCTCAGCAAAGAGGATCAGCGCAGGTTCGAGCAGATCACCCGTCACCTCCGGGAGAGTGACCCGGCGTTCTTCGCCCGGCTCGACCACCGGGCCCGGGCCCGCCGGAGCCGGTGGCTGATGCTTCTGACCATCGTGCTGTGGGCCTCGCTCCCGGCGATGACCGTGCTGGCCGGCCGGCTGGCGGGGGCCATCTGCGCGGTGGTGCTGGTGGCCAACGCCGCACTCATGTGGCGGTTCCGCCGCCGCTGGCTTTGACCGGGCGACGACGGTCCCGACGGGCCGGCGATCCGCCGGCCGGCGCGGCCGTGCCGCGCCGCCGACACCGCGCAGGGTGACAACGGCCGGCGATCCGGCGGAGGGGAAGGACCTCCTCACCGGCCGAGCAGCCGGTACGCCCGCCGCAGCCGTTCGACCAGGCCGGGCCCGCCGATGGCGGGGGCCGGCGCGCCGAGCTGCCGCAGCAGCAGGTCGGGCCCGGTCGCCAGACTGGGCGGCCGGTCGGGCAGCGGGACGGGCGGCAGCCAGAACCGGTCGACCGACTCGGCCAGCGGCGCCGGCGGCAGGCCGGCGAGCGCCCGCGCGGCCCCGGCCGGCGGAGGGTCCACGGTGTCCCGCCGGTCGCCGGGGCCGCGCTGGTCCACGATGGACGGCCCGCCACCGGCATCGTGGCGCTGCCCGGCGGACGACCCGCCGGCATCGCGGGACTCCGGTGTGGACGGCCCAGGGCCGGCATCCCGGCGCTCCAGAGTGGGCGGACCGGAGGCGGCGTCGCCGCCCGACGGCACGGTGGACGGGCCGGCCGGCAGGTCGGCGGCGGCGGTCCCGGCCCGCAGGGCGCGCAGCCGGTCGAGCAGCTCGGCCCGACCCCGGCCCCGCCAGTGCAGCAGCTGGAACGGGTCGGCGTCGAACGCCTCGGCCAGCAGGTAGAAGGTGGCCGCGAGGTGCTTGCACGGCACGGCGAAGTCGGGGCAGCTGCACCGCTGGCGCAGCTCCGCCACGCCGGCCGGGAAGAGCGGGGCGCCGGCCGCCGCGAACAGCTCCTCCAGCTCCGGGGGCAGGTCGCCGGCGAGCAGCCGGGCGCTGAAGAACGCCTGGGCGGCCAGGTCCGCCTCGACGCGGGACCACAGCTCCGGCGGGAACGGGGTCAGCGCGATGCTCACCTCGTACGGCTGCGCGCGGGAGCCCTGCACCACGGCGCTGACGGTGCCCGGCGCGACGTCCAGGCGGACGACCTGGCCGGCCCGCGCGTACGACCGGCCGCGGGTCAGCCGGGTGCCGAGGGCGAACGACTCCAGCACCTCCAGGAAGCGCCGCGACCACCAGGACCGGCCGATGGCGCCCCGGGTACTGCGGGCCCGCAGCCCGCCGTCGACCCGGCGCGGCCGGCCGTAGTCGGCGAACCTGCCGGTCGCCCCGCCGTCGCGCTCGCGCTGCCCGCTCACTCCACCACCGCCCCGGCCTCCAGGGTGAACAGCTCGCGCAGCTGCGCGGTGGACAGCTCGGTGACCCACTGCTCCCCGGTGCCGACGACGGAGGCGGCCAGGCTCCGCTTGTCGGCGATCAGCGCCGCCACCTTCTCCTCCACCGTGCCGGCGCAGACGAACTTGCGGACCTGCACCCGGCGCCGCTGGCCGATCCGGAAGGCCCGGTCGGTGGCCTGGTCCTCGACGGCCGGGTTCCACCACCGGTCGACGTGCACCACGTGGTTGGCCTCGGTGAGGGTGAGCCCGGTGCCGCCGGCCTTGAGCGACAGCACGAAGATCGCCGGCCCGTCCGGGGACTGGAACCGGGTGACCATCGCGTCCCGGTCGGCCTTGCCGACGCCGCCGTGCAGGAAGAGCACCTCCCGGCCGAACCGGGCCGACAGGTGGCCGCGCAGCATGCCGCCGAACTCGGCGTACTGGGTGAACAGCAGGGCGCGCTCCCCCGCCGCCAGGACCTCGTCCAGGATCTCCTCCAGCCGGGCCAGCTTGCCGGAGCGGCCGTCCAGCGCCGACCCGTCACGCAGCAGTTGGGCCGGGTGGTTGCAGACCTGCTTGAGCCGGGTCATGGTGGCCAGCACCAGCCCGCGCCGCTCGATGCCGTCGCTGGACTCGATGCGGGCCAGCATGTCGTCGACCACCGCCCGGTAGAGCGACGCCTGCTCGGCGGTGAGGTTGCAGAGCACCTCCATCTCCAGCTTCTCGGGCAGGTCGGAGATGATCGAGGAGTCGGTCTTGAGCCGGCGCAGCACGAACGGGCCCGTGATCCGGCGCAACCGCTCGGCCGCCTCGGCGTCGCCGTGCCGCTCGATCGGCTCCGCGTACGCCTTCTTGAAGGTCGCCGCCGGGCCCAGCAGGCCCGGGTTGGCGAACTGCATGATCGACCAGAGGTCGGCCAGCCGGTTCTCCACCGGCGTGCCGGTCACAGCGATCCGGTGCCGGGCGGGCAGCGCCCGGACCGCCTCGGCCTGCCGGGTGGCCGCGTTCTTGATCGCCTGGGCCTCGTCGACCACCACCCGGTGCCAGTCGATGCCGGCCAGGTCGACCGCGTCCCGGGCCGCCACGGAGTAGGTGGTGACGACCAGGTCCGCCTCGTGCACGGCCGTCGCGAACGCCGTTCCCCGCGCCCGTTCCGCGCCGTGGTGCACGTGTACGCGCAGCTCCGGCGTGAACCGGGACGCCTCCCGCTGCCAGTTGCCCACCAGCGACATCGGGCAGACCAGCAGCGTCGGGCCGGCCTCCGGCGGGTCCTGCGCGAGCAGGGCGAGCAGTTGCACCGTCTTGCCGAGCCCCATGTCGTCGGCGAGCACCCCGCCGAGCCCGAGCGACTGCAGAAACGCCAACCAGGCCAGCCCCCGCCGCTGGTACGGCCGCAGCGTGCCGTGGAACCCGGGCGGCGGATCGAGCGGGGTGAGGCGCCGCTCCACCGCCCCGGCCAGCAGGTCGCCGAGCGCCCCGTCCGCGCTCACCTCCAGCACGGGCAGGGCGTCGGGCTGACCGCCGTCGGCCAGGCCCAGGCGGAGCAGGTCGGCGACGGTCAGCTCGCCGGAGGACCGGAGCAGCCGCAGGCCGGCCGCGAGGCGCTTCGGGTCCAGCTCCACCCACCGCCCGCGCAGCCGCACCAGCGGGGTCTTCAGCGCGGCCAGCGACGCCAACTCCTCGGCCGTCAGTGGCTGGTCGCCGAGGGCCACCTCCCAGCGGTAGTCGACCAGGGCGTCCAGCCCGACTCCGCCGCCTGCGGCGACGGTGCCGGGAGCGGTCCGGCTGCGGGCCTGCAACCGGGCGCCCAGCCGCGACGACGGGCGCCGCCACCAGGACGGCAGCAGCACGGCGAAGCCGGCGGCGTGCAGCACCGGTGCGCCCTCGCGGAGGAACCGGTGCGCGCCCTCGACGTCCAGCTCCAGCGCCTCCGGCGTCGCGGTGCGCAGGGCGGTGTCCAGCTCGGGCCAGAGCCGGCTGGCCCGGCCCAGCTCGGCGAGCAGGGTCTCCTGCGGGTCGTCCCGCCGGCCGGCCAGCCCGGCGACGGTCTCCGGCGCCCGCCAGACCTGCCCGGCGTCCACGTGCAGGCTCGGCTCGTCGGCCGCCTGGAGCCCGAACTCGACCCGCCACGTCCCGCTCGTCGCGACCGGTGCCGCCGGGTCGGCCGGCACCACGACGACCGGCTCGGCGATCTCGTCGGCGGGCGGCTCGACCAGGCGGAAGCTCGCCCGCACCGCACCGCCGGCCGCGTCGCGCTGCCAGGCGGCCAGCTCGGCACGGAGGGTCTCCAGCGCGGCCGGCTCGGCGGTGAAGTCCCGGACCGGTCCGGAGAGGGCGGCCAGCCAGGCCGGCACGGCGCCGTTCGGGCGTACGCCCCGGGCCAGCGCGGTCTCCGCGAGCGCCACCCGGACCGCGGCGTCCGTGAGCGCGTCGAGCGCGTCGGCGACCAGCTCACCCGGCCCGTCGTCGATGCCCGGCCCGTCGTCGCCGGTGGCGCCCGGGCGGGCCGGCGCGTCGGCGGCGGCGCGCGGGCGGGCCGGCGCGTCGGCGGTGGCGCGCGCGGCCGGCGGCAGGGCCAGCGCCAGCGCCCGCGCCCAGGCCGCGTCCGTGCCGGTCAGCAGGGGGCGCCACACCGCCCGGGCGGCGACCCGCACTTGTTGCTCGTCCACGGTGGACCAGTCGCCGCCCTGCGACGCGCGACGGCGCGTGCCGTCGTGGCCGGCTTTCCCCGACCTGCCCGCGCCCTCGGGCCGCCCGGTCGGCGCGGGGGCGCCGTCGGTGGAGCCCGCCGACGCCGGGGCGGCGAGGCCGGGCAGGACCCGGCCCCGGGCCGCCAGCTCGACCGCGAAGTCGGCCAGCTCGGCGAGGTGACGCAGGGTCGCGCCGGGCACGACGGCCAGCCCGTCGAGCCCGCGCAGCAGGGCCAGGGCGGCGTCCGGGGCGTACCGGAGGACGGGAACGCGCCACCCGGCGAGGGTGACCGGCCCACGGACCGGCTCCGCGACGGCGGTGCGGACCAGCTCCGGCGAGTCCAGCGGCGAGCCGGCCCGGGTGGGGAGGGTGAGCAGCGCCGTGCCGAGGTCGGCCGGATCGGCCGCCTCGGCCAGCGCGGCGGCCAGCGTCGGGTGGCCGGCCGCGAACGGGTGCGGCCGCTCCCGGGGCGCCCGGCCGGGGCGGCGTGGCGCGCGGGCCGGCAGCGTGCTGTCCTCGGCCCAGACGGCGAGCCCGACGCCCCACCGCCACACCCCGTGGACGACCAGCACGCGTCCCCCTCCTCGTGACGACTCGGCGAGGATATCGGGCCGGCCGCGACCCCGGCGCGCACGCCGTGCCCGGTGTGACCGGAGGCGCCGGACGGGCCCGGATCGTCCGATCGGTCGGTCTCTGCCGTTTTCCGAACGACTTTCGGCGCCACCCCCTCACCCCTCCCCCCGCGGCCCTCGGCCGACGGCTAGATTGCGCTGGCTCGACAACGGGGAAGGTTCTTCGCAAATGTCACTGCGCGTCCACCGTCGGATCACCCGACGTCGTGTGTTGGCCTCGGGTGGCGCGCTGGCCGCGGCCACCGCCACGCCCTCGGTGCTCGCGGCGCCCGCCGCCCCCGCCCGGGCCGACGGTCCCGGCTACGACCCCGAGCAGCGCTTCATCCAGCTCGTGGGCGGCGGTAACGGGGTCATCTTCGCCATCCAGGCCGACGGATCGCTGCTCTGGTACCGGCACTGGGGCTGGCAGACCGGCGTGACCGGATGGGCCACCGGCTCCGGCCGCAAGATCGGTTCGGGCTGGCACCAGTTCCGCACGGTCCTCGGCAGCGCCGACGGCTCGCTCTACGGGGTGCGGGCGGACGGCACGATCCACTACTACCGCTACGTCTGCACCAACTACACCACCGGGGCCGGCTACTGGAGCGGCAGCAGGCAGATCGGCAGCGGCTTCCAGAAGTTCCCCCGCCTGTTCGGCTTCGGCGGCACGGTCTACGGGGTCGACGCCGAGGGCGACCTGTACGGCTACCAGTACACCCCGTCGACGGGGAAGTGGACCGGCGGCAGCCGGATCACCCGGGGCTTCAAGAGCTTCCAGGGCGTGGCGGACGGCTCCGGGGTGATCTACGCGTACCGGCACGGCGCCATCTACTGGTACCAGCACCTGGGCGGCGGCAGGTGGGCGGCCGGCTCCGGCATCCGGATCGGCAACGGCTTCAACGAGCTGACCATCAACGGGCTGATCTGCGTCGGGCAGGGCACCCTCTACGGCGTGCAGCCGAGCGACCCCACCCGGCGCGCCACCGGCAGCCTGGTCACCTACCGGATCACCAACTGGTCCAAGGCGGGCACCGACCGGCGGGCGACCTGGGCCAACGGCGGCTCCGGCCGCACCGTCGGCAGCGGCTTCACCCTGCAGAGCCAGGCCGCCCTCCAGGGGTACGCGCGGACGCCGACCGTGACCGCCGGCTCGACCGCCCGGATCGCGGTCTCCACCACCTTCCCGACGCTCACCGCGTCGGTCGTACGGGTGGCGCCGAGCGAGGGCGCGCCGGAGGTGGTGAAGGAGCCGACCGGCGTGACGGGCAGACTCCAGGTGCTGCCGACCGGCTACCTCCAGTCGGGCTGCGACTGGTCGGACACGCTGACGCTGTCGATCCCCGAGAGCTGGCCGTCCGGCCTGTACGCGGCCCGGCTCGAGGGCCCGCACAAGCTGCGCCGGCACGTGCCGTTCGTGGTGAAGCCGGCGACGCCCCGGCACGACATCGCGATGCTGCTGCCGACGAACACCTACCACGCGTACAACACGTGGGGCGGGCACTACCAGTACTGCGGGGACATGGCGGGGACACGCACGTTCTCGCTGCGCCGGCCGTCGACGGAGCTGAACGTCGAGGCGACCGGCAACCTGGAGCACACCCTCTGGTCGGACGTGCTGCTGATGCGCTGGATGACCCGGCAGGGGCTGGAGTTCGACTGCTACGACGACACCGACCTGCACGTCTCCGGCGGCTGGCTGGCCCGGTACCGGGTGCTGGTGCTCGGCAGCCACCCCGAGTACTGGTCGGAGGAGATGCGCCAGCACCTCGCCGACTACCTCGCCGGCGGCGGCCGGGTGATCTACGCCGGCGGCAACGGTCTCTACGAGCGGGTGCGGTTCAGCGCGGACCGCAGCGCCGTCACGTTCCGCACCCCGGAGGGGCGGCGGGACACCTACAACTCGCTGGGCCTGCCCGCCTCGCAACTCGTCGGGGTCAACTACACCAGCGCCAGCTGGTTCACCTTCGCCCCGTACGCGGTCCTGCGCGACCACAAGCTGCTGGCCGGCACCGGCCTGACCGTGGGCAGCCGCTTCGGCCTCGCCGGCTACAACGGCGCGGCCAGCGGCTGGGAGACCGACGCCATGCTCGGCCTGGACGGCGAGGCCGATTCGACCGAGGTCATCGCCCGGGGGCAGAACACCGGCGGGGGCGCGGCCATGGTGCTGGTCGAGAAGCCCAACGGTGGCTTCGTCTTCAGCGCGTCCTCGATCACCTTCGCCGGGGCGCTGGCGACCGACGCGGCGATGTCCCGGCTCTTCCGCAACGTCTTCGACCTCGCGCTGGCCGAGGGCCCGGCGGTCCGCCGGACGACGGCGCCGCGGCAGCGCACCGCCCCCGCGCCCGACCAGCTCGAACCCCAGCCGCTGGAGTGACCCCCGGAGCGGGTCGGCCGGCAGCGCCCTGCCGACCCGCTCCGACTAGGGTCGGCCGAATGTTCGACCTCCTCGTGATCGGCGGCCTCGGCGTGGACGTGCGGGTGCGGGTGCCCGCGATCCCGCTGCCCGCCGCGGACTCCGTCACCGTCGACCCCATCGAGCTGCGGATCGGCAACACCGGTTCCGGGCTGGCGCTCGCCGCGCACGCGCTCGGGCTCCGGGTGGCGGTGGTCGACATCCTCGGCGCGGACCCGGCCGGGGACGTCGTCCGGGCGGCGCTGGCCCGCACCGGTGTGCACGCCGTGCTCGGCGACGCCCCGGCCGGCACGCGGCGGTCGGTGAACATGGTGGACCCGGCGGGGCGGCGGATGTCGCTCTACGACCCGCGTCCGTGGCGGGGGCCGGCCCCGTTCGCGGCGGCCGAGCTGGCGGCGCTGGCCCGCGACTCGGCGCACGTGCATCTGTCGATCATGGACTGGGTCCCTCCCCTGCTGCCCGACCTGCGCGCCGGGCTCGCCGACGGGGCCGCCCTCTCCACCGACCTGCACGACTGGGACGGCGAGAACCCCTACCACCGCCCCTTCGCCGAGGCGGCCGACGTGGTCTTCGTCAGCGGGGTCCGGCTGGGCGCGGGCTCCGACGCGCTGGCCGCCGCGCTGGCGCCCCGCACGGTGCTGGTGACCCACGGGGCGGACGGCGCCGACCTGCACACCGGCGACGGCGGGCCGACCCGGGTGCCCGCCGCCGAGGCGCCCGCCCCGGTCGTCGACACCAACGGCGCCGGGGACGCGTTCGCGGCGGGCGTGATCGCCGCCCGGCTGCGCGGCGTGCCGCCGGCCGCCGCGGCGGCGTACGGGGTCCGGGTCGCGGCGGCGGCCTGCACCCACGACGGCATGGAGTACCCGGCCGGCCTGCTGCCACGCCCCTGACGTCAGGGGGCGGGCGGCACCGCCTCCCCGGGTGGCCGTCAGACGGCGCCGGTGGCGCCGTCGGTCAGCTCGCGGAGGATGTCGGCGTGCCCGGCGTGCCGGGCGGTCTCCTCGACCATGTGCACCAGGATCCAGCGCAGCGAGACCTCGCCGAGCTGCGGGTGCGGGACGACGTGGTCGAGGTCGAACCGCCCGGCGACCTCCCGGGACCGGGCGCACGCCCGCTCGTACGCCCCGGCGAGCCGCTCGACGGTGTCCTCCGCCGTCAGCGCGAAGCTCGCCGACGCGTCCTCCTCGGAGGTGAGGTAGACGTCGTCCGGGCCGGGGGCGAGCAGGCACGGGAACCAGTTCCGCTCCACCAGGGTCAGGTGCTTGACGAGGCCGGCGACGGTGGTGGCCGAGGGCACCAGCCGGCGGGCCGCGTCGGCGTCGGAGAGCCCGCGCAGCTTGCGCAGCAGCACTCCCCGGTGGAAGTCGAGGAACGCTTCGAGCACGGCCCGCTCGTCGCCCGTACGGGCCAGCACCGGGCCGAGCGTGGGGTCGATCGGAATCTCCGCCATCCGCGGACCCTAGTCGTCCGGCGGGCCGGCGCGCTGCCCCTCGCCGTGCCGTCCGGCGGGCCCGCGCGCTGCCGCGCTATCCGCTGCGGGGTCGGGCCGGGCGGGGCAGGATGGGCGCATGGCATCAACGGCAGAAATCCCGCTGGTGGGTGGCACGGCCGACGGCGAGACGGTCACCGTCGAACTGGACACGAACGGCCGCCCGCCGCTGACCCACCACCACCTCGGCCCGGAAGGGCTGGCCGAGGCGGAGATCTACGAGCTGGAGTCCGTGGATGCCGGGGCCGACGGGTGGCGCTACTGCTGGCGCGGGCCGGCGGTCTGAGCCGGCCCGGGGCCCGGGTTCGGCGGCGGGCCGGGGCCGGTGGGCGTCGCCGCCTCAGGACACCCCGCTCAGGGTGCGGGCGCGGAGGCTCTCCAGCACCGCCCGGGTGACCTGCGAGGTCCCCCGGGCCTCGTCGCACACGCCGGCCACCCGCCGGGCGGTGGCCTCGGCCCGCTTCTCCCGCTCGTCCCAGAGCCGGTCGACCTCGGCCAGCAGCGGGCCCTCCACCTCCCGCTCCACGCCCCGCAGCGCCGGCACACCGAGCCGCTGGGCCAGGTCGAAAACCTTGCCGGCGTACGGCAGCGGCAGGAACGGCGTGCCGACCATCGCGGCGAAGATCAGGAAGTGCAGTCGCATGCCGACGGCCAGGTCGAAGTGACGCATCAGCCCGAGCACCTGCTCGGGCTGATAGCTGCCGTGCAGGATCCGGCCCCGCTCGGCGGCGGTCATGTGCGACAACACGCCGTGGGAGTGCCGGATGTCGTCGCGCTCCATCGGGACGAAGAGCACGTACGCGTCGATCCGGTGCACGAGGAAGTCGCCGATCTGGGCCAGCAGGCGGTGGTAGCCGTCGACGTCGAGCCGCTCGGCGGCCCGGCCCGGCTCCCGTACGCTCATCCCGACCAGCCGCTTCCCCGCCGGCACGCCCTCCTCGCGGAGCAGCTCCGCCGGGAAGTCCTCGGGTTCGAGCAGGAACGCCGGGTCCGCGGTGACCGTGATCGGGTTGAGCAGCCCCGCCTCCTCCAGCACCATCCGGGACTCCTGGTCCCGCACGGTCACCTGGGCGGCGCTGGCCAGCGTCTCCCGCACCATCCCGGTGTCGATGCTCTCGCTGAGCGGCCCGACCCCCACCGCGTACGTCAGCAACGGCAGCCCGCGCTCCTGGGCGACCCGGACCACCCGCAGGTAGCGGCGGGCCTCCCGGTCGTAGAGGATGCCGCCGCCGCCCAGGATCAGCACGTCGAGCTGGCCCAGGACCAGCGCGGAGTCGGTGCGGCTGATCCCCTCCCACGGCACCGCCTCGACGTCGGGGTGGGCGACCCGGGTGTGCTCGGGGTTACGGGAGAAGACGATGATCCGCCCGTCCGGCTCCTGCTCCCGCAGGTCGGCCAGGAGCCCGGTCAGGATCGCCTCGTCGCCGAGGTTGCGGCCCCCGTACGAGCCGAGCACGCCGATCGTCAGTCCGCCGCCACGCGTCATCGGTCGCTCCTCCCCAGGTGCGTCCGGGGACGGATTCCCGCTGCGCCGGGGAACACTCCTGGGCGACCGACCCGGGCGGGGCGACGCGCCCCGTCGCGTCCGGTCCCCGGTGTCCGGGCGTGGTCACGTTCCGTGGGTCACCGGTCGGTCGCGCCGCCCACCAGCCGGGACACGAACGCCACGACCACCTCGTCGGGGTCGAAACCGGCGTCGATGGACGTGCTGAGCAGATCGAGCAGCAGCCCGTCCATGGCGTAGTGCAGCAGGGCGACCTCGAACGCGCCGCCCGGCAACCCGGACGCGACGTGGAACGCGACGTCGTCGCGGTAGCCCCGGCGCAGCGTGTCGCCGAGGACCCGGGCCAGGTCGGGGCGGCGGACCGCCTCCAGCCGCAGCTCGATCAGGGCCCGGGTGAGGTCGGGCTGCCGGGTGGTCCGCTCGACGATGTACCGCAGGTAGTCGACGAACAGCTCCAGCGACGGCTCGCGGGCGCCCAGCTCGGCCAGGACCTCCTCGTCCGGGGCGAACCGCTCCATGATCCGCTCGCCGAGCGCGCCGAGCAGGGCGTCGCGCGAGCGGAAGTAGTTGGAGGCGGTGCCCGTAGGCACGCCCGCCTCGGCGTCGACGGCCCGGTGGGTGAGCCCCCGCGCCCCGGTCGCCGCCAGCACCCGCAGCCCCGCGTCCGCCAGGGCCGTCCGCCGCTCCACGTTCCGCGCCATGAGAAGAACCCTAGCAGGATCCACGACGGCTGTAGTACAGTCATCCACGACACCAGTAGTGATTGGGGAACCGGTTTGCGCAAGCTCGTGTACTACATCGCCAGCACCCTCGACGGCTTCATCGCCGCCCCCGACGGGTCGCCCGACTTCTTCCGTCTGGACGCCGACCTAGCCGCGCACCTGGCGGCGAACTGGTCGCAGACGCTCCCCACGTTCACCCACCCGCAGTTCGGCATCGACGAGCCAAAGGGCCGCTTCGACGCCCTGGTGATGGGCCGGGCCACCTACGACCCGGCCCTCAAGATCGGCGTCACCAGCCCGTACGCCCACCTGAAGCAGTACGTCTTCTCCCGCACCCTGCCCCCGGCCGCCGAGCCGGAGGTGGAGATCGTCTCCACCGACCCGGTCGAGTTCGTCCGCGAGCTGAAGCGCCGGCCCGGCCGCGACATCTGGCTCTGCGGCGGCGGCCAGCTCGCCGGCCAGCTCCTGCCCGAGGTCGACGAGCTGATCATCAAGCTCAACCCGTACGTGATCGGCAGCGGCATCCCGCTCGCCGACCGCGGATTCGACCCGCGCCGGTTCGACCTGGTGGGCACCCGCCCGTTCGACAGTGGCGTCGTCATCCTCCACTACGCCCGCCCCACCGAAGCCGGGTAACCGGGCCGCCGGAGGGGGCGGACGCGGGAACCGGACCCCGCGTCGGCTCCGGAACGAGGCGTCCGATCGCCGCCAGACCGGGATCGGCCGCCCCGGCGACGATCATTGGCATGACGACACTGAACGGAAAGGTCGCCCTGGTCACCGGCGGCGCCCGGGGCATCGGCGCCGCCGTCGCCCTGCGCCTGGCGCAGGACGGGGCCGACGTGGCGATCACGTACGAGCACTCCACCGACCGGGCGGCGGTGGTGGTCAAGCAGGTCGAGGCGCTCGGCCGGCGGGCGCTGGCGGTCCGGGCCGACAGCGCCGACCCGGCCGCCGTCCGCGACGCGGTCGACCGGACGGCCGCGGCGCTGGGCCGGCTGGACATCCTGGTCAACAACGCCGGGGTCTTCCTGGTCGGCCCGGTCACGGAACTGGGCGACGACGAGGTGGAGCGGACGCTCGCGGTCAACGTCCGGGCCCCCTTCCTCGCCGCGCAGGCCGCCGCGCGCCACCTCACCGAGGGCGGCCGGATCATCAACATCGGCAGCAACGTCGGGGAGCGGGCCGTCTTCCCCGGCCTGTCGCTCTACTCGATGAGCAAGACCGCGCTGGTCGGCCTGACCCGGGGCCTCGCCCGGGAACTCGGCCCGCGCGGGATCACGGCCAACCTGGTGAATCCGGGGCCGACGGACACCGACGCCAACCCGGCGGACGGGCCGAACGCCGCCGCGATCGCGGGCTTCACCGCCCTCGGCCGCTACGCCGCGCCGGCCGACATCGCCGCGACCGTCGCGCACCTGGCCAGCCCGGAGGCCGGCTACGTCACCGGGGCGGTGGTCAACGTGGACGGCGGCTTCACCAGCTGACCCGCCGCCGGGCGCGGCGGTACTCCCGGTCCCGCCGCGCCCGGCCCCGGTCCGCGCCCGGCCCGGCCCGACGGGTCCCGGCGTCAGCCGGGCGTCGCCACGGGATGGGTCAGGAACGGCAGGACCGCGGCCGGCAGCGCCGGCGAGGCCGCGACGTCGTAGTGGGTGAGCCCGGGCAGCACGGCCAGCCGGGAGGCCGGCCGGTCGGCGCCGTCCCAGCCGGCGTCCCGGTGGCCACCGCCGAGCAGCCCGAAAAACTCCACCATGTGCGCGGTGCTGACCGAGTCGGCGTCGGCGAAGACGAGCAGCGTGGGCGCGACGAGGGCGGCCACCTCGGCCGACCAGTCGTAGTCGCGCCGCAGCAGCTCGCCCGTCTTCGCCCAGAGCGTGGGCCAGTCCTCGGGCCGGGGCGCGATCCGCGTGTAGAGCTGGTGCGGCGGCGTGCCGCGCATCCGCTCGCCCGCCTCCTCGTCGGGCTCGGGCATGCCCGCCAGCACCTCCGGATACCAGCCCTGCCGCCGGCACGGCGCGGAGACGACGACCAGCCGGCGCACCAGCGCCGGATGCTGGATCGCGGTACGCAGCGCCACCCCGCCGCCGAGCGAATAACCCAGCAGGTCGGCCTCGGCCAGGCCGAGCCGGGTGACAAGCGCCGCGACGTCGTCGGCCATCGACTCGAAACGCAGCGGACGGTCGACGTCGGCGGTGCGCCCGTGCCCCTGGAGGTCGACCGCGATCACCCGGCGACGCGCGGCCAGGGCCGGCAGGATCGCCGAGAACATCTCCACCGCCCCGAAGCCGCCGTGCAACAGCAGCAACGGCCGGCCCTCGCCGTGTTCCTCCCACCACAGGCGCAGCCCGTTGACCTTCGCGTAGCTCATCCCCTCATCCAACCCCGTCGGTACGCCATCCGCCGGCCGTCCGGCGGCGGGGCGGCCGAGGAGCTGTGCGCCCCGGCCCTGCGGGCGGCGTACGGGGCGAGGCGGTGGCACGATGACGCGATGTCCGTTCCCACGCAGGTCGCCCTACGTCCGCAGTACCCGGTCCGCACCGAGCGGCTGCTGCTGCGGCCGCTGACCGGCGGTGACGTCGACGCGCTGCTCGCCTACCGCAGCCGACCGGACGTGTGCCGCTACGTGCCCTTCGAGCCGATGACCCGCCAGGTGGTCGTCGACCGGATCTCGTCCGTGTGGGCGCGCCGGGAACTCACCGACGAGGGGCAGGCGCTGACGCTCGGCGTCGAGGTCGCCGACACCGGCGAGCTGGTGGGCGACGTGGTGCTGTTCTGGCACAGCCGCGTGCACGCGAGCGGCGAACTCGGCTACGCGGTGAATCCCGCCTTCGGCGGCCACGGCTACGCCACCGAGGCGGCGCGGGCCCTGCTCCGCCTCGGCTTCGAGGACCTCGGCCTGCACCGCGTCGTCGCGCGGGTCGACGAGCGCAACGACCCGTCGGCGCGGCTGGCGCGCCGGCTGGGGATGCGGCAGGAGGCCCGCCTGGTCGAGAACGAGTTCTTCAAGGGCGGGTGGAGCACCGAACTCGTCTTCGCAATGCTCGCCGACGAGTGGGCCGCGCGTCGCGGGATCTGAACCGGCCGGGCCGAGGGGTCACGGGCCACGTACCGGAGGGCCGGCCGGCACCGTCGTACCGGCCTTCCCGGCTACAGCCGCTTGCGCATCCGGAGAGCCGTCACCTCGAAGCCCATCTGTTCGTACAACGCGGGCGGGAAGGTTGAAGCCGAAGACGCTCCGTCGCCAGGCCGTCGGGCAGCAGTGTCCCGTAGTCCTCCTGCGCCTTCGGCGCGCCTCCGGCAGCGGCATCGCCCCGGAATCGCAGATGTTCCGCGCGTAGCTTTCCTCCGCCGCTCCCGGTAGCGGAGGTACTGCCTGTCGGTCATCGGCTCGAGCCTCAGGGTCACCACCCGGCACCGTATGCCAATCCCCGCTTCCGGCCCGCGCAGGCGCCGTCCCGGCTATCCCGGTCGCACACACGGATCGGTGACCGTGTAGGTCGCGCTCCGCGCCGTGCGGCCGTCCGCTGTGGTCGCCCTTACCGACCAGGTCAGCGTCGGCGCCCGCAGCCGCCCGACGGTCACCCGCGCGGCCGATCCGTCCGTCGTCATGGCCCGGACCGACGTCCTGCCCCCGGTGGGTGTCCAGCGAATCTCGGCACCGCTGAGCGCGGCGCTGCCGGTGGCCTGCACCGTGAGGCTGTACGTGTCCGCGCCACACCGCACCCGCGCGGTGGCGGAAACGGTGAACGGCGCGGCGACCTGCGGTGTGCCGGTCGGCCGGGGCACGGTCGGTGGTCTGGAGGTTGCCGGTGCGGAGCCGTCCGGCACGACGTCGGGCGCGGCGGGCGCATCCGTCCGGGCGGCCCCGTCGCCACCCGCTGGCCCGGCAGCGGTCCCGGATGTCGCACCGGTGGCGCCGGCCGGCCCCGGCGTGCCGGCTGGCATGGCCGTGCCGGACGGCAGCGACGCGACGGCGGGCTCCGCCGGGCCACCGGCCGCTGATGCGAGCGCCTCGGACACCGGTCGGCCGGAGCCGTCCCGGCCGGCGGTCGGGCGACCGGTTGTCAGTGCCCAGGTGCCGAGGACGGCGAGAAGGATCAGTAGAGCCGTGGTCGCGGCCATTCGCCGACGGCGCGGGTCGCGGCCCGGTTGGGTCGCCCGCACCGCGTGGTCCGCACCGGCGGCGGGCCGAACGGTACGAGACCGGCCGGACCGTGGCGCCGCCGCACGGTGCGTCGCACCGCCCGGCACCACCGCACCGCGCGGCACCGCCTCGCCGCCCGGGGCCACGGCCCCACCGCCCGGGGTCACCGCCCCACCGCCCGGGGTCACGGCCGCACCGTCCGGCGGCGCCGCCTCGCCGGCCGGGGCCACGGTCTCGCCGCCCGGGGTCACCGCCCCGTCAGCCGGGGTCACCGCCTCGCCGGCCGCCGGCGCGGGCCCGTCGACCGGTCCGTCCGCCGGCCCGGCACCCTCCGCCACGGAGGGCTGGTCCGCCGCACGCGCCGGATCGGTCGCCGGGTCGGCCGTGACCGAACTCGCCGGAGTGTCCGCCGTCCCGGCCAGGACATCGGTCGCGCAGACCTCGGCCAGCCTCGGCCACACCGTGTCGGCAACGACCAGGAAGGCCGGCGCCGTGTACGCCGACAGCAGCGCGGACGGGCTGAGCTGTTCCCGTCGGAGCAGTCCGCACACCGCGCAGCTCTCGATGTGCCGCGAGACCCGCTTGCGCAGGGTTGGCGTGAGCCGACCCTGCCAGCCGTCGATCAGGCCGGCGAGGGTGGGGCAGTCCCGGGCCCCGGTACGGGCCACCAGCAGCGCCCCCAGCGCCCGTTCGAGCTGCGAACGGGCGCGCGACAGGCGGGCGTGCGCGTGGTTCGCGGGCACTCCGAGGGCCGCGCCGATGTCGGCGGACGACAGGTCGTGGCGGATGGCCAGGTGGACCACCTCGCGGTCGCCCGGGTTCAGCGCGGCGGCGGCACTGTGCACCAGGTCGCGTACCTGCTCGGCGTTGACGCCCGTGGCCGGGTCGGCGGCGTCGGCCACCGGCTCGTCGGCCTCCTCCAGCGGCAGGGAGCGGGCCCGCTCCCGGAGCTGCCGGAGGCATTCGTTGCGCACGATCGCGTACAACCAGGAGCGCAGCCGGTCGGGCTCCCGCAGCTGGCCGATGCGCTGGCTTGCGGTGAGGAAGGCGTCGTGCACGGCGTCCGCGGCAGCCTCCGGCTCGCGCAGCATGGTCCGGGCGTACGTGTACAGCCGGTCGGCGTACCGCCGGTACATGCCCTCCAGCCCGGCCCGCTCGCCGCGGCGCACCGCCTCGACCAGTGCGGTGTCGTCCTGTGCCGCCGTGTCCATCCGTGTCCCTCGCTGCTCCTCGACGCGTCCAGTAAAGCCGCCGAATTTTTTCTTCGGGAGTTTCTGTTGGCATCCCGACCCCACCGCGCTCCTACCGGTGTCATCGCTACGAACAACCCAGGAAGGAAAGACATCATGCGAGAGGGATCGAACCGCACCCGGTGGTCGCGTCGGACGGCCGCCGTGGGTGGGGCGGCGCTGAGCGCGCTCGTGCTCGGCCAGGTGGTCCTCACCGGGCCGGTGGCGGCGGTGCCCGGCCTGAGCATCAAGACGACGACCGGCCCCAGCAACACCTTCGCGAAGTCGCAGCCCGCGACGTGTCCGTCCGGCACCAAGGTCATCGGTGGTGGCGGCGCGATCACCGGCGCGGGCCTCGGGCAGGTCGGCATGGACATCATGCGACCGCTGGTCGACGGCAACACGTACTCGGTGACCGGCCGTGAGGACGAGAACGGGGTCGGCGGCGACTGGGCGGTCACGGCGAGCGCGGTGTGCGCCCCCGCGCCCGCGGGTCTGGTGACCGTGTCCGGCAGTTCGGCGCCCAGCAGCTTCGGCACATCGAACTGGTTCGAGAAGTCCTGCCCGCCCGGCAAGCACGCCATCGGGGTCGGTGGCGCGGTCGTCGGGGCGTCGAACAGCGAGGTCGTCCTGGAGGATTTGCGCATCCACCAGAACAGCGTCGTGGTGGCGGGTGCCGAGGACGGCACCGGCTTCGCCGGCACGTGGTGGCTGGACGCCACCGCGATCTGCGCCGACCCGCTGCCCGGTGAGCAGCGCGTCATCAACGACAGCCTCTACAACTCCGCCGCCACCCGGTCGGCCGTGGCCACCTGCCCGCCCGGCACCCGGGTGCACGGAGTGGGCGGCGAGATCCTCGGCGGCGACGGCCAGGTGCGCCTGACCCAGATGCTGCCCACGACCTCGACCACCGTGACCGTCAGCGCCGCGGAGGACGAGGACGGCTTCAGCAGCAACTGGAAGGTGCGGGCGTACGCCGTCTGCGCGAGCTGACCGCCGGCCTGCCCAGCGGTACGACGAGCTGAGACGCAGCGGGCCGCCGGTGATCCGGCGGTCCGCTGCGCGTGCTGGTCCGTGTGGGCCCCTGTGGCCCCCTCGCCGCTCGTCCCTGAACTCCGCGCGCCCGGGCCGCCGTGGATTCATGTCGCCGCGTCGGACAAACGGCCGTTGTCACGTGGATCCGATGAAAAGTTCTTAAACTCGGACGACAACCGCAACCGATTGGCCTGCGAACAGTCCTCACGGTAAGGATGAGCGCTCATGGACTCAGATTCGGACGAGGTAGATCTCAGCCCCGCGGAGCAGGAGGCGCAGAACAGGCTGCTGCAAGCTCTCGAAAGAGTCCAGACCATCTCGATGGCGCTCAACCATGTCGAGCATCTCCTGAATCCCGAAAACCCTT
The DNA here is from genome assembly GCF_040295705.1 of Micromonospora sp. NPDC002717. Lineage (NCBI taxonomy): Bacteria > Bacillati > Actinomycetota > Actinomycetes > Micromonosporales > Micromonosporaceae > Micromonospora > Micromonospora sp. NPDC002717. Next base: position 65,922 of record NZ_JBEOVW010000011.1, on the reverse strand, counting down.
ACACCCCAGCCATGAACACGCCGTCGGTCAAGGCTTTGCTGGGTCAGGTGAGGCCGGGTGAAACCGCCGAGCAGCGGCGCGACGCCATGCTCGAACTTCAGGCGAGACTGACGGTAGCCAAGAAGGAGTACGAGAAGGCACTGGAAGAGGCGAAGAAGGTTTCGTCATGATGGGCGCCGAATGCGGCCCGGGAACGATGCTCGACCCAGCCCCACCGCCGCCACCAGGGTCCAAGACGCCTCGGGACGCGAAGAGGAGGCGCGATAGAGCCGACCGCCTTACCCACCGCCTGACAGGGGGGACACCATGACCGATGCCTTCACAACTGTGTGGCGCCCGGGCGACGGCACGCAGTGGGTGCACTGGGGCATGTCGGAGGACGACTTCAAGGCCAAGGACTCCACCTACTTCCCACAAGGACTCCGCATCACCACCCTCCTGATCAAGGACGGGAAGTTCGCCGCCGTATGGCGCCCCGGCGACGGCACACAATGGGTGCACTGGGGCATGTCAGAAGACGACTTCAAAGCCAAGGACTCCACCTACTTCCCACAAGGACTCCGCATCACCACCCTCCTGATCAAGGACGGAAAGTTCGCCGCCGTATGGCGCCCCGGCGACGGCACACAATGGGTGCACTGGGGCATGTCAGAAGACGACTTCAAAGCCAAGGACTCCACCTACTTCCC